>PWYU01000031.1 GCA_003567725.1 Syntrophomonadaceae bacterium | reverse complement strand
TAGTAGAAATTCTTTGCTGCCGAATCAAAAAGGAGGTTGGAAATGTGAAATCTAAACATTTATTCTTTTTAATAGTTGCTATTATGTTCTCACTGTTTATAGCTACAAGCTGCGCAGAGGAGCGGGCAAAAGAGCAGGCAGATTCCCCAGATGAAGAAGAAGTGGCTATGGAAGCTGATACAGCCGAGGAAGAAAACCGTATATATGGCGAAATTAGTGAGACAGCTTCAGCTTTAGAAAATGAGATGGAAATTGAAGACGTGGGCACTTTTTCTTTTAATCCTCAAGAAGTGCAAACCGTGCGGGACGATATTTTCAGGGAAGGATATTTCTCGATTTTTGATGTCCTGGTCCATCTGGATGAAAACGGCCAGATTGAATTAGATTACTATTTTGATGAAGATATGAATACCTATGTCATAACTGAGATGAATGGCCATACCGAGTGGTGGTATGATGCTTTTTATGATGGGGGATGGCGAGAGCGTTCTGTTTTTCGAATAGATCATTACCCCTACAAAGATGAAATGTTTTTGAGAATTGTCCATTCGACTGAAGAATATATTGCTTCAGTATATAAAATTTACCGCGAAGAGGAAGAGCGGAAAAGAGAAAATGATGGCACTATTATAGTGCCCGAGGTAATTATTGAAGGCCAAAATGAAACCTTGGTGTTTGAAGATTTTGAGGTAAAAGCCCATAATCTAAGATCCGATATGTTCCAGCCGGGAGTGGTTACAGCGATTGATACTATTCTCAGTCTGGCTGATGAAGGGCATATCAGTTATGATTTGCAATGGTATGAATCGCTGGGAACAGCGGGAGTAGTGAAAAGTTACTGGGTCAACCGGATTAATGATGATGAAAGTGAAGGCCGATGTGGCTTTGTTTATGAGGCAGGTGATGAGGTTTTCTATTTTTTCCGTGGCAACCATAATCACATCCCGTCAGACATAAGGGTAATAAACTCACCGCAGTATGTAAAATATTTTTGGATTTGCATTTAAAAAAGAAATTAGCATAATAGTATTGACAAGTTTAGTTTGCTGTGTTATTAATGTAGGAACTTAATATTGATAAATGCCTTGATCGGGAAGAGTAGGTATGTCCGGGATGTAACAGAGAGCCGGCGGCAGTGGAAAACCGGTACATGCAAGCATACAGAATGGGCCCGGGAGCAGCGGATCGAAAGCATAGATAGTTTGTCAGTAGACTCCGACGGAAACCTCGACCGTAACAATGAGGGGGATATCAGCTCATAACTGATTTCGGTTAAGGGCCCGTATCCTGCTAAAGTGAGATTTTCCCCTTTGGTTATTTTTACAGGGTGGGATTCAAAGTCGGGTGGCACCGCGGAAGTTAGCCTTTCGTCCCAGAGATGAAAGGCTTTTTATTGCTTTCTTTTCACAGTTGTCCCAGCCGGCATAATCCCCACCGGTATAATAATCAAGGCAGGCAGATCTAATTAAGGTGGCACCGTGGAAGAAAACCTTTCACCCTTTTATGGGCGAAGGGTTTTTTTATTAAATTGTTATTTTGAAAGGAGGAAAAGTAAATGGAAAAGGTATACTGCTGCAGCCCGGTAAAAGAGCAGTACATCAGGATGTCCGGAAAATACAATCTCATTCCAGTTTACAGAGAGATTGTTGCCGATCTGGAAACACCTGTTTCAGTTTATGCCAAGGTTTTTAAAGGAACCTGTTCCTGCCTGTTGGAGAGCGTGGAGGGTAGTATCAGTTTATCGCGTTATTCATTTATTGGCGGCGAACCGTTTTTGACTGTGCAGGCTAGAGGAGAGGAAGTGGAGCTGTTAAGCGAAGGTAAAAAGGAGGTAAGAAAGCAGAAATTCAGCTCTGTTCTTCGTGAAATTATAAACTCATACCGGACCCCTGAAGATCCTGGGCTGCCCAGATTTTTTGGTGGAGCTGTAGGTTATGCCGGTTATGACTCAGTACGCTTGTTTGAACGCCTGCCCAATCATCCGCCGGATGACCTGGAGTTGCCTGATGCTCATTATATTTTTCCCGAAGTTGTCCTGGTATTTGATCATTACCGCTCGCGTCTGAAAATCATCATCAATAGCCGCCCTGCTGATGATCCCGAAAGGGCCTATACTGATGCCTTAGAAAAGATCGAACAGGTGGAGAATGCTATAAAGAACAACAATAACTATTCACTAAAGCGGGTAAACAGCCATGAAACCCTGCTCGATGAGCTTCCTATCAAAAGCAACATTAGCAGGAATGAATATGTTAAGAAGGTAGAAGCTATTAAGCAGTATATTTATGCCGGAGATATTTTACAAACCGTTCTTTCTCAAAGGTTTGCAGCAGAAACTGCTGTGGATCCCTTTGAAGTATACCGGACCCTGCGCACCTTAAACCCTTCCCCGTATATGTACTATCTTGATTTCAGCGATTATCAAATAGCAGGTGCTTCACCAGAAATGCTGACCAGGGTTGAAAATAAAACTGTTACAACCAGGCCTATAGCCGGAACCAGGCCCAGGGGAGAAACACCGGAGGAAGACTATAAATATGAGCAGGAACTGGTTAGTGACGCGAAAGAAAGAGCGGAGCACGTAATGTTAGTCGATCTTGGACGCAATGATCTGGGCCGGGTCTCGGAGTTTGGCAGTATTGAGCTACCTGTTTTCATGGAATGCGAAAGGTATTCGCATGTAATGCATCTGGAGTCAGAAGTAAGCGGCAAACTGGCCGGGAATAAAGATGCCTTTGATGCTTTTGCCGCTTGTTTCCCGGCCGGAACTGTTTCCGGGGCCCCCAAGGTAAGAGCGATGGAGATAATTTATGAACTTGAACCGACTAAGCGGGGTCCTTATGCAGGCGCGATTGGCTATTTTTCTTTTAACGGTAACATGGATACCTGTATAACCATCAGGACAGTTGTGTTTCGAAGCGGCAAAGCCTATGCTCAGGCCGGCGCCGGAATAGTGGCAGATTCGCAGCCTGATGCCGAGTATGAGGAAACAATAAACAAGGCCAGGGTCTTGTTAAAAGCGCTTAAACTGGCCGGAGAGGAGCTGTAATGATTCTTATCATTGATAATTACGACTCTTTTACTTATAACCTGGTCCAATATTGTGGAGAGTTAACGGACGGAAAGGCAATTGAAGTGTTTCGCAATGATAAGATTACCCCGGAAGAAGTGGCCGGTTTGAATCCGGAAAAAATCATCCTGTCACCGGGGCCGGGAAGGCCAGAACAGGCGGGGATTTGCCTGGATCTGCTTGATGCCCTGCCACCGGATATTCCTTTGTTAGGAGTTTGCCTGGGGCACCAGGCCATCGGCCGGGCTTTTGGAGGGAAAATAGGGCCGGCTAAAAAACTTATGCACGGCAAGGTGTCCATGATCAAACATGATGGAGGCGGGCTTTTCGAAGGTCTTGACAATCCTTTTTTAGCGGGACGGTACCATTCCCTGGCTGTTAATTATGATACTGTTCCGGAAGTGCTTAAGATAACGGCAGTTTCAGAAGATAGCGAGATAATGGGGTTGTCACACAGAGAGCTGCCAATTCATGGCATACAATTTCACCCGGAGTCAGTTTTAACTGAAAATGGTAAAAAAATATTGTTTAATTTCCTTAAAGAAGGAGCGGTTATGAAATGAGAGTGAAAGAAGCTATCGCTGTTATAAGCTGTGGAAGCAGTCTTGAAGAAAAAGAAGCTTATAATGTTATGACCGAAATCATGGAAGGAATGGCAACCGATTCCCAGGTGGCCGCACTGATTACAGCCCTGTGCATGAAAGGAGAAACCGAGAAAGAGATTACCGGTTTTGCTAAAGCAATCAGGGCTAAAGCCAGTCCGGTCAGCGTTACAGGAATGAGGCTCGCCGATACCTGTGGAACAGGTGGTGACATGCTTCATACTTATAATGTTTCAACCACCGTGGCCTTTATAGTGGCCTCCTGCGGGGTAGCTGTAGCTAAGCACGGGAACCGCGCCGTGTCGAGCAACTGCGGCAGCGCGGATGTCCTGGAAGCCCTGGGAGTAAACGTTGAACTTCCCCCGCCGGCTGCTGCCCGTTGTATTGAAGAAACAGGCATGGCTTTCTTATTTGCCCCTACTTTCCATTCTGCTATGAAGCATGCTGTAAAGGCCAGGAAAGAAATTGGTATCAGGACAGTTTTTAATTTACTCGGACCGCTGGTCAATCCGGCAGGAGTTCAAGTCCAGCTGATCGGGGTTTACGCTCCGGAGCTGACAGAAATTATTGGCCAGGTGTTGATGAGGCTTGGCGTTAAATCGGCACTGGTTGTTCACGGAGAAGGGGGTATGGATGAGATATCGACCCTGGGGCCAACGAAAGTTACCGAGGTAAGGGCTGAGGCAATGAAAACATACTATCTTGATCCGGAAAAGCTGGGCCTGCGAAAGGCATTTCAGGAAGATTTCAAAGGCGGGAATCTAAAAGAAAATGCCGATATTACTGTTCAAATTTTGAAAGGATCGTCCGGGCCGAAGCTGGACCTGGCCCTGATTAACGCAGCTGCTGTTCTTTACGCGGCAGATAGGGTCCCTGATATAGCTGAAGGAATTGTAATGGCCCGGGAAGCGGTTTATTCAGGCCTGGCCTTGCAGAAACTTGATGCCCTGAGGCAGTTTACTGCCCGGTTCTCTGGAGAGGAGGAAAAGGCAGAACCGCGCCTCTCATCTGCCTGAAGCCATGCTGCTTAGAGAAATAATTAATAATAAAGCTGAACAGTTGGACCGGGATCAAAAGCAAAAGCCACTGGCTTTACTTATGGAAATTATTGCCAGACAGGATTCACCGCTGCTGTTCGGCCAGGCCCTGGCAGAAAACCGGGGTTGCTCAATTATTGCTGAAATTAAACGTGCTTCTCCCTTAAAAGGTGAACTTAATCCCGGTTTTGATCCCCTGGGTTTAGCTGAGGCTTACTGCCGGGGTGGAGCTCGGGCTATTTCAGTAATTACAGAAGAACGCTATTTTAAAGGAAACAGGTCCTACATGGCGCCGGTTAAACAAAAAACCGGTCTGCCTGTTTTATGCAAGGACTTTATTATTGATCAATACCAGGTATATGAAGCCAGGGCTAATGGTGCTGATGCGCTGCTTTTGATCGTGGCTATACTAAACAAAGCGCTTCTTGGCTACCTTTTGCAGTTAACCCGTTTTCTCGGTATGGAGCCCCTGGTGGAAGTCCATAATATAGATGAATTGGAAATAGCCCTGAAAGCCGGTGCCGGCACTATTGGGATAAACAACCGGGATTTAACGACTTTCCAGGTTGATCTTACCACTACCCTGGAGCTGTCCAGACAGGTGCCGGATGATGTTGTTTTAGTTGGCGAAAGCGGGATCAATTCCCGAGAAGACCTGATGAAGCTGGATGAAGCGGGGGTTGATGCCGCCTTGATTGGAGAAGCTTTAATCAAGGCGGTTGATCCTGAAGCTAAACTTAAAACCTTGCTGAATTATAAGGTTTGAAAGGAGAGTAAAAAGCCAATGTGGATAAAAATATGCGGTATTACATCCCTGGAGACAGCACAGGCCTGCGCAGAGGCCGGTGCTGACGCAGTGGGCTTTGTGTTTGCCGAGAGCAAGCGCAGAGTTACGGTTGAAGAGGCCGGAAGTATTATAAAACACCTTCCGCCCGGTTTAAAAAAGGTTGGTGTATTTGTTAACGAAATGGAGCATAAAGTGGCCTGGATCCAAAATTACCTTGGCCTGGATTTACTTCAGTTTCACGGTATGGAAAGCCCGTCTTACTGCAGCCGTTTTTCAGGTAAGACCATAAAAGCCTTCCGGGCCGACGCGGAAAGGGGTTATTTTGATATCAAGGCCTATCGGGGCAAGATTATGGCCTGCCTGATCGACTCTTATCTTCCCGGCCGCCCGGGCGGAACCGGCGAACCTTGGGATTGGGAGAGTTTCAAACCATTTCAAGCCGATCTCATCCCCTGCTGGTTGATTGCAGCAGGAGGTTTAAACCCTGGTAATGTCTATAAGGCTTTGCAGTCGATCCGGCCTGATGGTGTCGATGTCAGTTCGGGAGTAGAAAAAGAGGGGGAAAAAGATGCTCATTTAATCAAACACTTTGTTAGCGAGGTTCGGAGGTGGGAAGCAAATGGGAAAGCCTGATCAAAATGGCTATTTTGGTATTTTTGGGGGGCGCTTTGTGCCGGAAACACTCATGAGCGCCCTGTTAGAGCTGGAAGAGAGCTATCGACACTGTAAAAATGATCCCGGTTACTGGGAAGAGCTTCACTATTATTTCAAAAACTACAGCGGCAGGCCAACGCCCCTTTACTATGCCGGGCAGCTTACTGGAAGATATGGTAAAGCAAAAATATACCTGAAGCGTGAAGATTTAAACCATACCGGTGCTCATAAAATAAACAACACCCTGGGACAGGCTCTGCTGGCAAAAAGGATGGGTAAAAAACGGATCATCGCTGAAACCGGTGCGGGCCAGCACGGTGTGGCCACCGCTACCGTAGCGACGTTATTTGGTTTTGAATGCGTTATCTATATGGGAGAGGAAGATATTAAACGCCAGGAGTTAAATGTTTTTAGGATGAAACTGCTGGGAGCGGAAGTCATCCCGGTTGTTTCGGGAAGTAAAACCTTAAAAGATGCCACCAATGAAGCGATGCGGGACTGGGTTTCAAACATCAAAAACACCCATTACATTATCGGTTCGGCTGTAGGTCCTCACCCATATCCGGCTATGGTGC
Source organism: Syntrophomonadaceae bacterium (assembly GCA_003567725.1). Taxonomy (GTDB): domain Bacteria; phylum Bacillota; class Dethiobacteria; order DTU022; family DTU022; genus B1SED10-74M. Next base: position 71,853 of record PWYU01000031.1, on the reverse strand, counting down.
GCGATTTTCAAGCGGTTATCGGCTCTGAAACCAGGGGGCAAATTCTTGCCTCCACGGGAAAACTTCCTGATTACCTGCTTGCCTGCGTTGGCGGAGGAAGCAATGCAATCGGCTTTTTTTATCAGTTTTTAGAGGATCAGCAGGTTCAGTTGATCGGTGTTGAAGCGGCGGGCAGGGATTTTAATCCGGGCAATCATGCTGCAAGTTTAACCGGCGGCCGCACAGGGGTTTTGCACGGCAGCCTGAGCTTCCTGCTGCAGGATCATACCGGACAGGTCAGCCCTGCTCATTCCATTTCAGCCGGGCTTGATTATCCCGGGGTCGGACCTGAACATGCTTATTTAAAGGAGTCGGGGCGGGTTAAATACGTTGCTGTTTCGGATTCGGAAGCTTTAAAGGCTTTTGAGCTGCTTGCTGAAAGCGAAGGCATTATTCCTGCCCTGGAAAGCGCCCATGCATTAGCTTATCTGGAAAAGCTAATGCCTTTAACTACCACAGAGGATCTAGTTGCTATTTGCCTCTCAGGAAGGGGCGACAAAGATGTGGCCGAGGTGTCATCGTTCCTTTCGGCCAGACAGGAGGTTGAGAAATTATGAACGGCATCGATCAAAGCTTTGTCCATCTTAATACCGGAAAGCGGAAAGGAATGATTATTTATCTAACAGCAGGCGATCCTGATCTGGAAACAACGGAAGCTATTGTTATAGAAATGGCTCGCAGAGGAGTTGATATGGTTGAACTGGGGGTGCCTTTTTCCGACCCGGTAGCAGACGGACCTGTAATCCAGGCCGCCTCAAAGCGGGCTTTAGAAAATGGGGTTGCTTTGCAGGATGTACTGAATCTGGCCGGTAAATTGAGATCCAGGGTAAAGATACCGCTTTTAATTATGAGTTATTATAATCCGCTTTATAGTTATGGCCTCTCCAGGTTTATCGATTCTGCCTCTTATAACGGTGTGGATGGGGTGATAGTTCCCGACCTGCCCCTGGAAGAAAGTGAGGTTTTTTCCCGGAACCTAAAAAAAGCAGGAATTCATTTTATCTATTTCCTGGCCCCTACAAGTTCAGATACGCGTATAATGAAGACGGTTGAACAGGCTTCAGGCTTTATATACTGCATTTCTGTGTCCGGGATTACCGGAGCCAGAGATGAAATTTCTGCAGAGGCAGATATATTATTAGACAAGGTGCGCTCAATGACGGAGATTCCCCTGGCCCTTGGTTTTGGAATTTCAAGATCGGAACAGGTTAAATCGATGCGCAATCAGGCAAATGCAGTAATTATCGGCAGTGCGATCATGAAACTGGTTGAGCAGGGAGGGAGCAGGGAAGAAGTTGCCGGCCGGATCGGGGTATTTTTGGATCAGTTTAAATCATAACTGGTAAAAATAAAAATCTCAGCAAAGAATTGATGAAATTGAAAAAACAGCGCTGTATCGGGATTATTCAGCAAGGAGCCGGAGGGAAAAATGAAGCAAGCCCGGCCCGCCATGGAATCTTCGGAAGCACAGCGCAGTACTATAAACGTCTGGATTTAAACTCTAGAATACCGACTGGAGCACTACCGTAACCATGTTCCAGTTTCAGGGGTTGTTACCGATTTCTATGCAGTAGAACAGGACGGTCACTTGTTCTTAATCTAAAAAGGGGCCCTGCCTCAGAGAATAATGAGGTTTTAACCGCAAGCATGCAAAAATAGAAAAAGCCCGCCTGTGAATTTTTCAGGTTGTTAGTAAAAGTATAAAAGATTATTCACAGAACGGGCTTGGATAATCGTGGGTTGAGTTTTTGGTTTTCAAAAATACCCTGCTTAATCTTTCCCGCAGATCTTTATGATGGAGTAGATGTAAATTTTGCAGGCATTTATAATCTCCTCGACCGGGCAGTATTCTTCTTCTGAATGAGCTGAAGATAAATGCCCCGGACCAAGGACCACCGTTTCAATGCCGCCGTCCCTGCTTAAGATCGAACCGTCGGTCCAGGCCGGGAAATAAGAAGTTTTGTGCCTGTTAATGACCTCATCCGAAGCTTCTTTCAGGATATTAACCAGGGGCGAACTTTCTTCACATACCAGAGGGGGAAACTGGATGCCCATGTTGTCATCCATGACCGTCACCTCAGCATCAAGCTCGGGATCTTTTTCTTTTAAATTGGTGATAATAGCCTCAATTTCCCGCACCGCTTCTTCCTGGCTTTCGTCGGGAAGCCACCTCCGATCCATCTGCAGGACGCATTCGCCGGCTACGGTGCTGGGCTGGGTTCCGCCCTTAATGAAGCCTAAGTTTAAGTTGGAAGGACCGGTGATCGGGTGGTTTTTTTTCATTATTTGGGGTTTTAGTTTCGTGGAGATCTCTTCAATGATGGCGCTGATCTTCTCTATGGCATTAATCCCTTTTTCCGGTGTTCCCCCGTGGGCATATTTGCCTTTTACTTTTACTTCGATCCAGATTAGTCCCCTGTGGCCGTTGTGGATTTCCAGCTCTGTCGGTTCTCCCACGATGGCATAACGGGTTATGGGACCATTTTTGGCTATATAATCTGCTCCCCTGTAATTCCTTTCTTCATCAATGACGCCAGCCAGGTAAACTCTTCCGTCAAGAGGGATGCCAGATTTTTTTACAGCTGAAAGTGCCCCGGCCATAGCGGCCAGCGCTCCTTTCATATCGACAGCGCCTCTACCGTAAATGTTACCGTTTACAACTTTGCCGCTGAAAGGATCTACGGCCATGTTTTTGACATCAACTGTGTCCATGTGTCCTTCCAGCATCAGGGTTTTCTCATTATTTGAAGCAGGCCCGTGCCAGGAAATGACATTTTTCCTTTCACCGGCAACCGGGATAAGTTCAGTTTCAAAGCCTTCACCAACCAGATACTGGTAAAAATAAGCGGATATTTCTTTCTCTGGCACTTCCAGGCCGTGATAACTGGGGATGGAAATGAGTTTGCTGGTAAGATTGATTATTTTTTCCTCTTCAAGACAAGCAAGGGCTTTTTGATAGCTGTCAATAAACATTAAATTATCTCCTCTGGAAATTTAAGGCCCCGGCTGATTGATCATTCCACCGGGGCCTAATTTAATCACCCGGTCTGGTTTTCTAAAACGGTCCTAAACGAATTATTTGAGCTATACTGACCAGGATAATTCCGGCGAGGATCCATAGACCCAGGCAGGGTAGGAACCATTTCGCCCATTTATCCCACATTACACCGGCCAGGCCTAATCCGGCCATGAAGAATCCCGAGGTTGGTGACCAGACATTGGTAAACCCGTCACCAAGCTGGTAGGCAATAACAGCTGTCTGACGGGTTACGCCAACCAGGTCTGAAAGTGGAGCCATGATCGGCATGGTCAATGCAGCCTGGCCGCTTCCGGAAGGGACGATGATGTTAAGCAGTACCTGGAAGAAATACATGCCTACTGCTGACAGGTAGGAGGGAAACCCCTGGAGCATATTCGACATGCCGTGAAGGACGGTATCGATAATAAAGCCTTCTTCCAGTACTACCAGAATGGCGCGGGCGATTCCTACAATCAGGGCGGCCATGGTCAATTCCTTGGCCCCGATTATGAACCCGTCGGCGATGTCGTCAGCCGACAACCTGCCGACTATACCGGCAACAATGCCCATGCCTAAGAAAAGGGCTGCTATTTCAAGAATGTACCAGCCTTCGCTGATCACTCCCCAGGCTAATATGGCAAAAAAGATCAAAACTACGACCAAAACAACCTTGTGTTTTCCTTCCAATCCCTTTGCTTCTTCATTATTAACCATACTTTCTTTCTTCTTGAGGTCTTCTTCATACACGGGACTCAATTTTGGATTCTTCTTAACCCTTTTAGCATGAAAATAAACAAATGCGATTCCAATCAAGGTAATAACTGCCCAGACAATTAACCGGTAGCCCAATCCCGAAAAGAGGGGCAGTTCTGCTATACCCTGGGCTACACCGACCGTAAAGGGGTTCATAAAGGCCCCGGCAAACCCGGCTCCAGCCCCGATCATGACAATACCGGCCCCGGTCAGAGAATCAAAGCCCAGGGCCAGGCAGAGCATCACCATAATTGGAATAAATGGCAGAAATTCCTCGATTAGCCCCAGCAAACCCGCTCCGAGGGCAAAAACCAGCATCATAACCGGTATGATCAGCTGTTCCTTGCCTTCCAGGGATTTGGTCAGCGAGGTAATCCCTCTGTGTATGGCGCCAGTCTTATTAATAATGCCAAAAGCTCCGCCGACAATAAATATGAAAAAGACAATCAACTGCACTTCTCCCAGGCCCTTGGGAATCGCCTGGAGAATTCCAAAAGGTCCTACCGGACTTCTATCAACAATTTGGTAGGAACCGGGATCTACTACCGTCCTGCCTTCCACTTCAACCCGGTCGTACTCACCGGGTGTAGCAATATAGGTGAAAATAGCAGCAATCACAATTACCACAAAGAGCAAAACCAGGACATGGGGAAATTTAAATTTTCCTTTTTGTACTGTTTCCGGTGTGTTTGTTAACAAAGGATAAACCTCCTTTTTCATAGTGCTTTAATATTTTGCTTGGGGAAAAGGTGAAAGGGAGAAATAATTGCAAATTAGTTATAGCGCAGTGTAACCGGGTTTCGAGCAAATCCAGTCTTTCAGGTTAAGGTATTACGGTGGTGGGCGCGGGCTATTTGCCGAACCTGATTACTCTACCGTTATCACCTCCGATGTAGCTGCCATTTTTTACAACCGCCTTGCCTCCTACAAAAACGTATTCAATGCCTTTTGGTGGAACAGCCGGGTTTTCATAATCGGATTGGTCTATAATGTTGTCAAAATCGAAAATGACCAGGTCGGCATCATAACCTTGATCAATCCTGCCTTTATGCGATAATTCCAGCCTTCTGGCAGGAAGCAAAGTCATTTTTTTAATCGCTTCAACCAGGTCAAGCTGTTTTTCATCACGCACGTATTTGCCAATTACGCGGGGAAAAGCGCCCGTTCCCCGGGGGTGGCCCTGTCCGGAGCGAAGGAACCCGTCACTGGCTATCATGATCCCGGGGTGTTTTAAGGCTTCTATTACTTCAGTTTCATCCATGACAAAAGCCACCATCAGGGTTTCCGGAGCCTGCTTACGCAGTTCATGGAAAATTTCTTCAGTGCAAGTCAGCCCCCGGTATTTGCCTTCAGCTACCAGCAGGGAGTTGTATGATTTGCCCCAACTCTCAAAGCAGCCGTCATCGAAGACGGCGCTGCCAATCATGGTGCTAAAAGCGTTATAAGGGTAGACATCTGCCGATATGTCCACACCGGCCCAGACGGCGTTGTCAAGCATGTCCAGGGCCGGGGTCATTCGGCCAAAGGCGTTACAGCTTCCAATATGGGAAACCTGGACCGGTACCCCTGTTTCACGGGCCAGAATTATTAATTCTGCCAGTGCTTCCAGCGAACGGTTGGAATCGTAACGATAATGGGCGGAGATAAGCCGGCCGGGGTATTCCTTTACCAGCCTGCCAACCCACAGCATCTCTTCGGTGCTAATCCCGGGATTATATTCCAATCCTAAAGAGACACCACAGGCCCCTTTGTCCAGATCGTTTTTGATTAGAGGTGTTAACTTACTGAGTTTCGGGTAATCCAAAGGGGAGTTTCTGTCATAACCACAATGTTCCCGGATAAAGCAATACCCGCTATACCCCGCATAATTGACAGGGATGCCATCTTTTTCAAGCAAATTGAAGTAATCTGCAGTATTTTTTAAACCGGTGTTTAAGCCGCAGTTGCCGCCAATGGCAGTTGTAACTCCCATCTGGGCCATATATTCAAACATTTCGCGGTTTGCGGTATCATTTTTTACTTCACTTTCATGCATATGTATATCAATAAAGCCAGGGGTTATCATCAACCCGCTGGCTTCAAGAATTTCATCGGCTTCGGTTTCCTGGTCGGAAACAAGATTTATTTTATGTCCTTTTATCCCAATGTTTGCAGTAAACTTACCCATAACCGGATCCACAATTGTTCCGTTTCTAATGAGGAGATCCATCACATGTAACGACTCCTTCCGGTGTTTAGTCTTGACATTCCTGCCGTCTGCAGCCTTTAGAGAGCCATTAAGTGTTCGTATAATGAACGTGTAGTTCTTTATATGAACATGCTAATATGGCTTGTATAATACCATAATTAATACATTATTGCAAGCTTTATTGGCAAAAAGCCATTTGCGTTGCACTCATTTTTCATAATGGCTCGCAAATTTAAGTTTATTCCATATTTAATTGACTTGTAACTTCTCGTATGCCCAGCGAAGGCTGGGGCGTTTAGCGGGCTTATTATTAAGCAAAGACCATAGGCTGAGTAGTTACTTTGATTTAATTGTTCCTTCAGGGAAGGTCTAGTAAACTAACTTGTTTTTTTGAAGTAAGCTTTTTACTTGAATAATCGCAGGGGCTGATTGGAGGCGAGCTTAATAGATTGCTTTTAAAAAGGTCAAATAAAATGAACCTGGTTTCGAGTGGTTTCATAACATGTATTTGGCTATCTCGTCTTTATATTTTAAAAGCATATCCTTGAATTCTTCAATTTTTTCCTTGTAGTTGTCGCTTTTCAGGAATGATATGGCAACACAGCTCTTGATGGTTAAGTCAGAACCTGGGATCGGGATACCTACGCCGACAGCGTAGCGAAATGTTTCTTCGTCGCTGACCACGTAACCCTGCTTTCTGATTTTCTCATATTCTTTTAAAATTTCATTTTTTTCGGTTAAAGTGTTCAGGCATACTTTCTCAAATTTCATTTGATCAAGCATTTCACTAACCCTTTTCCGGTTATAATAAGCCATCAGGCATTTACCGTAACAGCCCCTGTTCATGGGATAGAGCAGCCCCGGCCTGTAATTCATTTTTAGGGGTTGGTCTATTTCAATTTCGTAAAGCGAGATTATTTTTTCCCCCTCCCTTATAGCTATTCCTACAGATTCCTGCGACTCGTGCGAAATTTTATCAAGGATGGGAAAGATATTATCTCTGAATTTAAAGCTGTGCAGGTAAACAGAACCCATTTCATAAGCCATGGGCCCCAGTTTATAAGTTTTATTCCGCTCAGTTTTGATAATCAGGCCATTTTTTTCCAAAGCTTTTAAAAGCCGGTGTAAAGAGGTCCTGTTGATCCCGGTTAAATTAGCCAGCTCGGTTATTCTATACTCGTGCGGTTCCCGGCAGAGTTGTTGAAAAATCCTGGCTGCTTTATCAATGCTGGTTACAGGTTCCAAATTTTTTGCCATATCCATGCCCCCATGACTAACTGAAACCAGTTTAACATATTATTGCCGTTTGTAAATTTTAGGGTTTATAAAGATATTGGCTTCGGTTTTTTTTGACTGCTTCTAACATTATATATATACTTGTTTTTAAGTGAAGGCTTTGCAATAATAACCATTAACTGCGCTGATCACTTAACGGGTGGCTGTAAATGAAAAAGCATACCATTGAGCATCAAGGCCGGGAAATTGCCTTTGTGGTCCAAAGAAAAAATGTGAAAAATGTGAACTTGAGAGTCCGAACTGATTCATCTGTGGTAGTCTCTGCTCCTGAAAGAGTCCCCTATGATTTTATTGAACAGTTTGTCCGGGAAAAAGCGCCCTGGATCATAAATAATGTCAGGTGGCTTGATCAAAAAAGGGGTTTGAGCCGGGATAGGAAATACAAGAGCGGAGATATTATTAATTATCTTGGCCGGCAGTACCGGCTTATGGTTCTTCCTGTGTCCGGCAAGGAAACAGCCTATTTGAAACGGGATTGTCTTTATCTTTTAGTCAGGGATTGTAACGATTTTACAAGGAAAGAAGAACTGCTCGGCACCTGGTTCAGGGAGCAGGCCGGTATTGTGTTTAAAGATTCGCTTGACCGGATGCTGGCACTGTTTAACAGCCGCGTACAACTGGAGAGGCCAATAATTACTATACGAACCATGAAAACCAGGTGGGGATCCTGTTCCTGGAACCGGCAGAAGATTACTTTAAATACCAGGTTGATCAGCTTTCCCATGGAATATATCGATTACGTGGTATTGCATGAACTGGCTCATTTTATATATCAAAAGCATGATCAAGATTTTTATGCCTTTTTATCATTTTTAATGCCTGATTGGAAAGAGAGAAGAAAATGGTTAAACAGTGTTTGGGGTTGATGAGTATTTTAAAAATCGATAAAATAATTAGAAAGTGCTAAATAAATGCAAAGGAGTATAATATGTTAAATCCTAAAAGATTGCAGTTTTGTATCGATAACGAATGGAGAGATACTGAATCCGGTAAGTACATGGATATTACAAACAGCAGCACCGGAGAAATAATGGCTTTGGCCCCCAGTTGTACAGCTAATGAAATTAAGCAGGCTGTTGAAGCGGCCGGCAGCGCTTTCCCCAAATGGTCTGCTACGCCGGTTCAGCAAAGAGCAGACCTGATGTTCAAATTTAAATATAAGCTGGAAAAAAACCTTGATGAATTAGCTATGATGGTAGCTACCGAGCATGGAAAAAATATGGCCGAATCTCGAGGAGATGTAATAAAAGCCATGGAGGTAGTAGAGCTGGCCTGTTCTGCTCCATACTTGATGCAGGGAGATTCTTTAATGAATGTCTCAGAAGGTCATGATACGGTTATGTACAGAGAACCGATCGGTGTTTTTGCTGGTATTGTCCCTATGAACTTTCCCGCCATGATCCCCTTTGGTTGGATGTTGCCGCTCTGTATTACTACCGGTAATACTTTTGTGTTAAAAGCGGCCAGCCAGGTGCCTCAAACCAGTATGCGGATGTTGGAATTATTGATTGAAGCTGGTCTACCAGAGGGAGTAGTAAACCTGGTAACCTGTAACCGTACTGAAGCTGAACTTTTGCTCAAAAATCCATATGTTAAAGGGATATCATATGTAGGATCCAGTTCAGTTGGCAGGCACATCTTTAGTACAGCCGCAGCTCACGGTAAGAGGGTGCAAGCTTTAGGCGAAGCTAAAAACCATGCCCTGGTATTAAAAGATGCGATTTTAGAAAGGGTGGCTTTAGGGATAAGAAATTCTGCCTTTGGCTGTGCCGGTCAACGCTGTATGGCTTTACCGGTGGTTTGTGTGGAGGAAGAAATTGCCGATGAACTGGTTTCCTACCTGGTAAAAGCGGCAAAAGAGTTAAAGGTTGGCCCTGCTTACGATCCCGGTACCGATCTGGGGCCGGTTATTTCCGCTGAGCATAAAGAGAAGGTATCCTCTTGGATAGCAACAGGCATAGAGGAAGGGGCCGAACTGGTTCTGGACGGCAGAGATGTCAAAGTGGAAGGTTATGAAAACGGGTTTTACCTGGGCCCCACAATCCTTGACCATGTCACACCGGGCATGAAAGTGGGAGAAGAGGAAATTTTTGGTCCCGTGTTGTCAATAAAAAGGGTTAAAGATTTTGAAGAAGGCCTGCGCATAATGAACGACAGCCCTTATGCTAATGGATCCTGTATTTTTACTCAAAATGGTTACTACGCCCGTGAATTTACTTACCGCACCCATGCTGGCATGGTTGGCGTAAATGTAGGCATACCGGTGCCTGTTTCTTATTTTCCATTTTCCGGCCATAAGGGTTCGTTTTTTGGTGACCTTCATGTTATGGGTAAAGACGGAGTTGCCTTTTATACAGAATCCAAATGTGTTACTTCCCGGTGGTTCACTGAAGAGGATCGAAGAGATGTTAAAGTGGGAACCTGGGAAGGGACTATTCACAGAGAATAGAAGCATAAAACAATTACTGATCATTAACCATTTGAGCTTGGAGGAAGCCTTATGGACAATAACTATATTGCCGGCGAAGATTCACAAATCTGGCACAAGATTTCTGGAACTCCCGCGGCCAATGTTTTCATTTCTATTTTCAACGCTATTCAAGAAGGTATAGAAATCGTAGATCAGTCTGGATGGGTTCAATATATCAATCCTGCTTTTACTGCTATTACCGGGTTAAAGGAAGAAGACCGGATTGGGAAAAACATTTTTGATGTTGTACCCAACGGCCCCTTGGTCAAAGTTCTTAAAACCGGCACCCCTATCTTTGGAGAAAAAATGGAAATGAAAGACGCAGGCATTGATATTATTGCCAATACTGCTCCTATCTATGTGAACAGTATTATGGTGGGTGCCGTAGTAGTTTTTTTAGATGTAACCGAAATAAAAAAATTAAACAACCTGGTTCAAGAAAGTAAGAACAAGATAAAAGTCCTTCATCATAAATTGTCAAAAGTGGCCACGGCTGAATATGAATTTGATGATATCGTCGGATTCAGCTATTCAATCAAGCAAAGCCTGGAAATAGCCCGAAGGGCGGCAGCCACAGAGTCAACGATATTGCTCACTGGAGAAAGCGGTACCGGCAAGGAGCTATTCGCTCATTCCCTTCATAACGCCAGTATGAGAAGCAACTCCCCTTTTATAAAAGTTAACTGTGCGGCAATCCCTGAGAATTTGCTGGAAAGTGAGTTTTTTGGTTATGAAAAAGGGGCTTTTACCGGGGCTGCCAGACAAAAGTTGGGCAGGTTCGAATTGGCGCATGGGGGAACTATTTTCCTGGATGAAATTGGCGATATGCCCCTTAACTTACAGGCCATTCTGTTAAGAGTTTTAGAGCAAGGAGAAGTTGTTCGCGTAGGAGGAACTGAACCAATTTATGTTGATGTAAGGGTTATTTCCTCTACAAATCGAAATTTAAAAAAGTTAGTTGAAGAAAGGAAATTTCGTGAAGATCTGTTTTACAGAGTCAATGTGGTTAATATTGAAATCCCACCTTTACGACAAAGACAGGAGGATACTCTTGCCCTGGCTGACCATATTTTAAGGCAAACCAGCCGTAAATTGGGGAAGAAAGTAAGAGGATTTTCTGATCAGGCCAGGCTTAGTCTGCAGAATTACAGCTGGCCCGGTAATGTAAGGGAAATGCGAAACTGCATCGAAAGAGCGGTAATCATGACAGAAAAAGAAATCCTATCAGAAAGAGAGCTGCTTTCTTCTTTATCCGGTGCACCGGGTAATGTCTTTGATTACCAGGAACCGGTGTCGCTGGCTGTGATGGAAAAAGAAATGATCCGATTAGCTTTAGAACGTTACGGAAAAACTGTTGAAGGCAAGAAAAAAGCAGCCAAAGTGTTGGAAATATCCCTCCGGGCGCTCTATAATAAAATTAATAAATACAATCTTCAATAACTCTATGCATATTGTGCAAGGCCGCTATGCAAAATATGCAACAAACAGATAGCCCCGGCTTTAAACGGTTGGGGCTATCTTTGTTTTTTTACCATGCATATTATGCAAAGATTTTCTTTGCTGATATTTTCATCTCCTGGTTTGATCTCCTGTGGGGCTGGTGTTCAGAGCATAATTAAAAACATGGCATGTTTATTGCTATATTAATATATAGAAGGTTTGCTGGAAATTAAATTATTATGAAAGGAGATATCAATTGAAACCAGAATTAACATTTCTTTCTAAAGAGGAGCTTGAACATATTCATGATCAGGCCCTGGTATTGTTAGAGACTACGGGGATAGATATTAAACTACCTGAGGCCCTGGAAATTTTGAAAAAAGAAGGGTGTAAGGTAAAAGAGGATACAGTTGTCAATATACCACGGCAGCTTGTTGAAAAAGCCCTTGATACTATTCCTGCTAGAGATGAAATCACTCTTTATGCAAGAGATCCTGAATATGATGTTAAACCAGCTAAAGATAGTCCTGTTTTGGCAGCAATGGTGGAAGCAACACATGTTTATGATCTATACACCCGAAAAAAACGGCCGGCTACCAATAAAGATCTAGCGCAATCAACTCAACTCCTGGAAATTTTGGAAAATGTAGCGATCGCCAGTCCGCCGGTTACACCGCAAGATGTTAATCATAAAACTACTGATTGGTATACATGGGCCACCAGTTTTAGCAATACCACCAAACATATTACCGGCCCCGGCACAGGGGCTCGATGTGTAAAAGATGCAATAAAAATGGCTTCGATCGTGGCAGGAGGAGAAAAGGAATTTTTAGAAAGGCCGTTCTTTTCTCTATGGATATTGACTACTCCCCCGATGAAGGTGGATCCTTTAACCTTAGAGGCACTGATTGAAGGCGCAAAAAATAAAATACCATTAATTATCAGTTCAGGACCTATTCTAGGAGTAACTGCACCGGTAACCATCGCTGGAAGCTGTGCTATGGCCCATGCAGAAATCCTGTCATGCCTGGTTCTCTCACAGCTGGTTAACCCTGGAGCGCCGGTGGTTTATACCAGTTTTGCTCGTAGTATGGATTTTAAAATTGGCCATATTTCCATGGCCAGTCCCGAGTTTACTATTTTAAAAGGCTGCATGGGGCAGTTAGGGCGCTATCTTGGGCTGCCAACAAGAATGCCTGCTATGCTGCGCGATGCTAAAATCCTTGATGCTCAGGCTGGCTTTGAAACGGCCATGACCGGAATCGCCAGCGCTTTATCAGCTGATATTATGGACGGAATGCAATTTGATATGGACATGGTCGTTGATTTTGCTGATTTTGTTTTTTGCAATGAAGCAATAGCTCAGCTTCAAAGACTGGTTAGAGATGTAGCTGTTAATGAAGATACGCTGGCTTTAAAAGTTATTGATCAAGTCTCTCATGGACAGAATTTCCTGGCTACTGAACATACGGTTGAACACTTCAAAACAGAAATATTTGAGCCAAAAGTTTTTGAGCGGCGGATGTGGGGCGCCTGGGAAGAAGACGGGGCCCTGGATATGAGAGAAAAAGTTGTAGCTATGACCAGGGAAATGTTGGAAGAAAAATGTAAACCGGCATTAGATGAAGCAACCAGCAAAGAACTCAATAAGATTGCTGAGCAAGCCGATCATGGTTAGGATGATCAACTGATTAAATATCAGGACCAGGTCTTTAAAGACCTTTAAAAGTAGATGATTATAAGCTACAGGAAGAGAGGTAATCTTGTTTCGGGGGTGATAAAGCTACCGTTTTTCTGATTAAAATACTATAATCTGCTGTGTTAACTTATTAGAAAAAAGTAAGGAGGATATTATGAACGAAGAGAATAATAACACAAAATTAATGCTTAAAGATGTTGATTGGCCGGTATTTATAATTAGTGGTGGTTTTTTAGTTGTATTTGTTGTCGCGGCCTTAATTAATATTGATTCAGTTGCTGCTTTTGTTAATGCAACATTTAACTGGAGTGCCAACTATTTTGGAGCTTTCTGGCAGGTTTTATGTTTTTTAACTGTAGTGATAGCCTTAGGGATCGCTGTTTCACCTTATGGTGCGGTGCGCCTGGGCAAGCAGGATAAGCCTGAGCTTGGCACTTTTTCCTGGATTGCCATGATTATGATGACTCTTTTAGCGGGTGGCGGTGTGTTTTGGTCTGCTGCTGAGCCTATGTATCACTTTACCGATGTTCCACCATTTTTTGGTGGAATTGAAGCCGGGACTGAAGCAGCAATAGCGCCTGCTTTATCGACCAGCTTTTTACACTGGGGTTTTAACGCCTGGGCTATTCTGGCTACTTTAACGACAATAGTTTTAATGTATGCCTATCATGAAAAAGGGCTTCCTCTTAAGCCTCGCTCCATGCTGTATCCGGTGCTGGGTGAAAAAGGTGTTATGAATCACTGGGGCTCGATTGCTGATATTGTAGCTATAGTAGCGGTTGCTGCCGGTACGATTGGCCCTATTGGTTTTTTAGGCCTCCAGATGAGCTATATGCTGGAATTTACACTTGGAATTCCGAACGTTTTTTCAACACAGCTGGGAATACTGGTTGTACTGGTTGGCATTTATACATTGTCGGCGGTAACAGGGCTTTATAAAGGGATCAGGTTCTTGAGCCGTTTCAACGTTATTGGTGCGATGGTGCTTATTGCCCTTGTCTTTATCGTTGGTCCGGCCGGCTTTTTGATTGATAGTTTTTTAACTTCCATCGGCAGTCATACTATTGATTTTGTTCCCATGACCCTGTTTAGAGGCGATGCTGGCTGGCTCAACTGGTGGACAGTGTTTTTCTTTGGCTGGTTTTTGGGTTACGGTCCCATTATGGGCACCTTTGTGGCCCGAATTTCAAGGGGTAGAACTATTCGGGAATTAATACTTGGAGTGGCTGTTATTGCTCCCATTGCAACGATGTTCTGGTTTACAGTCCTGGGCGGCAGTGGTATCTTTTTCGAATTAAATAATCCAGGAGTTATTTCCGGCCCCTTATTTGAAGCGGGGTTGCCGGCTGCATTACTGCATATAGGGCTGGAATTGCCTTTAAGCCAGATCATTGTTCCGCTTATGATGATCCTGCTAATGTCATTCCTGGCCACAACCGGGGACTCAATTGCTTTCACCATGTCTATTGTAGTAAGCGGACAGGAAAACCCCTATCCCCCAATCAGGATTTTTTGGGCTATTGCTATGGGTGCAGTGGCAGCAATCTTAATTATGATCGGTGAAGGGGGTATCGGCGCACTGCAGAACTTTATCGTCTTTACCGCAGTTCCGGTATCCTTGTTATTACTGCCCATGCTTTGGGGTGGCCCTATTTTGGCAAAAAGGATGCACAGGGATCAATTCCCTCATCTATATAAGTCTGAATAAATAGTGGTAAATTATGCTGCAACTAATCTATATTTTGATCTTTGACAACAGTACCAGTAATTGAAGCCATCAGCTCAAGCAGATCTGCCATTAAGATTGTGGCAGGCTGCTTGGGCTGTTATAAAATTCGAGTAACTACTCAGCCTATTGCCCTTGTTGAATGATAAGCGGCGCCATGGAGACGGTGGAACCGTCCCCTGTGGTTTAGCGGGCTAGGCCTGAGTAATTACAAATTCGATATAAAGGCCATGCTCTAAAAGCGGTCTTGGCAAATAAACTCTCTTTTAAAATATTAAGGGGTTAATGGTGTCTGTAAAAAAGTGATATCAATAATCGCGCTCTGAACTTTAAGCTTAGCAGGAATAATTATTCTTGATATAGAAATTTAATTTGATTAACAGAAAAAAAGAAGTGACTGCTTGTATGCCCTTTTTACAATAACCCGGCAAGCATGAAATGAAAACACAGATAAGCAGCAAGTGAAGGCTTTGAGTTGCCGACGAAGCAAGGCTTGACAAGGCTTGAAAGCGGGCTGGCCGGCAGGCTGTCGGCCGCAGGCAATACACTTAAAAGCTGTAGGGTTGAGCAGTTACAAGAAGGTTTAAAATGCAATAACTCGGATGGGAGGTTTTATCTTGACCTGGGAAAATTATTATATGCCCTCCAGTATTGAAGAAGCATTAAGTTTGCTGGACAAACACCAGGGCGAAGCAAGGCTTATTGCCGGCGGAACTGACCTGATGGTTCAGCATAAATCAGAGCCGATAGAAGCCAAAGCCTTAATAGATATCGGAGGTATTCCTGATTTAAAAAAGATCCATGAGGAAAATGGCCGGGTATATGTTGGCGCTGCTGCGACCCACAGCCAGGTGGTTAGTTCGCCATTATTGAAAGAAAAAGGGCGGGTCCTGGTTGATGCAGCTAAAGCTGTGGGAGCTCTGCAGATCCGGAACGTAGGAACGATAGCCGGCAATGTGGTTACTGCCCAACCGGCAGCTGACACAGCGATAGCTCTTGTGGCCTTGGATGCCTGTGTTCATATTCAGTCAGGCAGTGAAAAGTTGGAAAAACCAGTCCTTGATACTTTTTTAGGACCGGGAAAAAGCTCAATTAATCCTTCAAAAGAGCTAATAACAGCATTTTCCTACCCAACACCGACTTCCCTGGAAAGAACCGGTTTTATCCGTTTCGCCCGCCGGGATTCCCTGGCTTTACCTCTGGTAAACCTTGGTTTTTGGTTGATTTTAAAGGAAGATCAGAAAACTGTAAAAGAAATCCGTATAGCAGTAGGACCCATGTCTACTGTTCCTTTCCGGGCCCGGGAAACTGAAGCTTCAATGAAAGATGTTCAAATTAGTGAAGAAGAACTGGAAAAGGCCGGGCTTGTAATAGCTGAGGAAGTAACTCCCAGAGACAGTTTTCGAGGCAGTGCTGATTTTAAAAAGTACTTAATCGGAGTTGCTCTTAAACGTGCAATTAAGGTTGTACTGGATGGCAAAGGAGTTGATTGGGATGACTAACAGCTCAAAAAAAAGAGGCCTTTTGACTATTAGTTTTAAATTAAATCAAGAAGATTATACAATGGAAATTAATTCTGATGAAAGGCTCCTTGATTTGATCCGCAACCGCCTGGGTTTAATTGGGACCAAAGAAAGCTGCGGAGGAGGGGAATGTGGCGCCTGTACGATAATTATGAACGGCCTGGCGGTTAATTCTTGTATCATTCCTGCTGCCAGGGCAGATGGTGCAGAAATAATTACCATAGAAGGCTTAAGCAAAGGCATGGAGGATGAGCTGCATCCTTTACAAAAAAGCTTTCTTGAGAAAGGTGCAGTGCAATGTGGTTATTGTACACCTGGAATGCTTCTTTCCGCCAAGGCATTTTTGGATCAAAACAGCGGTAGGGAAGTTAGCCGCGAGGATATTAAAGAAGCGATTAGCGGTAATATTTGCCGTTGCACAGGATATCAGAAGATAGTTGAAGCTATATATTCATATGCCCTTGAAAGGAAAGGTAATAATTAAAAGGAAGGGTGATAACATGAATTACACTAATTTGGGTAAGGACACCCCCATCCTTGATGGTTTGGAAAAAGTAACCGGGCGGGCTCGTTTTGTACCCGATCTCAAGGTGGAAGGGATGTTATATGGAAAAGTTTTACGAAGCCCTTACCCCCATGCCCGCCTTTTAAAAATTGACACCAGCAAGGCGGAAAGGGTTTCCGGGGTAAAGGGAATAATAACCGGGAACAATGTTTCCCAGCACAGATTTGGGACTATGGTTCCTGATTGGGTGATTTTGCCCAGAGATAAAGTGCGTTTTCACGGTGATGAAATAGCGGCGGTAGCAGCAAACTCGGAAGAAGCCGCTGCTGAAGCTGCTTCACTGATCAAAGTAGAGTATGAGGAGTTACCGGCTGTGTATGATCCAGAGCTGGCGATGGCTGAAGATGCTCCACAGCTTTATGAGGATAAAGAGAACAATATTGCTGTTACATTTAATGTACACACGGGCAATGTAGATGATGCCCTGGCTAAGGCGGATCTGGTTTTTGAAGAAACTTATGAAACCAACCAGGTTTACCAGGCCCACATGGAACCCATGGGTGCTCTCGTGGTGCCGGGTGATTACGAACGCCTTATTATGTGGCTTTCCACTCAGGTTCCTTCCATGTCAAGACTTCGTTACGCTGAAGCCTTGGAAATGTGTTCAGAAGATCTCCGCATAATAAAACCCCATGTCGGAGGCGGATTTGGAGCTAAATTTGAATATAAGTCACATATTTTGGCAGCAGTATTGACCAGGAAGACCGGTTTACCGGTTAGGATGGTTAATTGTAGAGAAGAAGATTTTAGGGCCGGTAATCCCCGTGTGCCTATGAAAATATGGGTTAAATTAGGCTTGAAAAAAGATGGGACTTTATTGGCCAAAGACACTAAAATAATTGCGGGCAACGGTGCCCGGACCGTATATGCTCCAGCGATTACTTCTACTGCCTGTTACAGAATTGACTCGCTTTATAAGTTCCAGAATGTGCGTAGTACCGGTTATACTGTTTATACCAATACGATTCCAACTTCTTGTTTCCGCGGTTTTGGCAATGCCCAGATGCATTTTGCCATGGAATCAGCCCTGGATACAATTTGTCATCAGAATAACCTGGATCCGATCGAGATTCGTAAACTGAATGGAGTCACTCCTGGTTTTACCTCTATTCACGGCTGGGAGATCAATAGCTGCGCGCTTAAAGAATGCCTGGAAAAAGCGACACAGGAATCGGACTGGTATGAGAAGAAAAAAGAAGCGGACCAAAAAGGGCCGGTAAAGAAAGGAATCGGGGTGGCGATCTGCAACCATGTTTCCGGAAATCGTCCGTTTTATAAACCTTTTGACGGATCATCTTCCCTGGTTCGACTTACTCCGGAGGGTAAAGCCATTGTTTTTACAGGAGAAGCGGATATTGGCCAGGGTATGAATACAACTTTTGCATTGATTGCAGCAGAAGCGGTTGGGCTAAATGTAAAAGATGTACGGACTGCTGCGGTAGATACCGATATCAGCCCCTTTGGCCTGGGAAGTTTCGCTACCCGGGGGACTACCATTGGAGGAAGAGCAGTTTATGAAGCGGCAATAAACCTGAAAAAGCAGCTTATTGAGCATGTTGCCAGGGTTTATGAAAAACAAGCTGAGGAAATTAAGATCAATAACGGAAAAATATATTTCGCTGGAAACGAAGAGCCGCTGCCTGTTGCAGAAGCGATGCAACAGATTAGCTACACCTTGGGCGGTACTTCCCTGGTGGGCCACGGAGTATTTGTTCCCAATACAGTTTTGCCCGATGAAAACAAATACGGCAATGTCTCTCCTGCTTATCCCTTTGCCTGTCATATTGCTGAAGTTGAAGTTGATACAGAAACAGGTAAGATCAGGCTTTTAAACTACTGGGCTGTTCATGATGTGGGCAGGGTACTCAATAAACAAACTCTTGAAGGGCAGATTGAAGGTGGCGTAATGATGGGTGCCGGCTGGGTCCTGGGGGAAGATATGGTGCTTAAAGACGGGGCGCTGGTTAATCCTAATTTCCATGACTACTGCCTTCCTACAGCTATGGATATACCCCGCGGAAAAATATATTCTTATTTTATGGAGTCTGATGATCCAAACGGGCCATTTGGGGCAAAAGGAATTGGCGAACCTTCCCTGAACCCTGTTCCTGCCGCTATTGCTAATGCAGTTTTTGATGCGGTGGGAGTAAGGATTACCGATTTGCCTATCACTCCGGAGAAAATTCTGGCGGGCCTTGATATATAACCGGTCTTCACCGGGTATTTTATTAAAGGTTATTGCTAATTGCTTATATTTATAATATGAAAGGTGAGAGCGCTATGAAAACTGATTTAAGTATAGAAATGTGCGGACATAGGTTTAAAAATCCCCTGGTAGTTGCTTCGGCAACGCCGACCAAAAATGCTGATTATATCAGGCGCTGTGTCGAAGCCGGAGCAGGAGGCATCGTAACTAAAACGATTAGCCCTGAACCACTCTTGAAAAAATATGTTTCTCCCCGGTTTACCATACTGCATAAAAAAGGCTGGCCCCAGGTTTATTCCAACTATTCATGCGAGTTCTTGGCTACCTATGATCATGATCAGTGGATGGACGAAATGAAAGCAGCAAAACGTTACTGTGAAGAAGGAAAAGTGGTTTTTATCGTAAGCATTTCCGGAGAAAGCATGGATAATTGGGCCGAGATGGCTAAAGAGATGGAAGATTTGGGAGCTGATATGCTTGAATTGAATTTTGGGTGTCCCCATCCTCGTGATTTAGGTTATAAAAGTGGCCAGGAATTAGGAAGTGATCCTAACGGGGCGGCAGCAGTAATGGAAGCGGTAACCTCATCGGTTAAAATCCCTGTTTTAGGCAAATTGACACCGGAAGCAGTCAGCCCGGTAGAGGTTGCCCAAAAAGTTAAAGAAGCCGGGGCAGCAGGAGTTACTGCTATCAACCGGTTTCCGGCCCTGGATCTCGATCTTGATACCGGACGTCCCCTTCTGCATGGAACTTTTGCCGGTGTTGGTGGACCGTGGATGAGACCGATCACCCTGAAATGGATTGTCAAAATTGCCCGCGAGGTTGGTATTCCCATTTCTGCTACCAACGGAATCAATACCTGGCAGGATGCTATAAAGATGATTATGGCTGGATCGTCTACCGTTCAGCTTTGCACTGCATTAATGTATGGCCGCAAGCAATTGGGCCACATCCAGGATTTCTTAAAAGGTATAGAAGGGTATATGGAAGAAAAAGGATATAACTCTGTTGAAGAAATAAAAGGGATTACTTTACCGCAGGTTAGCACCTGGGATGTAGTTGATCGGGATACTCGGGCAATTTCCTATGTGGATGAGGAAAAATGTATTGGCTGTAAGCTTTGTGATAAGTGGTGCTTTTATGATGCAGTTACTTATGTGGAAAAGAATGGTAAGAAGAAAGGCTATATTGATCCGGAAAAATGTGATGGATGCGGACTGTGTGCTGCTCTTTGCAGCGAAGAAGCAATTTACATGAAAGGCCCTAAGCCGGTATACCTGGGCGACTTTAATTAATGATTACATTTAATGGAAAGGAGAGGCAAAATGTATAAGGTAGCATCACTGCAGTTGGAAATTAATGATCAGCAGAGCAAACAGGATCGTATTCAATATGCTCTGGAACAGATGGAATCAGCCAGGGATGCCGATTTGATCCTTCTTCCTGAGATATGGAATACCGGATACTTCAATTTTGATTTATATACTGAAGAAAGTGAAACCCTGGATGGATTAACCGTTAACAGCGTAGCGGAAAAGGCCCGGGAGATTAACTCCTATGTGTTTGCTGGAAGCTTTGTGGAAAATGTTCAAGGCAAGCTTTATAACACCAGTGTAATGCTGGACAACTCCGGCAAAGTCATAGGCACTTACCGGAAAATCCACCTTTTCGGTTACGGTTCCAGGGAAAAAGAGCTGCTCACTCCGGGAACGGAAGCGGAAGTTGTAAAAACTGAACTGGGCGCCCTGGGATTGTCAACATGTTATGATTTACGTTTCCCAGAATTATACCGTTTCATGCTTGATAAAGGAGCAGAAGTGTTTCTTGTAACTTCTGGCTGGCCTTTTCCACGCTGGGCTAACTGGATGGCCTTGAATCAGGTTCGAGCTTTGGAAAATATTTGTTACCTCATCTCCTGTAATTGTGCCGGGATTAACAAAGGGATTACCTTTCTTGGTCACAGCTCTATCGTCGATCCCCGGGGTATAATCAGGGCCAGCAGTAACGAAGAACCCTGTATCGTATCTGACTACATCGATTTGAAAAGGGTACACCAGATCAGAAGTAGTTTTTCGCAATTAAGCGATAGAACTATGAAGTTTATGCAATAGAAAAACCGAAGGAGGTTTTGTTTTGGCTGAATTAAATTTTTACCTAAACGGCAATCCGCAGCAAAAGCTTACCTTTGAGGCTAAAATGCTAATTAACGGCGGTTATACAGGAAGAAACCAGGAAGAAGTTCAGAAGCACATCGATGAACTGAAAAGTATCGGGGTACCTGCTCCGGAAAAAACTCCCGTTTTTTTCCCCAAGTATCCAGATAGATTAACCCAGGTTTCAGAAATTCCATGTTTAGATGAAGAAAGCCATATAGGCGAAGCTGAATATGCGGTGCTTATAAAAGACGATGAAATCTATATTTCCACCGGCAGTGATCATACAGATCGCACACTGGAAACAGTAAGTATTCCCAAAGCAAAGCAGATGTATCCCAATATAATTTCCCAGGATATCTGGAAATTTTCAGATCTTGAGGATTACTGGGATGAGCTTGTCTTACGTGGTTGGGTGGAACAGGAAGGGCAAAAAGCGCTTTACCAGGAAACAACTTTAAGTGCCCTTCTCGCCCCCCGTGAGCTGTTATCTTATGTAAAGGATATTATCTCAGTAAAAGATTTAAACGGACTGGTATTATACTCAGGCACTGTAGCCGGCAAATTTGAAATTGACTACAGTCCATACTTTGAAGTAGAACTAGAAGACCCGCGGCGCAAAATGTCTATGAAGAGTTCTTACCGGCTTCAACCGATGAGCGAATGGTTTAAAGGTTAAGCCTGAGCTTATAAGTAAAGATCTTATAAAAACGTAGTGATGTCAGCTTAACTGGGTCAGTTAAATGATCCAGTCAAACAAACTCATTTGTTTACTAAAGGAGGATATTATAAATGGCAAAAAAAGAAATGGAGTTTTACGATCATGATCGTTATCTTCAGTGGCGTCAGGTTAAAGATGCTCCGGAAGGAGTTATAGAAAAAATCCTGAGCGAAGACCCGGAAACAGGTGATTACTGCAGGCTGCTTAAATTCCCCCCGGGACTCACTACTTCCGATGTCCTGGTCCACGATTTCTGGGAAGAGGTATATATCCTGGATGGTTACCTGGTTGATCTCAACAAAAAGGAAACCTTTACCACCGGCATGTATGCCTGCCGGCCTCCGGGAATGACCCACGGTCCGTACTCTATTCCCCAGGGCTGTACTACCCTGGAGATGAGATATTATAAATAGGTAAACCTGCTTCAGCCCCGTTATGATAAGAACGCTTAATAGCTGAGGTTATAGCTATACAAAAAGTCCAGTTTGATGGCTGCTCTTATATACGCGGGGTCTGTTGCTTTTTTCACAAGTTGATGATAGCATTATTATTGAAAGTTTTTGAACATCATAAAACCATTTGATGTTTTTCTTAATGACATGTACACCAACTTTTTGTGCCAACAGTTTTTTATCTTTTTATAAAAAACTTGGAGCATAACAAAAAAACTCTATGATAGGAGGGATCAATCCCACTAAGGTGGGGAAGATCATGCGCAAACCGGTTATTGTAAGTGCGGTAAGAACTATTGCCGGCAGATATGGAGGAAGTCTAAGTAGTTTTGGTGCTCCCGAATTAGGAGCAAAAGTAGTGGAAGAGGCGGTAAAAAGAGCGGGCATACCAGGAGAAGAGGTTGATGAGCTAGTTTTTGGATGTGGCTGGCAGGCCGGAATTGGTCCTAATGTTGCCCGTCTGGCTACAGTTAACGGTGGATTGCCACATGAAGTTCCTGCCTATACTATTAATATTCGCTGTGCTTCAAGCCTCCAAGCAACAATTCAGGGGGCAAAATCAATTCTAACAGGTGATGCTGATACAGTAGTGGTTGGTGGTACAGAATCTGCTTCTAATGTTCCCTATATTTTAGATAAAGCCCGCTGGGGCGCGCGGATGGGCGACATGAAAGCCTATGACGTGCTGCACAAAGATGGTTTTATGTGTCCTTTGGCCGGAATGTTGATGGGCGGTACTGCTGAATTGCTGTCCGAAAAATATAACATTGATCGGCAGGAACAGGATAGCTTTGCACTTGAAAGTCATCAAAAAGCGGTAAAAGCAATGGAAGAAGGAATATTTAAAGATGAAATTTTACCTGTAGAAGTCGCTCAGAAAAAGGAAACAATTACAGTAGACCAGGAAGAAATACCACGTGATAATATTTCCATGGAAAAAATGGCTAAACTCCCTTCAGTATTCATAAAAGATGGTACGGTAACGGCCGGAAACAGCTGTGCTCTTTCTGATAATGCCTCCGCGATGGTAATTATGTCTGAAGAAAAAGCGAAAGCCCTGGGCTTGACTCCGCTTGCCGCCATTCGTGGTTATGGCGCAGGAGGAGTAGATCCCAGGTATATGGGTATCGGCCCTATAAAAGCTGTTCCATTAGCTCTTGAAAAGGCAAAGCTAAGCCTTGATGATATCGATCTAATTGAGTTAAACGAGGCTTTTGCAGTGCAGTACTTAGCTGTAGAACGAGAAATGAAATGGGACCGCGATAAGGTAAATGTGCATGGTGGAGCAATTGCACTGGGTCACCCTGTTGGAGCTACCGGTACCAAGCTTATAACCACTTTGCTGAATGCCATGAAGATTTATGATAAAGATTTAGGTCTGGTTAGCGCTTGCGTGGGCGGTGGGCAAGGAGTGGCTCTGGTTTTTGAACGTATTAACTAGTCATGTTATTTCTTTCAATAAATCTTTAGGAGGCTTGATTAATGATGGATGTTAAAAAGGGTTTCGTTTTGGGTGCCGGTATTATGGGTTCAGGAATAGCTCAGTTAATGGCTCAAAATGGTATTGAAGTTGTTTTATCTGATGTTGATCAGTCAATCGTTGAGCGCGCCCTGGAAAATGTTGAAAAAGGATTAAAACGCCGAGTTGAGAAAGGCAAAATGACTGAAGATGAAGTTAAAGATATTCTATCCAGAATTACTCCCTCTCAAGGGGTTAAAGATGCAGCTCAGGCTGATTTTGTTATCGAAGCGATCATAGAAAATGTAAAAATTAAGCAGGATACCATTGGTGAGCTTGAGAGTGTTGTTAAAGAAGGAACTATTCTGGCTACCAACACAACTGCTTGCTCTATTTCGGAGATTTCTTCAAAAGCCAAAGATCCGGGCCGGATAGTGGGCATGCACTTTTTTAATCCGGCCGTGGTGATGAAGCTGGTGGAAATTATGCCCGGCCTGGCTACCCGTCCGGAAGTAGTTAATCAGACCCGGGAATTAGCCGAATTTCTGGGTAAAGAACCTGTAGTAACAGCAAAAGAGGGTATAGCAGGCATTGCCAGCCGCGTACTGGCTGCTCTTTTAAATGAAGCGGTATGGGTTCTTGAAGAAGGAATCGGCTCGGTTGAAGATATTGATAAAGCTATGAAAATGGGCGCCAATCAGCCTATGGGGCCATTACAGTTGATTGATTTGATCGGTATTGATACCCACCTGGCAAAAACCCGGACCCTTTATAACAAGCTGGGTGATGCCCGGTATCGACCATGCTACTTACTTGAAAAAATGGTTCATGCTGGATACCTGGGTCGCAAATCCAAGAAAGGTTTTTATGATTACACAGGAGACGATCCTGTCCCAATGGATTTTAAATAATATTAGTTTTAATAATTAACAATACGAGGTGATAATTATGGATTTTAGTCTTAATGCCGAACAAGAAACTGTGCAAAAAATGGTCCGTGATTTTGTATCAAAGGAAATAACTCCTTTTGCCAAGGAATGGGATCAAGAAGAGAAATTCCCCTGGGATGTATGGAAAAAACTGGGGGAAGTTGAGATTATAGGAACTGCTATTCCGGAAGAGTATGATGGTAGTGGCATGGATCATATTACCCATGCTATCGTGGCTGAAGAACTTGGGTATGGATGCAGCACTATGCGAGGCAATTACTCGGTCCAGATATCGCTGGTTGCTAAAACAATCCTTAAATGGGGAAATGAAGAGCAAAAGAAAAAATATGTTCCCCGGCTGGCGACCGGTGAAATTATGGGCTGTTTTGGCCTGACTGAACCTGACTCAGGCAGTGACGCTGCCAGCCTTTCCACAACTGCAGTGGAAGATGGTGACTATTATATCCTCAATGGCAACAAAATGTGGATTACTAATGCCACTTTTGCTGAGGTTGCTATCGTTTTTGCCAAGACGGATCCTGAGAAGGGCCCTAAGGGTATTACAGCATTTCTGGTTGATAAAGATACTCCCGGTTATTCATCTCAAAAAATCCATGAAAAATTAGGATTGCGTGCCCAGGATACAGGTGAATTAATCATGGATAATGTAAAGGTTCCCAAGGAGAATATCCTGGGCCCAATGGGTAAAGGTTTCCCAATAGCGCTTTCTGCATTGGATAATGCCCGGTTTACTGTCTCTGCCGGTTGTGTTGGTTCAGCACAGTCAGCTTTGGATACGGCCAAAGCTTACGCCAAGGAAAGAATCCAGTTTGGCAAGCCTCTCGCCGGTCATCAGCTGGTTCAACAGTTGCTTTCTAATATGCTGCTGGATATAGAATGCGGCCGCTTGCTGGTTTATAAAGCCGGATATTTAAAAGACCAGGGCGTTCCCAATACCAGGGAAACTTCAATGGCCAAGTACTATTGCAGTGAAATGGTAAACCGCGTTGCTTATAACGCTATCCAGGTTCTCGGTGGTTATGGTTTCTCCGGTGAATATCCACTGGAAAGAATATACCGTGATGCCCGGATCAATACCCTTTATGAAGGGACTTCTCAGATTCAGCAGTTAATTTTAGGCAACATCGAGCTGGGTATTCCGGCCTTTAAATAATTGACAGGTGTCAAAAGCATACAATAAATGCGAAGGGGAGAGATGCTGATGTTTAAATTACTAAAGTTAGAAAAGGAAGCTCCACTGGCGATTGTTACTATAAACCGCCCGGAGGTTAGAAACGCCCTCTCCAATGCTCTGGTAGAAGAGCTGGCTGAAGCTTTTTCCCAGGTGAAGAGTGACCCTGAAGTTAGAGTTCTAATTATTACCGGTGAAGGTGAAAAAGCCTTCATGGCCGGAGCGGATATAAAAGAACTGGAAGACCGTGATTTTGTTAAAGGTCGAGAGCAAACCCGGCGTCGTCAGGAAGTATTTAACATGCTCTGGGAGATGCCCATCCCTGTTATTGCGGCCGTTAATGGCTATGCCCTTGGTGCCGGATTAGAGCTGGCTATAGCTTGTACTTTAAGGGTTGCTTCCAAAGATGCCCAGATGGGTTCGCCTGAAGTTAACCTGGCCATTATTCCCGGTGATGGCGCTACCCAGAGACTTCCTCGTTTGATTGGGTTTGGAAGAGGAATGGAACTGGTTTTAACGGGAAGCATTATCGATGCGGAAGAAGCTTACCGCATCGGGCTGGTTAATAAACTGGTTGATCCCGATAATTTAATGGAAGAAGCCAAAAAAATGGCTTAAAAACTGGCTGCTAAGGCACCTCTTGCTCTCCAATATGCCAAAGAAGCGGTTAACCGTTCACTGGAAACAGGGCTTTATGAAGGGTTGGCCCATGAATCTTATCTGCATGCCCTGGCCTGTGCTTCAGAAGATAAAAAAGAAGGCGTCAAGGCTTTTATGGAAAAAAGAAAGCCGCAGTATAAAGGAAAATAATTGAAAATGCTTTTTAGTAGTAATTATGGTGGAGGATCACTTATAACATGAATAAAACTGATCAGAGTGTTAAGATCAATATAGATGAATCATTATGTAAAAGATGTGGTTTTTGCATAGAATATTGTAATACAAAAGTGTATGAAGCTGATCAAGATGGTTTGCCATTGGTTAAAAATCTCGATAATTGCACCAAATGCCGTCTATGCGAGCTTCGTTGTCCTGATTTTGCAGTAAAAGTGGAGGTAGAAAACAATGAGTAGACCTGAAGGAGTTCAATTAATGGAAGGGAACCATGCCTGCGCATGGGGAGCTATAGATGCAGGCGCCCGTTTTTATGCCGGGTATCCAATTACTCCTTCTTCTGAAATAGCTGAAGTTTGTGCCCGTGAGCTACCTGCTTATGGAGGCACATACATTCAGATGGAAGACGAGATTGGAAGCATGGCAGCCATAGTTGGCGCTTCGTTATCTGGAAAGAAAACATTTACTGCTACCAGTGGCCCGGGTTTTTCTTTAATGCAGGAAAACCTTGGAGTCGGTATCTATCAAGAAGTGCCATGTGTAGTGGTTAATATTCAGAGGGTGGGCCCTGCTACAGGCCTAGCTACCCAACCGGCTCAGGCAGATGTGATGCAAGCCCGGTGGGGTACGCATGGCGATCATCCTATAATAGCGATATCGCCGGCATCAGTCCAGGAGATGTATTATTTTACCATTCGAGCGTTCAACTTAGCAGAACGGTTTCGGACGCCAGTTATCTTATTGGGTGATCAGGTGGTTGGACAAACTTATGAAAATATAACCCTGCCCGATCCTGATTCACTGGAATTAATTGAACGTAAAAAACCTGTTGTTGCACCTGAAGATTTTCTACCTTACCAGGCTGATGAAAATTTGGTCCCTCCCATGGCTGCATATGGAGATAAGCATATAGTTCATGCTTCCAGCACCTGCCATTGTGAAACAGGTTATTCGAACTTTAAATACGGGACTAACAGGCAGCTTTTAACCAGGCTAAAAAATAAGATTTATAATTACACAGATGAAATTGTAGAAGTAGAGCATTTTGGGCCTGAAGATGCCGATGTAACCTTAATTTCTTTTGGTTGTTCCTCTCGAGTTTGCAAATATGTGATTGGAGAAGCCGAAAAAGAGGGCATTAAGGTAAACCTGTTGAGGCTGATAACGATTTGGCCTTTCCCCGATCAAGAAGTCCAAAAAGCCCTGGCTAAAGTTGGCGCTGCAGTTGTGGCTGAAATGAATCAGGGCCAGGTTATCCATGAAGTTAACCGGGTGAATACAACAAATACTCCAGTTCATCTGGCTTCAGGGATTGATGGGGAATTAATCAGGCCAGAGATTGTAATGAATAGCATAAAGGAGGCGGTGAAATAATGGCAGTTAATTTAAGCTATAGAGAATATTTTAAAGAAGACGCACTGCCTCTTATGTGGTGTGCAGGTTGTGGTAATGGTATCTTGCTGCGTGCAATAACCGATTCCTTAGCCGATTTGGAGATACCACCCCACCAGGTTGTAGTCAGTACTGGAATTGGCTGCTGGGGGAAAGCTGATGACTATATGACGACTCATGCTTTTCATGGCAGTCATGGCAGAGCTCTGGCTTTCGGAACAGGTATTAAACTTGGCAATCCCGATCTTCATGTCATTGCTTTAATGGGAGATGGAGACGCTCTGGCTATTGGCGGAAATCATTTTATACATGCCGCCCGCAGGAACATAGATATAACAGCGATTATATCTAACAACTTTACTTACGGTATGACCGGCGGGCAGTATTCACCAACTACCCCTTTGTCATCTAAAACCACTACCTCTCCAATTGGTGTGGCAGAGCCTGCTTTTGATGTTTGTGGGTTGGCTGAAGAATGCGGTGCAAACTATGTAGCTCGCAGTACTGTTTATCATGTTACGCAGCTAAAAAGGCTTATTACAGCTGCAATTAAGAAAAAAGGTTTTAATGTAGTGGAGGCTATCAACACATGCCCTACTCATTTTGGAAGAAGAAATGTCCCCGGTGATACTGTGGAAATGATGAACTACATCAAAGAAATGACTGTAGCAAAGTCGCGTTATGAAAAAATGGATGATGAAGAAAAGGCAAAATATCTTGTAACAGGTGAACTGGTAAACAAAGAACGGCCAGACTTTTTAAGCGTGTATAGGGAAATAAACCCTGCTGCATCGGAATCCGGCCGGGGGGAGGGTAAATAATGAATAAAAACTGGCAAGTTGTCCTGGCAGGAGAAGGCGGACAGGGCCTCATTTTAGCTGGGCGGATCCTTAGCGAAGCAGCAATCATGGACGGTAACAATGTCTCTTTAACTTCCAGTTATGGAATAGCCGCACGGGGAGGTTACTCGGAAGCCCAGGTGGTTATTTCTGAAAATGAACTCTATTATCCCAAATGTGCTTCCCCTGATTTAGTGCTTGCTTTGACGCAGCCGGCTTATGACAGGTATGTGGACAAAGTCAAAGACGATTGCCTGATTGTATATGACAGCAAGGATGTAGCCGATGGCAAGCGTAAAAATGAATTTGGTTACGATTTTAAAGAAGCCCTTTTAACACTTGGCAATTTGAAAGTTATTAATTCCCTGTTTTTGGGGGTTATTTTAAAACAGCGAAATATTGTTTCCCGGGAGAATTTGATTAAAGCCCTGGAAAAAAACCTGCCTCCAAAAATTCAGGATATTAACCTAAAGGCTTTTAATTATGGGTTAGAAGATTAGAATCATTTTAGAGCAGAAATAAACATATAACAAATACCCCCTTTCCAGGTTGCTGGAGAGGGGGTATTTGCATATTCTGTTCCACACGATCACCAATTCAGTTTTTAACTGATTACTATTTCCAGAATAAACCGTTTATGCCATATTTCATGAGCTACGATCATTTTTAATAACCAGATAGAGGCCAATGAGTATGATTAAGCCACCGGTAGCCTGGAGGGTTGTTGGCAATTCCCTGAGGATAAAAAAGGCCAGTAAAGTAGCACCCAGCGGCTCCCCAAGGTACAATAATGAGATCAGTGAAGCCCGGACTTTCTTTAAAGCCCAGTTAAAAACAGTGTGTCCGAGCAAGGTAGGGATAATGGCCAGGGCTATGAACAGCAAGTATTCATGAATTGGATAACCGGTTAGTGCTGTTCCGGAAAAAACAGCAGTTAAAAAAAGCAAAAAAGCAGCAATACCGTAAGTGCCGCTTACATAGATGGTGGTTGTTAAATTTTGCCTTAAACGGCGGCCAACCAGTAAGTAACCCGCCATCATGGCGGCACCGCCAAGAGCCATCAGAGCACCACGGAGTTCAGTTGAACCTGCAGTAAAAGCAGTAATACTTTCAGAGGCTATAGCTGCTGTCCCCATAAGAACCAGGGCCATTGATAAAAAAAAGCGACGAGGTATCTTATCGCCCAGGAAAAAATAACCTGCCAGGGCTACCATAACTGGATGGACTGAAACAAGGATTACAGAAACTGATACTGGTGCATGTTCCAGTGAGGAAATCCACAAATAAAAATGGCCGGCTAAAAAAATGCCGCTGGCGCCCATACCTGTCAAATCTGATATTTTTAGAAGGCGGATTTGTTTTTGCTGCGTAGCCAGGTGAGGGGTCAGGATAATTAAAGAAATAAAAAGACGGTAAAAAGCTATAGTTAAAGATGGAGCACCTGAGAGGCGGATAAAAATGGCTGCAAAAGAGATAGCAATAACCGCAGTAGTTAAAGCTACGCTCAAGGCAATTCGGTTTTCACCCAGGTTGTTATAATTATCTAAAATCTTCAACAGAGGTACACCGTGTTAGATTTGAAATATCAACCTTATCCATTTCGTTCTCCTTATATCAATATCCTATTACCGGGGTTTGATTGTATACTCAAACCCCGGTAATAGGATATGATAAAAAATAGTTCTGCAGTTCAGCAATAATATAGCTTAATAGTTTATTTCAATATCACTTTCTTCTCGAAGCTCTTCAAAATGATCAGTAAGGATCTGCTGTTCTTTAGCCTGTGTTTCCTGGGCTATTCGTCTTTCAAGCATTTCTTCTCTCAAAATTGGCTTAATATCTTCAAAATTATCTTCTTCCAACATCTCGCCATAATTATCTTCTATTTGCGTTAATTGTGCTTCCAGCTGTTCTCTGGGCATGTCCGGATCATCTTCTTCCAGCATCTCTTGAAGGTTATTGTAATGGTTTAGCAGTTGTTGGTATTGTTCTTCAATTTCATCATCGCTTAAATCAATACTTGCTTCATCTACTTTTTCATCAGGGTTTTCTTCATAATAATCTTCCAGGTATTGTTCAATGTATTTTGTAATGGTTAGTTCTCGGCTTATGTCTTGATCCAAATCATCTCTGCTTAAATCAACTGCTGCCATCTGTTCTTCTAGTTGTTCTTCTCCACCCAATTGGGCCACATAATCTTGATAACGATCTTCGATTTCATCTTCACTTATATTTATACCTGCGGCTTCAGCTCGTTTTTCCAATAAGATAGGTATAACAAAATAATTGTTCAGAACATGGTTTTCCAGTTCACTTAACATCTCTGACATTTCTTCGCTATCTAAATCTATTCCTTGCATTTGATATTGCATTTTTTCTTGTTCTAAAGCTTGCTCAAACTCAACCCTGGAAACGGTTTCGCCATTTACAGTTGCAACCACTTCTTCGTTGTCAGGCACTTCTTGCGGATCTGTTATACCTTCAAAAGCCCCCAGTGCAAAAGCCAGGCCCACTGTGGCTACAACGATTACTGCCGCTGCTATGCATATGGTTTTGGTTTTGCGCGAAGTGTCAGTTTTTTTTACATTTTCCTTATTTTCACCGGTGTCGTTCGTCATGACAACCTCCCTAAAAAACTAATTGTACATAATATGTTTTTAATCACTGTGCTCAATAATAACAAATAGCTTAGTCATTAACAAGGGGGGTAAAAGCAAACATTAATTATTACTGCTATATGAAAAACTGCAGCTGACAAGATAAGACCTTTGTTGACATATTTATTAATCATGTTTTACTATATTTAATAGCTTTAAGATGATTGTTCAGCCATTTTTGCATTAACCCGGCAAGCTGAACTGAAAACTTTAGGAACCATCCAGTAAAGGTTTGTCCTTAAATGCAGGATGAGAAATAAGGTTTAGGAGGTAATTGTAATGTTTAATCACATAAAAACTATGATCCTGATGGTTATTCTTACGGTAATTTTAATGATCGCAGGTGAACTACTGCTTGGAGATGGAGGCATGTTAATTGCTTTTGGAATAGCTTTGGTTATAAATTTTTTTGCTTACTGGTACAGCGATAAAGTGGCTATAACGATGACCAGGTCTCACCCGCTTAAGGAAGGTGAAGCTCCTCAGGTTTATGATGCTGTTAAAAGACTGGTTCAGAACAGCAATCTTCCCATGCCTCGTATCTACCTGATGCCTACAGATCAACCCAATGCTTTTGCTGCCGGACGTAACCCTGCCAATTCAGTAGTTGCTGTTACTCAAGGTCTGGTTAGAATGCTCAACCAGCAGGAGCTGGAGGGTGTTTTGGCTCATGAAATAGCCCATATCCGTAATCGTGATATCCTTGTAAGCACCATGGCAGCAGTGATTGCGGGAGCATTGATGCTTATATCGCGTTTTGGTATGTATGGCATGATATTCGGAGGACGTCGTGAAGGGGGTCATCCGGTTATGTTGCTGGTAAAACTGGCAGCAATGATCCTGGCTCCCCTGGCAGCTATTTTAATCCGTATGGCTATTTCTAGAACCAGGGAATACCAGGCTGATGCGACCGGGGCAATGATTTCTGGCAACCCTGAAGGTCTGGCCAGTGCCCTGCAGAAAATGGAGAGCTATGCTAGGAATCGACCGCTCCAGGTTAATGAAGCCGCTTCGCATATGTTTATCATCAACCCTCTATCAGCCAGGGGTATTAGCGGGCTGTTCAGCACACACCCCCCTATCAGGGAAAGGGTAAAAAAGTTGCGCAGTATGAACAGGTAATGACCAAGGGGGCGATTATCTGCTAACTTATTTTTCCACTCGGCTTAGCTGGTCCATGCGCTTGGTTACTAAGGCTTTTCCAGCTGTTTTTTAACAGCCGGGTTTACCGGTCCGATCGGACAAACTGTCCGGACGTGTAAACAAAATATAAACGCTGTAAATGTTATGCAAATTATCACAATAAAGAAAGGATGATTGATAGCTACCGAGAAGTAGTCAGCAACCAAGTAATAAGGAGGAGTTAAAAGTGAAGAAAATCCTGATTCCATTTGCCGTAATGTTGTTGATGTTTGGTTCGCTGGCGATTGCAGGCTGTGAAGAGCCAATTGATGAAGGACCGGTTGAAGAAGAACCAATTGAAGAGGAATTGTAGTTAACTACAATTCCGATCAGAGCCTTAGAGTAAACTTAACCTATTATTAAGTAGCTTATACTAAAAAGTAAGCTATAAAAGATGCCGGGTTCGGTTAAAATGCCGCACCCGGTATTTTTTATAGATCAAATTGCTCTGCCGGCATCACCTGCTGCTAGCCGCCCTGCTTGAAGATTGCTGGTGCAAGAATAGAAACAGGCTTAATAATAGCCTGCGAAGAGTGTCTTAGAGGAAAAACTGGATACTATGGTGAGATAACTTAAGGATGAACTTAGCATAAAGTTGGGACCGGGTGAAAGGTTAAAAGCTAAGCCGGTTTAGTTTTAACCTGAAGGATTAGCCAGTGCAGTTATCTTAAGCGGGCAACAATATTTAATAAGGCCTGGCAAAGCTGATATCTTTACAGGATTTAGTCCGGATTGTGAGAATTAGTATAACAGGAGGTTTTTGTATGA
Source organism: Syntrophomonadaceae bacterium (assembly GCA_003567725.1). Classification (GTDB taxonomy): domain Bacteria; phylum Bacillota; class Dethiobacteria; order DTU022; family DTU022; genus B1SED10-74M. The sequence continues at coordinate 38,351 of PWYU01000031.1, read as the reverse complement.
GCGAAAAGATAATTGTCATAGATGATGATGAGCACGTTTGCGACCTGGTCCGGATTGCCCTTGAAGCTGAAGGTTTTTCCGTAGATGCTGCTTTTGATGGTGAGGATGGCATCAATAAAATCATGGATACTGATTACCGCGTTGTGCTTCTTGATATCATGCTTCCAGAAAAAGATGGCTGGGAAATATGCCGTGAAATCAGGAGCAGTGATGTTAAGAATATCCCGATTATTATGCTTACTGCCAGGGGTGAAGAAATTGACCGGGTTTTGGGTTTGGAACTGGGCGCCGATGATTATATTACCAAGCCTTTTAGTCCCAGGGAGATGGTGGCCAGGGTAAAAGCCCTGCTCCGACGGACCGATGACTACAACAAGATAGAGGATAAAATCGAATATGGAAACCTGTCGATAGACTTATACAAGTACAATGCCAGTGTGGGTAAAAATGAACTGGATTTAACCCCCAAGGAGCTTGATTTGTTAATCTTGCTGGCAAAAAATGCCGGCAAACCTTTTACCAGGGAAGAACTGCTTAAAGAAGTATGGGGTTTTGATGATCCTGCCGGCAGCACCAGAACTATAGATGAGCACATCAAGCGAATTAGGAGTAAAATCAATGTATACGATCAGGATCATACTTATATTCATACAGTATGGGGGATAGGTTACAAGTTTGAGGTGAAGTGAAAATGTCTAAATTCCCCTATAAACCACAAACCTTGTTTGGCAAATTAATGCTTTCCCATTTATTAATTGTGGCGCTGAGCCTGATCATACTTGGCTTTTTTTTAACTTATCTTATTGAAGATTATTTTTTCAGTACCCGGGAATGGGAGCTGGCCGGTCAAGCTCAAGATGCTGCTTATATTATCGGTCAGGACTTGCTTGAAAATGATATCGATGGGGTAATAAAAACTGCTGAAACCCTTGCTTATTCATTAAATGCTAAGATTAGAGTCATCGATAATAGCCGCTCTTCCCTTTATACCTTTGATCCTGATCTGGCTGAAGATGAAGAAGAAAGAGAAGAAGGGGTTGGACTGGAAGAAAGAGAAATTGCCCATATATTTGAAGGAAACATGCTTTCAAAAAAAGTTTATGGGCCTGTACTGCAAAGACTGCTTGTGGCTGCTCCAATTACGCATGAAATGGTGCAGTTCGAAGATGAAATGCCTCCTGATCAGGATGAAAATGGACAGGAAGAGCCCACCGTAATCGGGGCGGTAACTTTAAGTGTACCTCTTCGTGGGGTAGAGGAGACTATTGCTCATATCAGCCGCCTGGTTTTGTATTCCGGAGCAGTCGGAGTGGCAGTAGCGGCTCTTTTTTCCTTTACCCTGTCCAAAACCCTAACCAGGCCTCTGCAAAAGATTAACCTTGCTGCTTTGGATATGGCGGCCGGGAACTTTAATTGTAAAATAGATGAGGATCGAGATGATGAACTTGGCGGATTAATCAAGACATTTAATTATTCGGTGGAACAGGTACAAAAAAACCTGGAAGAACAAAAACGTTTGGAAATTCTCCGTCGTAACCTGGTGGCTAATGTGTCTCATGAGCTGAAAGCTCCACTGGCTTCTGTGCGCGGTTATTCAGAATTAATGATAGATGGATACATCAAGGAATATGAAAAAGATAAATATCTAAAAACAATCCTTGACAATTCTATTCATTTAAGCGGCCTGGTTGATGAACTTTTAACCTTGTCTCACCTGGAAAGCGGCCAGCTATCTTTGGAAAAAGAAATTATATCAGTCGAAGCTCTGGCCAGATGGAGCTTTGAAAGTGTCGCTCCTCGAGGTGAAGCTAGGGGTATAAAACTTAATTTGGATTTGGAACCTTCAATACCCTTATTATATGGCGATCGACACCGTTTACATGAAGTGCTTGTTAATCTCCTTGAAAATGCTATTTTATTCACATCCAGCGGGGGGACTGTAACCTTAAAGGTAAAAGCCCGGGATGCACAACTGGTTATGGAAGTACACGACACAGGAAAAGGAATTCCGGAGGTAGAGATCCAATACATATTCGAGCGGTTTTATAAGGTGGACAAATCGAGGCGCAGAAGTGATAAGGGATCGGGCTTGGGCCTGGCTATTACCAAACAACTGGTTGAACTACACGGGGGCAAGATTGAAGTTGAAAGTCAGGTTGGTAAAGGAAGTATATTTAGAGTGATTTTACCTTTAGAGGATAAAAAACCGAATGAATAGTGTTATAATAGATTGCACTAAGCTATAAGTTGATAAAGTGAAAAACTATTCAGGAGGTTGATAAAATGGCACTGGTTCCTTTAGCCGATCTATTGCAAAAAGCCGACCAGGAGGAGTATGCCCTGGGGGCATTTAACTGCAATAATATGGAAATAGTCCAAAGCATTGTCAATGCTGCCGAAGCTGAAAGCTCGCCGGTAATAATTCAGGCCAGCCAGGGAGCAATCAAATATGCCGGACTTAATTATATTATTGCGCTTGTCCGCCAGGCTGCAGAAGGGACTGCCGTTCCCGTGGTTTTACATCTTGATCACGGGACCAGCTTTGAGCAGGTCATGCAATGTATCCGTTTTGGTTTTACTTCGGTAATGTTTGACGGTTCCAGCATGCCTTTGGAAGAGAATATTGCCCAAACCCGTAAGGTGGTAGAAATCGCAAGAGTTTTCGGAGTTTCGGTAGAGGCTGAACTCGGACGGATAGGTGGAACGGAAGATGATATCAGTGTTAGTGATAAAGATGCACTTTTTACGGATCCGGCAGAAGCAGAAAGGTTTGTTGCTGAAACCGATGTCGATGCCCTGGCCATAGCGATTGGCACTGCCCATGGTCAGTATAAAGGAGAACCGGAATTAGACTTTGATCGTTTGGAAGAAGTTAACCGCCGAATTTCATGTCCGGTAGTATTGCACGGTTCCTCTGGAGTTCCTGATGAAAGCATTAAAAAGGCCATAGGGCTGGGAGTCCGTAAAATTAATATTGATACTAATATCAGGGAAGCTTTTGTTGGAGCGATGCGGAAGGTTCTTAATGAAAAACCAGATGAAATAGATCCCCGTAAAGTTCTTGGACCCGCCCGGCAAGAAACGACAGAGGTGATTCGAGAAAAAATTCGCCTTTTCGGCTCGTCAAAAAAGATATAATCTAAAAAATAAATCTTTTCGGGCAAGAAGGATTTTTTTAAGATATGTCGAAAAATAAGGTAATAGAGAAAAACTAAATAATGTACGGATGAACCTCGTGGGAGAGTTCTAATTATAGAACGCCGAAGGTGCAACCTTCCGCTTGGCTGGCGGCAGGGAAACTCTCAGGCTACAGTACCATTGGGGGACGTACCTCTGGAGAGCTCCCCTAAAATGGGGGACGCCGAAGGGGAAAGCCCTTTCAATAATTAGTAAAGGTTGCAATCTCTCAGGTTACAGGGACAGAGGAAAAGCCGATGGGCTTCCTCTGTTCTTTTATTTTTATAAAGTTTTATGAAACTAAATTAATAAGAAAGGAGGTTTAATTAGCTATGACTGAAGCAAAGAAAACCCCATTTTTCGAAAAGCATGTGGCTCTAAACGGAAAAATTATTGATTACAATGGCTGGTATTTGCCGGTTCAATTTCCCCAGGGATTGGTTGAGGAAGTTCATGATACTCGCAAGCGGGCTACTATATGTGATGTGTCCCATATGGGTGAAGTATCCGTACAGGGAAAGGATGCTGAAGCTTACCTGCAAAAGATTTTAGTCAATGATATTTCTAAAGTAAAAGATAATTCCATTATTTACAGTCCTGTTTGCTACTCCCATGGCGGAGTGGTCGATGATATCCTAATTTACAGGATCAACAGTGAAAATTATTTCCTGGTAGTTAATGCCGCTAATACAGACAAAGATTATGAATGGTTTCAAGAAAACTCTTTTGGGGATGTCAGGTTACAAAATCTTTCTCCACAGTACGCTCAGATTGCCCTGCAAGGTCCAGACAGTGAAGCTATTTTACAGGAGATAACCGACATAGATTTATCTGAAATGAAATACTATCGCTTTCTAACAGATGTTTCAGTGGCCGGTGTAAATTCAATTATATCGCGGACCGGTTATACCGGTGAAGACGGATTTGAGGTTTACTGTAAAACTGATGGAGCATCAGCTTTATGGGACGCTGTGTGGGATGCCGGTCAGCAGAAACAACTGAGCCCGGCTGGCCTTGGTTCCCGGGATGTCCTGCGGTTGGAAGCATCTCTTCCCTTGTACGGCCATGAGCTTAGCGAAGAAATAACGCCTCTGCAGGCCGGACTTAACCGTTTCGTTGCTCTTGAAAAACCGGTACTGTTTAATGGACAGGAAGCTTTGCAAAAGCAAAAGCAGGAAGGTTTCAGCAGGAAGCTTTTCGGGCTTGAAATGTTAGAGCGGGGAGTGCCTCGCGAAGGATATCCCATTGTAGTTGATGATCAGGAAATTGGCTGGGTAAGCAGCGGTTCCTACTCGCCAACTTTGGATAAGTTTATAGCCATGGCTTTTATAGATCCGGAAATGGGAAAACAGCTTGAAGAAGTAAATATTTTGATCCGGAAAAGAACATACCGGGCTAAAATTACTAAAATGCCATTTTACAGGAGGGATAATTGATGAAATATAAAGTAATTGATGGCTTAAAGTATACTAAGCAGCATGAGTGGGCTCGCCAGGAAAACAGCATTGCTGCAGTTGGATTAAGCGATTATGCCCAGGACAAGCTGGGAGAAATTGTATTTGTTGAGCTGCCTGATGTGGGCTCTGAGGTAGAAGCGGGTAAAAGCGCAGCAGTTATTGAGTCGGTAAAAGCGGTAGCCGATCTTTATGCGCCTGTTGACGGTAAGGTGACCGAAGTCAATGAAGCCCTGCTCGATCAGCCTGAAGTGATTAACCAGGATCCATACGGGGAAGGCTGGGTCTTTAAAGTAGAGATTAAAGATGAAGGGCAGATGGATGCCCTGATGGATAAATCCACCTATGAAGAATTTATTATCAAGGAAGAAGAGGAGGAGTAGACAATGGGAGGTAATCATTACCTGCCTCTAAGCGACGTTGATCGGTGTGATATGCTAAAAGAGATCGGGGTTGATTCCATCGATGATCTTTTCAGCGATATACCTCAGGAAGTTCGTTTTAAAAGAGATCTCGACTTGCCGCCGGCCATGTCGGAATTAGAAGCAATCAAACATCTAAACTACCTGGCTGCAAAGAATAAACACTTAAATAATTGTACATCTTTTATGGGTGCAGGTGTTTATGACCATTTTATTCCTTCCGTAATCAAACATATAACCGGTAGGAGTGAATTTTACACTTCATATACACCCTATCAGCCGGAAATCAGTCAGGGTATTTTACAGGCAATATTTGAATACCAAACTATGATCTGTCAGCTGACCGGCATGGATGTTGCCAATGCTTCCATGTACGACGGAGGAACGGCAGTTGCTGAAGGGGCAATTATGGGGGTTGGGGCAACCCGCCGTTCAAAAGCCCTTGTTTCCCGTTCTGTAAGCCCCTTTTACAGAGCGGTTCTTCAGAACTACTTTAACAGCCGGGGTCTGGAACTGGAAGAAATTCCTCTTAAAGACGGTTCAACGGATTTTTCCAAACTCGAGGCAATGATTGACGATCAGGTTGCTTCAGTGGTAGTACAGCAGCCTAACTTTTTTGGGCTGGTGGAAGATTTGGATGGTGTTGCAGAAATTATCCACAAGCATAAAGCAGTTATGATCGTTTCAGTCGACCCCATTTCTTTGCCTTTGCTCAAGGCTCCGGCCGATTACGGGGCTGATATTGTCGTCGGTGAAGGCCAAAGTTTGGGCGTTCCACCTTCCTTTGGTGGTCCACTGCTTGGTATAATGTCGGCCAGAAACAAATTTGTCCGGCAGCTGCCCGGACGAATTGCAGGAGAAACAGTTGACAGTGAAGGAAACAGGGGCTTTGTATTGACCCTGCAAACCAGAGAGCAACACATCAGGCGGGAAAAAGCCTCATCCAACATTTGTTCCAACGAAGCCCTTGTTGCCCTGGCAGCAGCTGTGTATATGGCTTCCATGGGCCCGCAGGGAATGCGGGAAGTTGCTGAACAATGTGTGCAGAAAGCAGCTTATGCTTGTGAGAAAATCAGCGCTTTAGATGGTTATGATATGGCTTTTAAAGGACAAAACTTCAAAGAATTTGCTGTAAAAGTTCCGGCCAAACCGGAACAGTTAAATAAACAGCTACTTCAAAAGAGCATTCTCGGTGGAGTTGATGTTTCTCCATTCTATCCTGAAATGGAGAATACAATGCTCTTTGCTGTAACTGAGAAGCGGACTCGTGAAGAAATAGATACCCTGGTCCGGGAACTGGAGGGATTGAAATGAGAAAACATAAAGCCCTGCTATTTGAAATGGGACGTGCCGGACGCTGTGGATATTCTCTGCCTTCATCTGATGTTCCTGAAAAGGCTGTAGATGAATTGCTGCCAGGAAATATGCAAAGGAAAGAGCAGCTTGAATTGCCCGAACTGTCGGAAGTGGAAGTTGTCCGCCATTATACTGAGCTGTCAACCCGTAATTTTGGTGTTGACACCGGTTTTTATCCCCTTGGTTCCTGTACAATGAAATATAACCCTAAGGTGAACGAAGAAGTTGCAGCACTGCCTGGTTTTGCCTTTATGCACCCTTGCCAGCCTGAAGATACAGCCCAGGGTGCTCTTGAACTCTATTATAACATGGAGCAATCCTTAAAAGAGTTGACCGGGATGGATAGATTTACCATGCAACCGGCGGCTGGAGCCCATGGGGAATTGACCGGTTTGATGGTGATTCAAGCTTATCATCGCCATCGTGGTGATCAGCAGCGTAACAAGGTGCTCATACCTGTTACCGCCCATGGAACTAACCCTGCTACTGTAACCATGGCCGGATATGAAGTTATCCAGATACCGGCAGACGAAAGAGGCAATGTTGACCTTGAAGCCCTAAAAGAAGCTGTTGATGAAACTACATCAGCTCTGATGCTTACTAATCCAAGTACTTTGGGTCTCTTTGAAGAAGAAATCATGGAAATGGCTAAAGTAGTCCATGAGGCCGGAGGGCTTCTCTATTATGACGGAGCAAATTTGAATGCCATTATGGGATATGCCCGGCCAGGAGATATGGGATTTGATGTGGTTCATCTCAATATTCATAAAACCTTATCTACGCCTCACGGTGGAGGCGGTCCAGGTAGCGGTCCGGTCGGGGTAAAAGAAAGGTTGGCGCCTTTTTTACCGAAACCGCTTGTGGATAAAAAAGATGATCAGTTTCATTTTAACTATGATTTACCGAACAGTATCGGTAAAGTTCACTCTTTCTATGGCAATTTTGGCGTTGTAATCAAAGCTTATAATTACGTTTGCATGATGGGTGGCGCTGGACTGAAGCAGGCTTCTACTGATGCAGTGCTTAATGCCAATTACCTGGCCAGTTTGCTTCAAAAAAACTATTATATACCTTATGATAGAATTCGCAAACATGAATTTGTAGTTTCAGCCAAACCGGAAAAGAAGAAAGGAGCCGGTGCCGGTGATATAGCCAAAGCCTTGCTTGACAGAGGTTTTCATCCACCAACCGTTTACTTCCCCTTGATTGTTGATGAAGCATTGATGACAGAACCTACTGATACTGAAAGCAAAGAAACTCTTGACAATTATGCCCGTGCTATGGAAGAGATAGCCAGGGCCATTGAAGAAAATGCAGAAAAAGTTGCTGCTAGCCCATATAATACGGTAGTCGGCCGCCTTGATGAAGTTCGAGCAGCCCGTAGCCCGGTTTTACGCTGGCAAAAAGAATAATTGACAATATCAATTGTTGATACCGTCAAATAAATTATGCGTAGCTACTCGTATGCCCAGCGAAGGCTGGGACGTTCAACGGAAAAAGACCCGCCGGGATAAAAGTCAGAACCCCGTAACCTGGGCAGCGATGCGGCTGGAGACCAAAGCAGGGGGGACGGTCCGAACTTCCCTTAAAGCATAGCTTTAAGGCCGAAGGGGAGACGGTGGAACCGTCCCCTGTGGCTTCAAGACCGAATATGTGCTTATTGGGTACGGTTTTCATCATTTAAGCAGTGGGCAGGGGCGGCAGGAAATACTGGTTTTCCTGTTTCCCCTGGCTTTGTATTTACCCTTATAATAATGTGAATAAAAGTAAGCGGGGGATAAGATGTATCTACAATACCGCAATAGTGGTTTTGATCTGGAAAGAATAATGACCCAGGCCTGGCTGACAAGGCAGGCAAATTTTGAACCCGTTATTGGGTTTAACATTCCGGGAAAGACCCTTGCCGTTAGTGTAACCGGGGCTAGCTGTGCTTTGAATTGCGCTCATTGTGCTGGAGTATATTTGCAAACTATGACCCCGCTGGAAAAAGCCCTGCATAATTCAAACAAGCAAAATAAAGGGGAAACCAGTTATCTTGTTTCCGGAGGTTCAGATCATCGGGGCCGGGTCCCGCTGTTGGAAAACCTGGATAAATTAAAAAAACTGGCTGAAAAAGGGCCTTTAAATCTGCATACGGGCTTAGTTTCAGAACAAGAAGCCCGGCAGCTGGCTGATATTGCGGAGGTAGTATCATTTGATCTGGTTGGTGATAATGAGACCATTTCCGAAGTATATGGGTTCACGGCCAGGGTGGAAGATTATTTTGAGTCTTACCGAGCCCTGCAAAAGTATACAAGGGTTATACCTCACTTATGTATCGGTTTAAATAAGGGCAAGATAAAAGGTGAGTATGAAGCCTTGCATCGACTGCGGAAAGAAAAAGTCGAAGCCATTAGTATGATTATATTCCGCCCTACAAAGGATACCCCTTTTAGTAACTATGATCCTCCCATACCAGAAGAAGTAGCCTATTTTATTGCATCTGCTCGCTTAATGTTCCCCCGTACCCCCCTTTATCTGGGCTGTATGCGCCCGGGAGGGAAGTACCGTGAGCTTGTAGATGTTTATGCTTTGAATGCCGGTATCAATAAAATTGTTTTGCCTTCGCCCGCAGTTCGAAAAGAAGCGGCCCGCAAAGGTCTTTATATAAATGTTTTTAAGGAGTGTTGTTCCCTTTGATCCGAATATCAGCCGGCAGCGCTGCCTGTATGGGCTTAACCACAAATAAAATGGATGCTTATCCTACCACAGCTTATTTTCTCTCTGGAAACAGCTGCCGGATGGGATGTGCTTTTTGCCCCCAGGGCAACGGTAATAACCAGGTGTTGAATCGCCTGGGGAGGGTAAACTGGCCTGATTTTTCCTGGGATCAACTCAAAGCAGGACTTTTCCAGGCTGAAAAGAATGGGATTGGCAGGATCTGCCTTCAATCTGTCAGGCATGATGAAGGTGTTTATCCTTTGTTAGAGCTGATTGCTAAATTAAAAGGGATCTCCAATTTACCTATTTCACTATCTGCCTGGATAAAAGATCAGGAGGAAGCAGCTACTCTTTTCAAGGCCGGAGTGGATCGAATCAGCATTTCAATAGATGTTGTTGATCCTCTAAGTTACAGGCAATATAAAGGCGGCTCGATGGAAGAGAGGCTTGATCTGCTTTTTGGATGTGCCCAGAGATTCCCGGGATCAATGAGCACTCATCTTATTTGCGGCCTGGGCGAAAGTGAAAAGCAAGCGCTTGAATTAATTGATAGGCTGGTTAAGGCCGGAGTTAGCGTCGCTCTTTTTGCATTTGTGCCCTTAAAAGGCACAGCGCTCGCAGAGGGTTCTCCTCCGCCTGTCGATTCGTACCGCAGGGTTCAAGCCGGTTATCATTTGTTAAAAAAGAAGAAGGTTAAATCTGAATTGTTTAGATTTGCTGATCAAGGCAGGTTGATTTCTTTTGGAATTTCGGAAGCAGAGCTTATCAGGCAATTATCTCCTGGGACTGCTTTTCAAACCAGCGGTTGCCCTGGATGTAACCGGCCTTTTTATAACGAGCGCCCAGGTGGTATGATTTATAATTACCACCGGGACTTAACTGAAAAAGAACGGGAAACTGCTTTAGAAATGATCATTAAATCTTTAAAACAACAATAGCTTCCGAATAATGATGGGAGGATAATGCCATGTGTTATCAATGGCGGTTGATCCTTGATCCGCCTATGAGCGGAAGGGCGAATATGGAAAAAGATTTGGAATTAATGGAAAAAGTGGCCACCGGAGAATGCCCGCCTTCGCTTCGGTTATACCGCTGGTCTCCTCCTGCTGTCTCTATTGGTTACTTCCAAGATGAAAGTGAAGTAGTTGATTTAAAGGGCTGCCGGGATTCCGGTGTCGATGTTGTCCGTCGTCCAACTGGAGGCCGGGCGGTGCTTCACGATCAGGAATTAACCTACAGCATAATTGTTCCTGAGGCTCATCCCTTTATAAATAAAGGTGGGGTAATAGACGCGTACCGGTCTATTAGCCGCGGTATTGTAACTGCCTTTAACCTTTTGAATATCGTTGCTGCCCTGGCTCCGGAAGAACAGGGCCGGGCTGGATTAGCTCCCGGATCATGTTTTGACAGTTCGACGGCTTATGAAATCCAGGTCGATGGGAAAAAAGTGGTGGGCAGTGCCCAGTTACGGCGGGACGGAATTGTTTTGCAGCACGGTTCTATTCTGTTCAGGTTGCCTCTGGATAAATATAATATAGTTTTAACGAAAGCCAGGCCCGGTAATGCTAATGAAATTGAACTGGGCCAGAAAGCGGCCGGACTGCTTGATCTTGGATACGATATAAGCTACAACAGAATGGCCCGGGCCCTGGTTAAAGGATTTTCCATGGTTATTCCGGCTGTTTTTACCAGTCTGGATGGTTTAATTTATAGTAAGGGGGATAAATATGAGTGAAAAATATCAAGTAACAATCATTGGCGGCGGCCCCGGCGGCTACCTGGCTGCTTTGAGAGCTGCTTCATTAGGGTTAAAAACAGCAGTTATCGAAAAGGAAGCTCTGGGGGGAGTGTGCCTCAATCATGGTTGTATCCCGACCAAGGTATTTACCCATGGTGCTTCGCTTTATAAGCGTATTCATTCAGCCGATCAATTTGGTTTCAACCTGGATAATATCGATTTTTCTTTTATCCGGCTGCAGGAAAAGAAAAAAGCGGTTGTTAAAGAATTGACCGGTCATATAGCTGAACTTTTAAAAAATAGCAAGGTTGATGTTTTTTTTGGAACTGCTAAAGCCCTCAACTCGAAACAGGTTGTTTTATCTGCAAAATCCGGCGAAGAGACAACCCTGGAAACAGATAATATCATTTTAGCTACCGGTAGTGAAGAAATATTTCCTCCCACGCCGGGCCTGGATTTGCCGGGAGTTATAACTGCCTGGGAAGCTTTGGCCCTGGATGAATTACCCGAAACCATGGCTGTGATAGGGGGAGGAGTTATTGCCCTGGAAATGGCTTCAATTTTTCTTAATTTGGGAGTAAAGGTTACTATCGTCCATCGCAGTGAACGGTTTCTGCGGCGAATGGATCTGGAGATGGTCCGTCGCCTTTCCACTTATTTACGGCGAAATGGCTTGCAAATTATGATGAATACTCCCGTTAAAATGATCGAGGAAAGTGAAGGTAAATTAAAAATAACTGTAAACGGGAAAAAAGGAGAAGAAATGCTTGAAGCCGAAAAAGTGTTGCTCTCGGTGGGCCGCAAGGCTTCTTTTGGTGGTCAGGATCTTGAAGTTCTCGGGGTGGAATATGACTCTGGGGGTATTAAGGTTAACAGCCGGATGGAAACTACAGTCCCCGGTATATACGCAGTTGGGGATGTTACCGCTCCTGGCTATTTTCTGGCCCACGTTGCTTACCACCAGGGTCTTGTCGCTGTAGAAAACATTGCCGGGCTTGATGCCCACTTTGACGGTTCTGTCGTTCCTGGCTGCCTGTTCACCGATCCTGAACTGGCCTGTGTTGGCATGAGTGAAGAAGAAGCTAAAGAAAAGGGGTTTGAAAACCTGAAAACAGGCAAATTTCCCTTTTCTGCTTGCGGTAAAGCAGTAACCCAGGGTGAAGAAGAAGGAGCGGTTAAAATTATATCTGCCGGCCAGGAACAAAAGGTAATCGGAGTTCACATTCTTGGCCCTCATGCTTCAGACCTCATCCAGGAAGGCACCCTGGCTGTAACAAAAGGAATTACTGCCTCTGAGCTTTCTAACCTGATTCACCCTCATCCCACCCTTTCAGAATCGGTTTGGGAGGCGGCTATGGCTATTAATAAAGCACCGCTGCATTTCGGCCGCCGATGAAAAAAGTAGGCTTGATTATCAATCCAGTGGCCGGCATGGGTGGGAAAGTTGGCCTCAAGGGTACCGATGGACCGGAGATAGTGGAAAAAGCCCGGTCCATGGGAGCACGACCGGAAGCTGCAGAAAAGGCGGGTCATGCTTTGCAGCTGCTTTCGGATCTAAAAGATTTGATAGAGCTGTATACCTGCCCTGGAGAAATGGGTGAAAATTTATCACTTCGCTATGGCTTTGAACCAAAGCTTTTAAATGGGCCCGGTGAATCAACGACAGCAGAAGATACCGAAATGGCAGCTAAAGAAATGGCCAACATAGGAGTCGATCTGCTTCTGTTTGCGGGTGGTGACGGAACAGCTCGTAATATATTTAATGCGCTGGGTGATGATTCATCAATACCGGTAATTGGTATTCCCGCTGGGGTTAAAATACATTCAGCGGTATATGCTACTAATCCTCGCAGTGCCGGTGAGCTGGCAGTGCAGTTTCTTAAAGAAGCCGGGTTGCCGCTTCGCAGATCGGAGGTTATGGATATTGATGAAGTTGCCTTTCGAGAAGGACGTCTTTCGGCCCGCCTTTATGGCTATTTGCAGGTACCATGTTTGGGCGACTTAATGCAGCATTTAAAAATAGGTGGGGCAGAAACAGAAGAGTCCGTTTTGGATGCTATTGCTGAAAATGTAATTGAAAAGATGGAAGAAGACAAGGTTTATATTATCGGACCCGGTTCGACAATTGAGCCGATCATGAATAAATTGGGCCTTGATAATACCCTGCTTGGCGTTGACGTGGTAAAAAACGGCCGGCTTCTGGCAAGCGACGCTAACGAGAAAAGAATTTTAGATTTGATTCAAGGAGAAAAAGTAAAGATAGTTGTTACTGTAATCGGAGGACAGGGTTATATCTTTGGACGGGGTAATCAACAGATCAGTGCAGATGTAATCAAAAGAGCCGGTAAGGATAATATTATTGTTGTAGCTACCAGGGAAAAGATTTATTCTTTGGAATATGAACGGTTACTGGTGGATACCGGGGTTGAAGAGGTTAATAAGAGCTTATGCGGTTTTATGAGAGTGATTACCGGTTATAATGAAATGCTGCTTTGCCGGGTCACCTGTTAGCTGCTGCATAGAATAAAAAAAAGTGTTATAATCAAGAGGTGGGAGTCAGTCCGGTTCGGATGCCGGGGTCCCACCTTTTTCTAGATTAAAATGATAGGAGATGTAATCATTGCAGTTATTGGAAGGCGAGAAGGAAGAAATACTTGCCTGTGTGAAAGATGTCCTCGGTGGAAATTCAAAAACTCAGGAAAACTTAATTCCAATTTTACAACAGGTCCAAAAAAAACTAGGTTACCTGCCTACCATGGCCATTGAAAAAATTGCCGAAGGTATGGATGTTCCAGCTGTTGATATTTACGGCCTGGCTACTTTTTATAACCAATTTCGATTAAACCCTCCAGGTAAACATGAGGTAAAGGTATGCATGGGCACTGCCTGCTATATGGCCGGTGGGGATATAACACTTGAGTCGTTTCAACGCCGGATGGAGATTGATGAAGGAGAAACCAGCCAGGACAGATATTACAGCCTGGGACGTGTGGCCTGTGTTGGCTGCTGTACTCTGGCTCCGGTGGCGGTTGTAGATGATCAAGTGGAAGGAAAGGTGACACCGACCAGAGTTGACGGGCTTATGCTGGCCCTGGAAGAAGGAAGAGACGACAACAGTTCTCAACAGCCGGATTCGTCAGAAGGGGATAATAATGAGTAAAAATAACCCCCAAAAACTGTATGAAGATATTAAGAAAAAAGCTCAAAATATGTTTAAATCCCGACAGGAAAAGCCTCTTGTAATGGTAGGAACGGCTACCTGCGGCCTGGCCGCTGGCGCCATGCAGGTCAAAGAAGATTTTTTACGGGAGATTAAAGATAAGGGCCTGGATGCTGAAGTCATAGAGGTGGGTTGTATCGGTCATTGTTATGCAGAACCTCTGGCTATAATCGCCAAGCCAGGGTTTTCACCTGTTTGTTATGGCTATCTTGATGAAGGCCTGGTTCACCGGCTGGTGGAAGACTTTTTGGCCGGGGATGATCCTTCCTATGAGTACGCTATGGCTGCCCTGGAACGTAATGATGAATTTCCTACCTTTGAGGATTTTCCCCGAGGTGTTTACGAGGAAAAACTGATCCTGGAGCACTGCGGCTTTAGCGATTTTAGCAAGATAGAAAGCTATATCGCCTGGGATGGTTATTCGGCTCTGGCAAAAGCGCTATCTGATGAACCGGGCCATGTTCTTGAAGAAGTAAAGAATGCTAACTTAAGAGGACGAGGTGGAGCAGGATTCCCGGCAGGAGTTAAATGGGAAGCTTGCTTGAAAAATGGTGGAGAAGAAAAGTATGTGATATGTAATGGAGATGAAGGCGATCCGGGTGCTTTCATGGATCGCAGTGTTTTGGAATCGGATCCCCACCTGGTAATAGAGGGGATGATTATATGTGCATACGCTATTGGTGCCCGTCAGGGCTATCTTTATATCCGGGCCGAATATCCAAGGGCGGTAGAGCATACTCTCAAAGCAATTGAGCAGGCCAGGGAAAAAGGATTGCTTGGTAATTCTATCCTCGGCACTGATTTTTCATTTGATCTTGATGTATTCCAGGGTTCGGGAGCTTTTATTTGCGGGGAAGCAACTGCTCTGGTTAATTCCATGGAAGGTAAGATAGGGATGCCTGAAAGCAGACCTCCTCGTTTGGTCCAACGAGGTTTCCGTGCCCGGCCGACAGTTCTCAACAATGTCAAAACCTTTGCGTACGTGCCCCTGATAATAAATAAAGGTGCAGACTGGTTTAAGAGTATTGGAACCGACGAGAGTCCCGGTACTGCCGTGTTTTCTCTTGTTGGCAAGATTAATAATACCGGATTGGTAGAAGTGCCGATGGGCATTTCCTTACGTCAGTTAATTGAAGAGGTAGGTGATGGGCTGCCGGAGGGTTGTGAATTCAAAGCAGTGCAGATCGGTGGTCCTTCGGGAGGTTGTTTACCAGAGTCGTCCTTAGATGTCCCTATTGATTTTGATTCACTTCATGAAGCGGGGGCGATTATGGGTTCCGGTGGTTTGGTGGTTATGGATCAGGAGGACTGCATGGTCTCTGTAGCTCGCTATTTCCTTGAATTCACTCAACATGAATCTTGCGGCAAATGCACTTTTTGCCGCCTTGGAACTAAGCATATGCTGGATATTCTTACTGATATCACCAGGGGTGAGGGTGATCTTGAAACTCTCCAGCTTTTAAAAGAGCTTGGTGAAGATGTTCGGGATGGTTCCCTGTGCAATTTAGGCCGAACTGCTCCTAACCCTGTCCTTACTACCTTGAGGTATTTTTATGAAGAATATAAAGCTCATGTGGAAGAAGGGCGCTGTCCTGCCCTGGTATGCCGTGATTTAATCCTTTATTATATTAAACCAGCCAAATGCAGTAAACTATGTAATGTCTGTGTGGGCAGTTGCCCCACAGAAGCGATTTATACCAGGGAGGATGGGTTGAAAGCCATTGATCAGGATAAATGCGTGAAGTGCGATAACTGTCGTAAAGCCTGTCCTACCGAATATGATGCAGTACTAAGACTTTCTCCTCCAGTATTACCAGGTGAAAAGGAGCGTAAGGTGAAATGAGTGAAGAAGTAACAATTACCATAGATGATCAAAGTATTAAAACCCAACGGGGAGAAAAACTGCTCTGGGTAGCCCTGGAAAATAATATTTTTATCCCACATTTATGTGCTATAAAAGATGAAAGCAGGCCCAATGCTTCTTGCCGTCTCTGTTTTGTCGAAATAGAAGGTCAAGATAAGCCAGTCACTGCTTGTTCGAAGGAAGTAGAGAATGCAATGGTGGTCAAGACCAGAAGCCCGCACATCGATCGTTTGGTAAAAACTGGTTTTGAGCTGATTCTCTCTGATCATAACCTCAAGTGCAGGGAATGCCCTGCCAACCGGGATTGTGCCCTCCAGATGATTGCTAAAAAAAGAGGCCTTAAATTGAAGTGTGATCGTTTCAAGCCATTGGAAAGAGAGTATGAACTTGATGATAGTCCGGCCGAATTTGCCTTTGACCGCAGCCGCTGTGTCTTATGCGGGCAATGTGTCTGGGCTGATCGTGTTGAGGCTGAAATTGGAGCCATTGGTTTTACCGGCCGGGGCATCAACCGGGTGGTAACTACCTTTAAAGATTTACCATTAGCCGATTCTATCTGCACTGAGTGTAAACTTTGTGTAGATGCCTGTCCGGTAGGGGCACTCTACTACAAGCATAACCAGAAAGCCTGATTTCAAGGCATTTTTTTACATTCACTTTCAGGTATGCTATACTTTAATTAAGTCTTCTAAAGAGTTAGGAGATAAATATTAAACAGGAGTTGATTTATCATGCCCGGATTAGTTGCCGTGTTTAGTGAAAAAGGCAATACGGCAGATCTGGATCCGCTGATACAAAAAGTCAAGTTTCGCGGAACTTGTAGAGAAAAAAAATGTGATGAAAATTGTCAGAGCCTGGCTGTTTTAAACAATGTTACCTTGGAATACGACGAAAAGTCATCAGCTGCTCTTGATGGTTATATGGTTTTTACCAAAGATGGCGGCGCTGCTCTTCAAGGCCGTGAAGGAGAAAGTAAGTTTTCTGAGTTACTGCAAAAAAGGGGACTGTCCTGTTTTGAAAATATTGAAGGGGAATTTACAATGGCCTACTTGAAAGATGACGGCAGCTGTCTTGTGGCAAGAGATCCATTTGGTGTTAAGCCGCTATATTATACGATCAAAGATAAAACCCTCTATATTGCCCCGGAAATAAAAGCCTTGATAGACCTGGATAGTCCGATTGAAGAAGCCCCTCCGGGCAGCTATTATGAAAAAGGAAAAGGCTGGATCCGGTATTATAACTTGCCTAAAGTAGTTAAAGAAAATAAGCTTTCCTTGGAAGAAGCTGAAGAAAAAATGCGCCACCTGCTATGGCTTGCCGTCGAAGAGCGAATGACAGATGTGAAAATTAATGATTTAGGGGTATATTTGAGCGGAGGCCTGGACAGCAGTGTCGTTGCCGCGCTGGCGTCAGAAATATCATCTGAATCGATTAACACTTATACAGTTGGCATTGAAGGAAGCCAGGATGTTGAGTATGCAGCTATTGTTGCTGAAAGAATTGGCTCAAAACCACACGTTTATACTTATGGCCTGGATGATATGCTAGAAGTACTGCCTTCGGTTATATATCATCTGGAATCATTTGACTGTGCTTATGTTAGATCGTCAATCCCTAATTTCTTAGCAGCCCGTTTTGCTGCTCATGATGGGTGCAAGGTAATGCTAACTGGAGAAGGATCAGATGAGATATTTGCGGGTTACAGCTATCTTAAAACGCTTGATTCTGAAGGAGAAATAACTGCTGAAATTGATAATTTTATCAAAAACCTGAGCCGCACCGGCCTGCAAAGAGTAGACCGTATGAATTCTGCTCATGGCCTTGACTGCCGGGTTCCTTTTTTAAAGCCTGCTCTGCTTGAGCTGGTCCAACAGTTTCCTCTTGATTGGAAACTGCATGATTTTGCTGCTGATGTAGATGAACCGGTTGATAAATGGATTTTGAGAAAAGCCTTTGTAAAGGAACTGGGTTCAAAAGTGGCCTGGCGGGAAAAGCAGCAATTTGATCAAGGTTCTGGATCCTCGGATATGTTAACCGAAGTTGCAGAAGAAGCGATTAGCGATCAGGAATTTGAAAAAGAATCATCTGAAGCACCGGTTCCTGTAAGGAACAAAGAAGAGCTGTATTATTACCGGATATTTCGCCGTTATTATCCCGAAGAAGTACTGCCCCTGGTGGGGCGCTGGACAAAAACCAGCTAGCTTTGCTTTACATATACTGTGATTTATGGGGACACCCTCGACACTCCAAATGACGCTGAGTACCGGGAGCGTCCCTTTGTTTTTTTGTTTAAGCCACGGGGACGGCTCCATCGTCTTCCCTTCGGCCTATGTTGCGCCTCGGGACGCTCGAACCGTCCCCAAAGGCGCCGCTTATCATTCAACAAGGGCAATAAGCTGAGTAGTTACTTCTGGTTAATATATTCGAAAAGGAGATTATAATGAGATACAAGGCTATCATCTTTGATCTTGACGGAACTTTACTCAACACCCTTAAAGATCTTGCTTATTCAGTCAATGCTGTGCTTAATAAAAACGGTTTTAAAGGGCATTCAGTAGACGATTACAGGTATTTCGTCGGTGATGGAATTGAGATGTTAGTCAGAAGAGCCTTTCCAGAAAATGCAGTTGAAGAAGCCGATTATTCTGTTCTGGTGACAAAAGTCAAGGAAGAATATCGAAAAAGGTGGGCTGATCATACCAGTCCTTACCCCGGAGTGGAAGGAATGCTTGATTTCTTTGAAGAAAACTGCATACCCAAAGCTATTTTTTCCAATAAGCCCCATGAATTTACTACGCTGACCGTAGAAACTTTGTTGCCGCAGTGGAATTTTTTCACCGTTCAGGGTATAGAAGAAACGGTTCCCAAAAAACCTGATCCCAGCGGGGCATTAAATATAGCTGAAAAAATGGGGTTTAAACCGGAACATATAGTTTACCTGGGAGATACCAATACTGACATGCAGACTGCAGTAGCTGGTAAATTCTTTCCAGTCGGTGCGTTATGGGGATTTCGTCCGGCAAATGAACTGCTGGAAGGAGGAGCCGGCTTGCTGGTTGAAAAACCGCAGGATGTAATCACTCTATTTAACAAACCTTAAGAGGCCTTGATTATTCCTTCTCTTTTTAAAAGATGAAGCGAGCTATAACAGGATTTTTATTGCTGGCTAAACTGATTTTTGTGGAGGTTATAATGACTGCAAAAGCTGACTATACTTATGTTATAGATTTTGATGGAACCATTACCACAAATGACTTATCTTCAGAACTGGCTGCTCATTATGGCGGACCAATTTATAAAGAAACTGAGGAAAGATACAGACGCCGAGAAATACCGATCAAAGAATGGTTACGGCAAATAGTGAAATTGCTGCCACCTGACCTGGAATTGTTGAGTGGCAAATCATTGCAATGGGCGGAAATCCGGCCTGGATTTAATGATTTCCTCGACAATGCCCGGAAAATGAACAGCACTGTCATTATCGCCAGTGATGGGTTTGGTTTTTATATTGAACCTGTTTTAGAAAAATATAATTTGTTGGAGAAAGTTGATTGTATATATCGCAATGATACTAGAACCGGTGAAAATGGATCCCTTAAAGTAGTTACTCCACATGCTCACAAAACTTGCTCGGTTTGTGGTAATTGTAAGGCAAGTCATGTCGTAAGGAATAAAGAAGCTGGGAAACCGGTTATTTATATTGGTGATGGGAGCAATGACCGGTTTGGCGCTTTTTGGAGTGACCGTATTTGTGCAAGAGACAGGCTGGCTGAAGCCTGTAAAGAGCATCATCTTTCTTACTCGTCATGGGATGATTTTTACGATATTATTAACTTTGAAAAACCTGAGTTGAAAGACTGCTCAGATCATTCACTTTGCCTTCCGCGAGGCCGGGGAATCAAAGAAGAATATGGAATAAAGTGAAGGAGGCACCTGTATGGAGTATGCAGAAAAACTTGAACAACTAGCGGCTTTAATTAAAAAAAATGAGCGTTTTTTTGTCTTAACTGGTGCCGGGATAAGCACTGCCAGCGGGGTTCCTGATTTTCGTTCTCCAGGCACTGGTTTATGGGAAAAAGTTGATCCAATTGCTACTTCATCTGTTGAAGTGTTGTATAGCAACCCTCGTTTGTTTTATGAATCTGCTTTTAGCCGTTTTGCAAAAATATCTTCTGCTGAACCCAACTCAGGTCACTTTATGTTAAGCCGCCTGGAAGAATTGGGGTACTTACAAGGTTTAATTACCCAAAACATTGATGGTTTGCACGTTCGAGCTGGTTCTAAAAATGTGTGGGAAGTCCACGGCCATTTGAGATTAGGGTACTGTTTGGGCTGTAAAATGAAATATCCCTTTGAAGAACTGGTCCAGCAGGTTGAATTAAAAAGGATTCCTCCGGTTTGCCATAACTGTCATAGCATGCTCAGGCCGGAAGTGGTGCTTTTCGGAGATCCCATGCCGCCCATTTTCTTTGAGCTTAGTCAAAAAATCCAATCTGATTGTGATTTTATGCTTGTGGTTGGCAGCAGCCTTGTAGTTTACCCGGTTGCCGATTTGCCTCGTTTGGCAGGCAAAATGGCAATAATCAATAATCAACCTACTGATTATGATCGAAGGTCTGAAGTAGTAATCAGAGAAGATATTAGTCAGGTTTTAAGCGACCTGTTAGCTCTTCTTGATAATTAAACTAAAAGTGCTTAAAGCATAAGGTAGATTAATGATTATGAAGTTAACGAAGTCGTAAGAAATATTATTATTGGGCCCAGATCCCAGTCCGGTTCATTCTCGGATCCTTAAGAAGAAGGTTTGGATGAGCGCTTTGCCCGTCACCGTCAGAACAGTAAAGCTCTGATAGCAGATTTGCAGGCCCTTGGTCTCAAACCGGTTGTTGCAGAGGATTACCGATTGCTTAGCTCGAATGCTGTCTGGATCCCTGAAAAAATTGATGATCAGGATGTCCGTACACGATTTAGAAATGGACACTTGATTACTATTGTAAAAGATAATACCAGGAAGTTGAACCGCCGGCAGATTTGTAAAGCTTATGATAAGACCTAGAGTGCTGTTCTAATTATTTATCCAGGGAGAAATAATCTTTTATGTATTGTCGGTGGGGGGAAAAGAGTACCTCCTATTACTAAAGACAATAATAAACATTCCGGCAGAGGGGAGCATGGAAAAGGTCCCCTGGCACGGCGGTATTTTGATATAAGCTATATATATGTAGTACCAATTAGCTATTGACAATAACAGTGATCACGATAAAATGTGATCTGGTGTTGACTATTGGTCAGGCAGGGGTGGGTTTTTTGGATGAGTTGAAATTGATTCATGAGCAGGCCAGAGAGCGTTTAAAAGGAATTTGCAGGGTATGCCCTGTTTGTGACGGCCTATCATGTATCAGTGGGGTTCCGGGAATGGGCGGAAGAAACCATAACAGGCAGGGCGTGAGAAGAAACCGGGCCGCTTTAGAGCAAATTCTATTGAATCTTCGAACTATCCACGAAATTAATGCTGCCGATACAAGGTATGAGCTGTTTGGAGTAAAATTAGAATCACCGATCATGGTGGCACCCATGTGTGAAACTGCCTACAATTTTTTGAACCGGATCGATGATTATGATTTCATTTTGTCTCAGGTGGAAGGCGCTGAAAATGCAGGTACGATTGCTTTTACCGGAGATTCACCGGACCCTCCACTATTTGAGTTGGGTCTAAAAGCTTCCCGAAAAAAAACAGCCGGAAAAGGCATCCCCATCATTAAACCCCGCGAAAAAAAAGAAATTATTAAGCGGGTAAGGCTGGCCGAGGATAATGGCTCCCTGGCAGTAGGAATTGATATAGATGCTGCGGGATTTGAAAATTTTTCAACACCCGGGCAGCCGTTTGGATCCTTATCATTTTCAACCATAAGAGATATTATTGAAGATACAAGTCTTCCCTTTATTCTAAAAGGGATCATGACTGCTGAAGAGGCAGTTGAAGCAGTTAATTGTGGTGCTGCCGGTCTGGTGGTTTCGAATCATGGAGGAAGAGCTCTGGATTCCACTCCTGGAAGTGCAGAGGTGCTTCCGGAGATTGTAGCAGCAGTTAAAGGCTCGATTAAGATTTTTGTTGACGGTGGAATCCGGTCCGGTGAAGATATTCTAAAACTTCTCGCGCTTGGTGCTGAAGCTGTGCTTATCGGCAGGCCGGTAGCGATTGCCGCTGTTGGTGGAGGAGCAGATGGCGTAAGTATGCAATTGAGACTTTTGGAAGATGATTTACGTAGATCAATGCTTTTAACCGGCTGCAGCAGCCTGGAACTGGTTGGCCCCTTTCTTATCAGGAAAGCCTTGTTTTAAAAGATGCAATTCAGTTTTCATGATATTTATAGGCATCGCTGTTATAATGAATAAAGAATAAAGACCTGAGGTGAACATTTGCAGCTGTCTTATTGCTTGAATCCTCAACTCAAGGCAGAAAATGTAGCAGCGCTGAGAAGTGCGGTGGGTTGGGATGCCAGAATAGATAAATTAAATAGAATTATTGGAAATACTTATTTAACAGCTGCTTGCTTTGATGGCAGGCAATTGGTTGGCTTTGTTGATGTGATCAGTGATGGGGTGGATGATGCGCTGGTCCGCAACCTGCTTGTTCATCCTGGTTACCAGGAACAGGGTATTGCTATGACCCTTTTACAAATGATCATAAAAAAAATCAAGGAAGACCATATTAAAACGGTTAATGTTTTATTTGAACCGGAACTTACTGAGCTATATCGAAAAGCCGGTTTTAGAATTATTGGCGGTGGTATGATTGACAATGAAGCAGAGGAGTTTGAGTAGAAATGAAAGTAGCATTTTTTTTAATCCCGAAAAATGAAGTGGTTTTTTTAACCCCTAAGACCTCTATGCGGCAGGCCCTTGAAAAAATGGAACATCACAGTTACACGGCAGTACCACTGGTTGATGAACAGGGTTGTTACGCGGGAACGATCACAGAAGGTGATTTGCTATGGAAGTTAAAAAATTCTGAAGGTCTTGATCTAAGTGGAATGGAAAAAATAATGCTGAAAGAAATAGCGATTCATGTTAAAAACAAGCCGGTTCGAATTGACTCAAGGATTGTCGATCTTTTAAGTGCAGCCAGTGAGCAGAATTTTGTACCGGTTGTAGATGATCAAGGTATTTTTATTGGTATTGTGAGGCGCAGAGAAATAATTGAATACTGTGTTGAAATAATTAAGGAAAAAGAACAAGCAGGATCCAGGTTTGAAGGAGGTTAAAGCATGAATGAACAAATCTCTGAGCCGTTTAAAGATCATGATTACCCGCGCAGGATTGATCAGATTCAACCTTTTTTGGCCATGGAAATACTGGAAAAAGCTCAGCAGTTAGAATCTAAAGGGTTTTCTATTATTCATATGGAGCTTGGAGAGCCAGGTGGAGAAACTCCAAAGGCTATAAAAGAAGCGGCCGTAAAAGCTATTCAGGACAATGAAACTTGTTATACTCACAGCCTGGGCAAGATGGCGTTAAGAGAAGAAATATCCGCTTACCATAAAAGGCTTTATGGTGTAAGTATAAGCCCGGAACAAATTATCGTTACTTCTGGCTCTTCTGCTGCCATGCTTCTTGCTTTTTCGGTTTTATTAGACCAAAACGATCTAATGATCACCTCTGATCCATATTATGCTTGTTATCCAAATTTTATACGCTATGTTGGGGCTGAACCTCTCCCTGTACCGGTCTATGAAGAGGACGCTTTTAAAATAAAGGCTTCAGAAGTAAGAAAAAATTTAAATTCAAAAGTAAAAGGCATACTAATAAATTCACCGGCCAATCCAACCGGAGCTGTACTAGGAGAAATAGAGCTGCAAGAATTATCTGAACTGGGGCTTTGGATTGTTTCTGACGAAGTGTATCACGGGATTAATTATGGCGGCCGTGATCATTCTATCCTGGAATTTACTGATCGGGCTATGGTTATAAACGGGTTTTCTAAACGGAATATAATGACCGGTTGGCGCCTGGGCTACCTGATTGCTCCCCCAGATATGGTTAAGAAAATGCAAAAACTGCAACAAAACCTTTTTATCTGTTCCTGTAATTTTATCCAGTCGGCTGGAATTGCCGCTCTTCAGGAAACCCCTGATACTCTTGATAAACGTTTCAGCGACTATAATGAGCGGCGTTTATATCTTTACCAGGCACTGGATAATATGGGAATTGCCCCTACCCGCCTGCCAGATGGTGCTTTTTATATGCTGGCCAATGTAAAAAAATACACAAATGACTCTTATTCATTTGCTCTAAGCCTCCTGGAAAAATCCGGTGTGGCCGTAACTCCCGGGATTGATTTTGGTCCCGGTGCAGAAGGATATATCCGGCTATCTTACGCGTGTTCTATGGAAAATCTTAAAGAAGGGTTATCTCGCCTGGAAAGCCATTTAAAGACCCTTAATCCTTTTAGTTATAACAGTGGATAGCTAATATCCTTTTAGACAGGGAAAAAAGGATTTGTAATTTGAAAGTAACTACACAGGCTTAGCCCGCTAAGCCGAAGGGGACGGTTCCACCGTCTCCCCTTCGGTCTTAAAGCTTATGCTTTAAGGGACGTTTGAACTGTCCCCATGGCGCCGCTTATCATTCAACAAGGGCAATAGGCTGAGTAGTTACATTTGAAAAGAGGTAAACTTAAGTGGATCTAAAAAGAGTAATTGTTGTGGCTAATGGTGAGCTGGAGGACCAAGCTTTTTACAAGAAACTGGTTAAGGCAGATGATTTTCTTATTTGCGTCAATGGTGGTTGCGGATATGCTTTGGCCATGGAATTAAAGCCAAATCTGGTTATCGGGGATATGGATTCCCTTAAACCCGAGGATAAAAAGGAACTTGAAAAACTTGATCTTCATACAATTAAACACCCTTCTATAAAAGATAAATCCGATCTAGAACTGGCTATAGATAAAGCTGTCGAGATGAAGCCCCAAGAGATAGTGATCATAGGAGCCCTGGGCGGTGAGCGCTTTGACCATGCTTTTGTCAATGTGCTGCTGCTCGAGATCCCTCTTAAATTTAGTATTCCCGCCCGGATAGTTGATCGTAATCAGGAAGTGTTTTTGATTAAAGATAGAGCGATTGTTGAAGGCGGCAGTGGAAATTATTTTTCGCTTTTTGCTTTGACCGAAGAAGCTAAGGGGATAGAAACAAAGGGCTTAAAATATCCGCTTCGGCATGGAAGCCTTGATTTTGCTTCAACTCTTGGTTTGAGCAACGAGCTTGTAGGAATGAAAGCTGAAGTTTCTTTAAAGAAAGGGCTTTTGCTGGCAATCCACAATAAAAAGTAATAACATATACGTTACACTATTCTGATTTGGCTAATGAACTGGGAACAGAGATGCAAAATCTTTTTACTGCTATAAAAAATTTCTTCGATCGGGATGTGATGCGTCGTTTAGGAGCTATACTTGTCCATCGTAATAGTTTCAATGATTGGCCTTATAATCTTTTGACCATGGTTCATGGGAATTCAGAACAAGAATGCTTAGAAATTATGAAAGGGATTTCTAATGCGAACGGAATCAATAACTATGAACCGTTGTTTAATGATAGGGAATTAAAAAAGATCAGTATACGCTATTTTAACGAGTAAAGGAGCCCACAAATTGCATAAAGAGCGGGTTTCGGTTTTCCATCTAAGAAGCTGTGTTGCTCATAGAAAATAGCTGCGCTTGTCTGCTGAGGTCTTGTCCACCTTAAGCCGGGCATGATTCCCCCTGAAGAACGGCAAGAAAAGGCCAATACTTTAAGCTTTGGCTAAAAAGGCGCTTCAGGATTTATCTTGCCGCCATATTGACGATACAATCTGTAGATATTGTTCTATGCTCTTTGTTTCTTTAAGAAGGTAATCCAGGATTTGATGCATATTGTAGAGTTGTCTAATATTTGGGCACGATGGGGAAAAATTACATTTTTATAAAAGGTTTTACTGGATAGCTGTTGAATTATTATCTGGACGGGTTCATCTTATATTACTTTTAATTATCTCGAATAAATTGCCTTATAATGCTCTATGCTAAATATATAGTGCGGGTGTAGAGCATACTTTGGGCTTTATGTTTTTGGAGAGATAAAAGATATGCAAAAACACAATTATCTAAAACTGCTTGTGGTAATATTTGGATTACTGATTTTCAGTACCCTTTTGTATATTTTTTGGATCCTTCCTTCTCTCAGAGATGATATTTACCAAGAAAAGATGACTCACACCAGGGAAATGGTAGATGTAGGATTTTCTATACTGCAGCGCTACCACGCCTTAGAACAAGAAGGCTCGATTAATACAGAAGAGGCTAAGCAGCAGGCAGGCCAAATGATCCGTGAACTAAATTATGGTGAGCGGGGTTTGGATTATTATTGGATTAATAGTTATGACCACTATGTGATAGTCCATCCCTTCAGGCCGGATTTAGAAAGTGAAAATGTATATGATTTTGAAGATCCGGAAGGATTTAAGGTTTTTTAGGAGTTTGTAAATGTATGCAGAGATCATGGAGGTGGACATGTCTCTTATTCCTGGCAGTACTATGATGAGACTGACCGCTTTGAAGAAAAACTTTCCTATGTAAACTGTTTTAAACCCTGGGAATGGGTTATCGGAACCGGGGTTTACCTGACAGATCTGGAAGCTGTAATTGTGCAAAGGCGAAACATTGCTCTCATTTTGATGGTCCTTTTTTTTGGTATCACTTCCGGGCTTATCATTTTTTATTACAAGGGTAAAACTACTGAAGGTGAACTTCTGGAAAGCGAAGAAAAATATCGTCTTATAGCTGATAATACCACCGATATAATCAATATTTTAGATTTGGATATGCGTTTTATATATGTTAGCCCCGCTGTTAAAAAAGTAAAAGGGATATCTGCCGATAAAGCTCTCTCACTAACCTTAGAAGATAATATGACCCCTGATTCAATAAGAAAGTTTTTTAAAGGATATGATCGTTTGGTGGCCATGGATAAGAGAGGTGATTTTGAGTCGGATCAGGCAGTACAATTGGAATTGGAAGAATACTGTCAGGACGGTTCAAAGATCTGGGTTAACACTCTTATTACATTATTAAAAAATCAGAATGAAGAGCTGATCGGGATCCTGGTTATATCAAGAGATATAACAGGAAGCAAAAAACAGCAGGAAATTGTGGAAAAAGAGCAGCAGGAGAAACTTGTTATATTGGATAATTTAGCAGAGATGGTAACTTACAAAGATCAGGAGATGAACATTCTCTGGGCCAACCGGGCTGCTGAAAATAATTACCAAAAAAGCCATGATCAATACCTGGGACGAAAATGTTATGATGCCTGGTATAATCGCAGTGAGCCCTGCCCGGGCTGTCATGTTCAAAAAGCACTGGAGCTGGGCCATTTATATCGCGGGAGCATTAACTCACCGGAAGGGCGTTACTGGCAGGTTACCGCTTCACCGGTTTTTGGTGAAACGGGCCAAATTGTAGGTATTATTGATACTGCCCTGGATATAACCGATTTAAAAAATGCCGAATGGGAATTGAAAAAACTGAATGAGGAACTTGAACAAAGGGTTCGGGAAAGAACTGCCGAGCTTGAATGGACAAACAAGGAACTTGCCGCTTTTACCTATTCTGTTTCACATGATTTACGGGCTCCTCTGCGCAGTATTGAAGGTTTTAGTGAAGCAGTACTGGAAGATCACGGCCAATACCTTGACGAAGAAGGCCGTAATTATTTAGAGAGAGTAGTTGCAGCAAGCCGGCGGATGAGCGATTTAATTGATGATTTGTTAAAATTATCCCGTGTTACCAGGCAGGAGTTACACCGGGACAGGGTTGACTTAAGTGCTATGGTGGAAGCATATGCCAGGTATTTACAAGAACAAGACCCTCAGCGTGAAGCAGCGTTTATTGTTGCCCCAGGCCTATATGCTACCGGTGATGCCGCTTTACTGCGAATTGCACTGGAGAATCTGCTGGACAATGCCTGGAAATTTACAAATGGCAATGCTAAGGCGCAAATTGAATTTGGTAGCGTTACCCAAAATGGCAAAAATTCATTTTTTATTTCAGATAACGGGGTCGGTTTTGAGGCGGAGCATGCTAAAAAAATCTTTAATGCTTTTCAAAGATTACACTCCTCTGAAGAATATCCTGGTACTGGTATTGGATTAAGTATAGTCCAAAGAATCATTGAACGGCACGGCGGTATAATTTGGGCTGAATCCAGTCCGGGTAAAGGTTCGGTTTTTTACTTTATTATCAATTGAATGATTCATACCCAAGAATTGATAATAATAAAGATCATTCAATCGATGCGGTTATCTTCGGATTATCCCCAGTTTTATTACCTTTACTCTGAAATATTATAATCAGGTTACATATAAAATTATATTACATGCTACAATATTAAAGGAGAGTTTAAAGAGGAGGCGCTAAAGAATGATTGATTTACGCAGCGATACAATTACCAGGCCCACCGAAGAAATGCGCAGGGCAATGTATGAAGCAGAAGTCGGGGATGATGTTTATGGTGAAGATCCTACTGTAAATCGCCTGGAAGAAGAGTCTGCCCAGGTATTGGGTAAGGAGGCGGCTATGTATGTGTCAAGCGGAACTATGGGCAATCAGGTTGCCATATTGACCCACACCAGCCCCGGCACGGAGGTTATCATGGAAGCTAATGCCCATATTTATTATTATGAAGCGGCAGCAGCTTCTGCATTTGCCGGGATTCAACCCAGGCCGCTGCCTGGAGATAAAGGTATCCTTTCCCCGGAACTGGTTGCGAGCGCTATCCGGCCTGATGATGTTCATCTTCCCCCGACATCACTGATTTGTTTAGAAAATACTCATAATCGTGGTGGTGGTAGAATAGTTCCCCTTGAAAACATGAGAATGATCTATAACCTTGCTTCCCAAAATAATCTGCCTGTTCATCTAGACGGAGCGAGGATTTTTAATGCTTCTGTAGCGTCGGGGGTACCGGTTAAAGAATATACCGCCTGCACAACATCGATTCAATGTTGCTTTTCCAAAGGATTGGGAGCACCTGTCGGATCTATTGTAGCCGGCCCGGCATATTTTATTGAAGAGGCCAGGAGATGGCGTAAACGCCTGGGAGGTGGAATGCGCCAGGCGGGTGTAATTGCTTCTGCATGCCTTGTGGCTCTTAAAACAATGATTGATCGGCTTGCAGATGATCATACTAACGCCCGCCTGCTTGCCGAAGGATTAGCAGGATTGAAGGGACTTGAGTTTGATCCAGCAGATGTGGACACTAATATTGTAATTATTAAACCACAGCATATTCACCCCCAACAATTTAATGAAGAGTTAAAGAAGAGGAATATTCTGGCCAGCGTTATGGAGCCGGACATGATCAGATTGACTACAAGCAAAGAAGTGAGCCGGCGTGATATAGAAACAGCTGTGATGGCAATAAAAGATATCCTGATTAATTAATCTTTTTGTAATTATCCTTTTTACTTCCATTGAGTTAAAGCTTACTTTCAGCTTGTCTCAAGGGAAGCCCGGGAGAAGGGCGAAGCTAAGCTGCTGTGGTTGCTACCTGAAGAATTCGAGAGCATAGTTTCCAGTTCAGGTAATTTAACCAACAACCCGGTAGTGGATGAGTAAATATTTTAATTTTAACCATCATAGCGATCAGAAAAGGGGCCTGGCGATGGACACTAATAGTTTAGCAAAAGACATTCAACAGGATGTAATTAGCTGGAGGCGCGATTTACATCAGATTCCGGAAATCGGCCTTGACTTAGAGCATACTTCCTCCTATATTCGCGCTAAACTCGACGAATTTGGAATTACCTACCGAAGGGCAGCCAAAACCGGGGTGGTTGCTTTAATAGCGGGGGAGGAACCCGGACCAACCCTGGCTCTTCGTGCTGATATGGATGGATTGCCCATTAAGGAAGAAACCGGGCTTTCATTTGCTTCAACCAACGGAAACATGCATGCCTGTGGGCATGATGCTCATATGGCTATGCTTCTTGGTGCAGCAAGAATAATTTATGGTATCCGGTCCCGCTTGCGGGGCAATGTAAAACTGCTATTTCAACCCGGTGAAGAGGGTTATTTTGGGGCAGCCCGGATGATCGATGATGGATGCCTTGAAGATCCCGTTGTAGATGCTGTTGCCGGCTTGCATGTTGGGCAGATTTTTCCTGAGCTGGCAACAGGTCAGGTTGGTGTTTGCGAGGGCCCCATTCTGGCTGCATCAACCAGGTTTGAAGTCACTGTTAAAGGTAACAGCACCCACGGTGCGCTACCTCACCTTGGTGTAGACGCTATCACGATTGCTTCGGAGATAATTCTTTCTTTACAGAAAATTGTAAGCAGGGAGATGAATCCACTTTGTCCGGTTGTGCTTACTATAGGGCAAATTCAAGGAGGGGAAGCCCATAATATTATTACTCCCCGGGTAATATTTGGTGGTGATTTCCGGACTTTATATGAAGAAGATCGCTGTTTTATTACCAGGCGGTTAACTGAAATTTGCACTTCTACTGCGGAAGCCAACCGGGCTAAAGCGGAAGTGAAAATGCTGGGAGGTTACCCTTCGACCAGCAACGATCCCGATTTTACAAAGAGGCTTATAAAAAACGCTTCCAAGGTGATTGGGCCTGAAAACATTATTGAAATAAAAAAACCAAATATGGGCACTGAAGACATGTCTTTTTACTTTGGAAAAGTGCCCGGTGTATTTTTTGTTATTGGTTCCGGGAATAAGAAGAAAAATATTACTTACCCGCACCATAATTCAAAGTTTGATTTGGATGAAGATGTATTGTGGATTGGTCCGGCTGTTTTCACCAACCTGGCTCTCGATTACTTACGCTAAGAAGTTATATCCATGGTATAAATAACTTTTTGAAAAAGGGGTGCTTTACCGTGACCAGGATCATTAGCATTATAACTGAAAAAATTCAAATGAAAGCGGAGTTAAACAATTCAAAAACCGCTGACCTCTTATGGGAGATATTACCGGTTGCAGACTCTGTCAGTACCTGGGGTGAGGAAATATACTTTAGCATACCCCTTAAAACCGGACCGGAAGATGCTGTTTCAATGGTAGAAGTAGGAGATGTGGCTTACTGGCCGGAAGGTTCTTGTTTTTGCATATTTTTTGGGCAAACACCGGTTTCAACAGCGGGTGAAATCAGGCCGGCCAGCCCGGTAAACCTGGTGGGGCGCTTACGGGGAGACCCCAGAGCATGGGGTGATGTTTGTGATGGGGAAGAAATTACTCTTGAAAAAGCTTAAGGGAAGATTCTATTAAATAGGGTTAATAAAAAAGAAGGACCGGTTTTTTTCTGGTCCTTCTCGAGATTTTGTTTGGACGCTCACTTTAGTGTAAAGGGAAGTTGGCAGTAACAGTCATATTGCCGAAATACTGCTTCACATTATTGCTGCTGCAGTGTTCACATTTAACTGTTAATCCTTTTTCTTTTTCTTCAAAGCTGGCCTTTACTTCTGTTATTTTTTTACATTCCTGGCAAACGTACTCATATACCGGCATGTAGCAGCTCCTCCTTATCCTATTATTAGCTGATTCTTATTCAGAATAATTGTTCATAAGTGCTGAGGTTGTCCTGCACTCTCCAATTTCTATATTACGATAATATTCATTTAATAGCAACCGGTATTTATTCACATTATTAGAGAAAGGGAAGACGGTGGAACCGTCCGTGCGGCTTAGCGGGCTATGCCTGATTAAGGTATATAGGATTTAAAAATAGGAAAGCCCTGCAATCTTATATATAAACCCTGGGGACTCTTTTGCCAACTGCACAAAGCAATTCATAATTGATAGTTCCCAAAAGATCAGCTATCTCTTCAGCAGAGATGCATGCACCGTCTTGCTTCCCGAATAAGACAACTTCATCACCCTCTTTAATTCCTGGATCAGCGCTCACATCTACCATAAACTGGTCCATACAGATCCGGCCGATTACGGGATGGCGTTTTCCCCTGATCAAGACATGCGCTTTATTTGAAAGCAACCTGCTGTAACCGTCTCCGTACCCCAGTGGAACGGTAGCTACCGGGGTTTTTACTTTAGTTATGTATGTGCACCCATAGCTAATGCAGGAGCCTGCAGGAACTGTTTTTTTAAAAGAGACCCTGCTTTTTAAGGTCATTAAAGGCTTTAAGTGAATTCTATCTTTATCAACTTCTTGTGATGGGTAATGACCGTACATGCTTATACCCAGGCGGATCATATCCAGCCAGGCTTCTGGCATTTCCAGTGCGGCGGCGCTGTTTGCGGCATGAACCAGGGAGGGGCATATTCCCTTCAGTTTTAATTTGCCGGTTAAATCTAAAAACCTGGTTAACTGTTTTTTGGCAAAGTTTTTATCATTTTCATCTGCAGTGGCAAAATGAGTATAAATACCGCTGCAGGTAAGGTTTGGTAACTTTACGATCTGATCAAGGAATTCTTCTGCTTTTTCATAATGGAAAACACCCACTCTGCCCATACCGGTATCTACTTTTAGATGGAAGTTTAAATGGCAGTTATTTTTTTTAGCGAGATTTGAAAATACTGTTGCTGTTTCCATCGTAAATATGGTCGGTATCAAATTATGATTGATGTAAAATTCGGCCTGATTGGCAAAAGGGGGATTTAAAACCAGGATAGGAGCAGTAAATCCTCTTTCCCTCAATCGGATGCCTTCTTCTACGAAGGCTACACCAAGCCATGTGGCCCCATACTTTAAAGCGATAGATGCTATTTCAGATGCGCCGTGACCGTAACCATCCGCTTTTACTACAGCCATTATCGCTGTTTTATCTGCGATATGGTTCCGAAAGGAGACTATATTATGCTCTAAATTTTTGAGGTTGATTGCCGCACGGGTTGCGCGAAGTCGATCTTCCAATCTTAACACCACCAGCTGTATTTGTTTTTCGGAATAGTTATGTGTTATCCTCCCAGGTTTAAAAATCGGAGCAAGGAAATTTATAAGCCCCGGCCTGTCCTCTTTATGAAGACAGGCCGGGGGTAAGAATTTTAGTTACTCTTTACTTGCACTATTTTGATAGTGCAACTTAACAAGATCTATAATGTTTATTTTATTTTTGCACTCAGTTTATTTTTTAATTCTTCCACGTAACCCTTCTTATCTTTAGCCAGAACATTGGCCAGGACTAAAAGGGCGATCAAGTTGGGAGCAGCCATTAAACCGTTCAATGTGTCTGCTATGTCCCAGATTAGGACCAGCCCTCCGATTGCTCCAACAAAGAGGAAGCCCAGGAATAATAAACGGTACGGTATAACAATACTTTTACCGAAAATATATTCCCAACTTTTTTCACCATAGAAGTTCCAGGTAAGCATAGTTGTATAGGAGAATAGAATTAAGCCGATTAATACAACTACACCACCAGGTCCAGGCAGTCCTTTGTTGAATGCCGTAGAAGCCAGTTCAGCTCCTGTTGTTCCAGTGGTAATAACTCCTGTCAGGATGATTACCAGAGAGGTCATCGTGCAGATTACGATGGTGTCGATAAACGTTTCCCACATGCCCCACATACCCTGGCGGACAGGCGTGTTTTTTGCCTGGGCGTGCACTATGGAAGCTGCACCCAGCCCGGCTTCATTGGAGAAAATACCTCTGGCGATACCGAAACGAACTGCGGCTGCAACTCCTGCTCCGGCGAAACCGCCGGTTGCGGCCATGGGGTTAAAAGCATAATAGAAAATTTGCCCGAAAGCCCAACCCAGGCTCGAGATATTCATAAAGATAATGATTAATGATCCAATAATATAAACAATAGCCATGAAGGGGACGATTCTTTCGGCGGTCATGGCGATCCTCTTAATACCCCCTAAAGTTACCAGGCCGGTTGCAATAACAACGATGATTCCTGAAACCCAGTTAGGAACGCCAAAACCGGTTTCAAAGGCGTGGGCAAAAGTATTGGCCTGCACCATACAGCCAATGCCGAAAGCAGCAAGTCCGGCCAATAGCCCGTAAATGATGGCTACAGGCTTCCACTTGGGACCGAGGCCTTTTTCGATGTAATACATGACCCCACCGGATACTTCGCCGGTTTCCGGATCAATTTCCCGGTATTTAACTCCAAGACTGGCCTCGCCGTATTTTGTGGCCATGCCGACTAAAGCGGTAAGCCACATCCAAAAAACAGCTCCAGGCCCACCTAACGCGATGGCTGTGCTTACACCGGCAATGTTTCCCACCCCAATGGTTGCAGCCATGGCTGATGCTACCGCCTGGAATGAAGTAATTGCTCCACCTTCTTCTTCTTCAGCTTTGGAAAAAAAGCGCCCAAAGGTTTGTTTCCAGGCATGTCCGAGATGAGTAAATTGGAAAAACCCCAAACGAATAGTAAGATAGAGACCAGTTCCAACCAGGAGGACCATAAAAGGAGGTCCCCACACAACAGAGTTTAGCCAACTATTGAAAGCTAAAAGCGCTTCCGTCACTACAAAACATCTCCTTTCAGAATGTAAATAAAAACCCGGAAAACTTACCTTTTGCCCGTTTAATAAATGCAGATCACCTCCCCTGTTTATTTCATAAAAGGCTGCCTATTTGCAGTTATTCTCTTAATTAAATGCTAAAGGATATTTAACGGTGACCCGGATAATAAATAATCTTCGATTTTAATAATGTGATTCGCTGTTTTGCATAAAAACCCTTCTTTTTTGTGCAATAATTAAAATTATTTTTGCGAAAAACTTGTATGTTATTATAATCTGATAAAAATGGGAATTTATGTGATTGACATATCTAATTGAATATTGATATACTAATATTTGTAAAGTAATTAATACCCAAAAAGATTAGGTAACCATAAGGGGGACGGGCCTCTGGCAGGATCCTGCATTTGGCGGGGTGAAAAAGCAATAAGTGTTATTATTGCTTTTATGTTTTTCTTTGAATTTAAGGACTGGGAATTCATTGCTGTGAAGTGATGGGTCAAACGTCTTTTTTTTATTGCTTTTTAGACTAAATTAGTTTGACTGGATTTTTATCATGGTTATCTGTTTTGACTTTATTAGAGTTGGTATTATAATCACAATTAAAAGGAGATGTTTTTAATGAAATTCAGCGGTCTTACTATTTCGGTTCCTAAAGAGATATTGGCCGGTGAGAGAAGAGTGGCTGCGATTCCCCAAACGGTTGAACAATGCGTTAAAGCCGGAGCAAAAGTACTGGTGGAGGCAGGAGCTGGAGATAAATCATATTTTCATGATGAAGATTATATTCAAGCCGGTGCAGAAATCGTTACAAGTACTGAAGAATTATATCGAAGGGCTGATGTCATTCTCAAAGTTAAAGAGCCCCATAATAATCCAGCATTGGGTAAGCACGAAGTTGAATTAATGCCGGAAGGAAGTATTTTAATTTCATTTTTGCACCCGGCAAACCCTTCCAATCATGACATGGTTAAAATGCTGGCAAGCAGTGGCATTACCAGTTTCACACTGGATAGTATTCCCAGGATTTCCAGGGCGCAGCATATGGATACCTTAACCTCTATGAGCACAGTGGCCGGTTATAAGTCGGTTATTATTGCCGCCCACAACCTTTCTCGTTTTATTCCAATGATGCCTACAAGTGCCGGAGTACTCCAGCCTGCCCAGGTCCTGGTTGTTGGAGTAGGTGTTGCCGGACTTCAGGCTATAGCAACTGCAAAAAGACTCGGAGCCAAGATTAAAACCCTTGATATCAGGCCGGAAGCCAATGAGCAATCCCGGAGCCTGGGGGCTGAACCGATTCCCTTTGAGCTTCCTGAAGGGTTAGGTGTCGGTGAAGGGGGTTATGCGAAGCGCCTTCCCGATGATTGGTATGAAAAAGAAAGGGATATCCTTACCCCTCATGTGAAGGAAAGTGACGCTGTTATCTTAGCTGCTTTGATACCCGGAGAAAGAGCACCTGTCCTGGTTAATAAAGCAATGGTGGAAATGATGAACAAGGGTTCTGTCATAATTGATATATCAATTGACCAGGGAGGTAACTGTGAACTGAGCCGGGCTGGGGAAGAGTATGATTACGATGGCATCTATGTAAGCGCTCTACTAAATATTCCGGCCTATCTGCCGATTGATTCTTCCCGGATGTTTGCTCAAAACACTTACAACTATATTAATTACCTGATAGAAGACGGACACCTGAAGTTTGACTTAGAAGATGAAGTTATCAAAGAATCCCTGGTTACCAAAGATTACAAAGTTGTTCATGAAGGAACTTTGAAAGCAATGGAAGAATAAAGTTCAACTGTTGTGGTTACAAAAGGGTAGGGAGGTTGTAAGTTATGTCGCCAGCGATACTGATATTTCTTGTGGTGTGTGCTATGCTTGGATACAGGGTTATATCTGCTGTACCTTCATTACTTCACACGCCACTAATGTCTGGAATGAATGCCCTCTCGGGAATAACTGTTTTGGGCTCTATTGCTATATATGCCGCTGCCCCGCCGGGCGCCAGAAGCCTGGCCGCGGCGGCTTTAATTTTAGCCATGATTAATGTTGCAGGCGGCTTCTTGGTTACAGACCGGATGCTACGCATGTTCAAGCATGAAGAAAAGGAAAAGGTTAAGGGGTGATGATCACTTTGCTTGAATATTTGATCCCAATTATTTTGACCATTGGATTTTTAATAGGCATACGGCTTATGCAATCTCCACGCACTGCTTTGTGGGGTAACCGCCTGGGTGCTTTTTCTATGGCTCTGGCAATTATTTTCGCCTTCCTGCAGATGGGGATGATTGACTCCCTGGCCTGGCTTTACATTTTTATTGGAGGTATATTGGGAATCTTATTGGCCCGTCAGGTGAAAATGATCCAGATACCGCAGACAGTAGCCTTATTTAATGGCCTTGGCGGAGGCGCTTCCG
Organism: Syntrophomonadaceae bacterium; assembly: GCA_003567725.1. Lineage (GTDB taxonomy): Bacteria > Bacillota > Dethiobacteria > DTU022 > DTU022 > B1SED10-74M. Next base: position 1,524 of record PWYU01000031.1, on the reverse strand, counting down.
CCCTGGTGGCCGGCACGGTTATGGCCGTGGAAGCCGGAACGGAATTATGGCTTTTCTGGTTCACGGCAGCCCTGGCTCTTGGGGTAGGGACACTTACCTTCAGCGGCAGCGTTGTAGCTTCTCTTAAGTTACAGGGTTTAGTATCCCAGAAACCGGTTTTTTTGAAAGGTCACGGTATAATCCTTCGCCTTTTATTGATATTAGGAGCCGTGTTGGTCATTGGATTGTTTTTTTTGCAGGCTCCTGTATACCAGCTGGCTATACTGGCAATATTTGCCATTTACGGTTTGTTAATGGCTGTTCGTATCGGAGGGGCGGACATGCCGGTTATTATATCATTTCTTAATTCCATGTCAGGTGTGGCCGCCGCGGTAAGCGGCCTGGCCGTTGGCAATTTTTTACTGGCCGGTGTTGGGTCACTGGTTGGTGTTGCCGGCATGATTCTTACCCAGTTGATGTGCCGGGCTATGAACAGAAATTTACCGGCAGTATTAGGCGGCTTTCAAACCGGCCCTGCCCCAATAAGAGAAAAAGATGCCGCCGAAGCGGCAGCTGGATCTGAAGCCGAAACGGAACCGGTAACTTTTTCGGGTGCTGTTTTTGAAGATGCTGCTCCTCCTGAAAAAGCTGCTGCCGGCTTACTGAGAGAAGCGGAGAAGGTTATCATGGTTCCCGGTTACGGGATGGCTTTAGCTCAGGCCCAGCAGCCTGTCAAGGCCCTGATCGATGTTCTGGAAGCGGACGGCAAAGAGGTCAAGGTTGCCATCCACCCTGTTGCCGGGCGGATGCCGGGTCACATGAACGTGCTTTTGGCCGAAGTGGGTGTGGATTACGGGAAGCTTTATGAGATGGATGCGATCAACCCGGAGTTTTCTGATACCGATGTGGTGGTTGTGGTCGGGGCGAGTGATGTTATCAACCCTGCGGCTGCGACTGCTGAGGGCACTCCTATTTACGGTATGCCGGTGTTGCACGTGTCGGAAGCTAAAGCGGTCATTGTCTGCAACCTTGATAATAAGCCCGGTTATTCGGGAGTCGACAATACCCTCTACGGACAGGAGCAAGTGCTTACTATATGGGGGGATGCCGCTATAACGGTGCCCGACCTGGTCGTCGCTTACCGAAAGGACCCTGCTGAAATGGAGCCGGATATATTTTCCAGGGATGTGTTTGAAGATACTGCTTCTTCTGAAAAAGCTGCTGCCGGCTTACTGAGAGAAGCGGAGAAGGTTATCATGGTTCCCGGTTACGGGATGGCTTTAGCTCAGGCCCAACAGCCTGTCAAGGCCCTGATCGATGCCCTGGAAGCGGACGGCAAAGAGGTCAAAATGGCCATCCACCCGGTTGCCGGGCGGATGCCGGGTCACATGAACGTGCTTTTGGCCGAAGTGGGTGTGGATTACGGGAAGCTTTATGAGATGGATGCGATCACCCCGGAGTTTTCTGATACCGATGTGGTGGTTGTGGTCGGGGCGAGTGACGTCATCAACCCTGCGGCTGCGACTGCCGAGGGCACTCCTATTT
>PWYU01000049.1 GCA_003567725.1 Syntrophomonadaceae bacterium | reverse complement strand
GAAAAACTTACATATCATTCATCGATGAAATAATCTGTATCAATTTTTTTGATTGTATAACTGGAAACTTCGGAAACACCAACATCATGATCAATCATTAACTGGGCAAGCTGGCTACCGTCAATCAGGATAACATTTGTCCCAACATTAGTTGCATAAGCGCAGGCATTCTTTGAAAAAGTAGAAGTGGTTATGAATACTCCCTTATTTGCCTTTTTACCATGCAGCGCACCAACAAATTTCTGAATCTCTGCCGGTGCCACATTATTTTCCCATCTTTTTGCCTGAATATAGATCACGTCTAAACCTAACCGGTCTTCTTTAATAATGCCGTCTATGCCTTCATCTCCGCTTTTGCCAATAGCTTCGCCGGCATCCTTTCTGGAGCCGCCGTATCCCATTTTCACAAGCAGCTCAACGACTAAACGTTCAAAAAACTGGGGTGAACTATTCTTAACCTCAGTCAGTAAATCTGCAGCCAGGTTGTCCCTAATATTTTGATACCCTTCTTCAATTAGCTCTTCCGGAGTTTTCTCTGCTGGTTCTTTCGGTGTTTTATCTTCTGTTGAAATTGATTGAAAATCTCGAAAAGCGGGGTAGCGTTTAAGAAGTTTATTATTTATTTCTTCAGGCTTTTCATTAAGCAATTCCAAGCCACTCTTGGTAATTCTTATGAAACCTCGCCTGGGCGTTTCAAGCAATCCCGCTTTTACTAAATAAGTTCTTGCCCAGCCAACACGGTTATAAAAAAGAGCCTGAGTTCCGCTTGGAATAAGCACTTTGCGTTCTTCATCCGACAATTCGCACTGGTCGGCTAAACGATCGGTGACATCCCTCATTTTATGCTCCTGCTTATCACTGGTTAGCTTTAACAAAGGCAGCATAATTGTTTGATAGTCTGGAATAGCCAAGATATCACTCCTTACTTTATTCAAACTCAAACAAGAAAAACTATTTGAAGAAGTTCCGTTACTTAATTAGTTGATTCAAAACTTAGGTAGTAGAGTACTCCACGCACCTATCGTCTGAACAGAGTTAGGTGGGCTCAGTCTTTACAATCAGCCATATGTCATTCAAAAAACTATTCATTTCATTCCTTTTTAAACCCAGGAAAAGCTTAGTGAATAAAACCCTATCCATAATTACCAAATAAAATCATTTTAAAGGCAAGCCCTAATCCATGCATACTCATTGAACCTGCTTCTTTACCTGCAGTTTTCAAAAATTCCTTTGCAAACAGTTTTAATAAGCTTTCATTATCCTGAGCTTCGTTTAGTGGTGTCAACTCATTTATCAACTTGTCTTGGATATCTTCATAATCAACTTCCATAAGGTCATATAAAATTTTTTCAAAAGTACTGACACTTACAGTTACTAAATTTTTATTGAAAGAGCTATCAGTAAAACCATCTTGAGCAGCAACCCACTCCTCAAAATATTGTCTAAGCAATGGCTCTCTAACTATAAAAGTAAGCTTATTACTTTTTTGCTCAATCAATCCATTTTCAACTAACTCAACAAACTTCTGCTTTGCTACTGTTTCATCATATTGCATATACTTAAATTGTACTTCTTGATACAAATTTTGCACCCGCGCTTCTGTAAGTTTAAGCTCTCGACATGCTTTAAAAATATCCTTTGGCAGGTCATATCTTCCATCCTTAACTAATAAATACAATACCAACACGTCTACATCTCTTTTTGTAAGGCTACCAAGTCCGTTTTTAAGGTAAATATCTATAAAATCTTCACCAAACGACCCAGCGCTTTTTAAATCAATTTCAGTCATAAAAAAACCCCTTTAAGCATTTTCTTTATAAAAAATTTTTAGACTTTATCGCACTTTTCACACCTCCATCCCTGCACCATTCTCTCGCAACCATTTAACTCTTTCCATGTAATCCGGCAGGATCTTGTCGACTAGGTTCCAAAAGTTTTGATTGTGGGTGGGGTGCAATAAGTGGGCCAGTTCGTGAACTACTATATAATCGAGGATGGTTAGTGGTGTCATCATGCATTTCCAGTGAAAGTTTAGGGTTCCATTATCTGAGCAGGAAGCCCAGTGGGTTTTTAGATCCATTACCCTAATACCATTCGGCTTAATGCCCATTATTTGCTTATAATAGTTAACCCGGCCGGGAATCTTTTCTAAACCTTTTTCCCGGTGGAACTTTGCAAATTCATTTTCAGCCTGGGCCAGTTCAGCTTTACGGAGGCAGAAGTAGCCCTGATATAATTTTAACGGCACATCCTGGTCATCCACTATCTTCAACCGGTATGAACGGCCCAGGTAAGGGAAACCCTGCCCGCCAACAAAATCACGCTCAATTCGGGAACGGTTCAGCTCCTGCCATTCGGTTAACTTTGAGTAGATCCAGTAGCGCTTCCTTTCTATAACTTTTTCAATTTCTTCTTTAGAAAGCCGTTTCGGTGCAAGTACAGATACACTGCCGTCGGGTTCAATATAGATACTCATTGTTTTACGGCTGCTTTGTTTAAGGTTATAATCAATATCCTTGTAACGAGGCATTATTTCTCCAGCTCCCTGTGTTTTTTACGAGCCAGTTCCATAAAATCAGCAGCAATCTGTTCCTTTGCCTCTATCACTTTGTCAATCCCGGTAAAAAGAAGTAGTTCGTCAATTTCACTGCGCAGATTAGTCTGCTCTTTCCCCTTGCGCCAAAAATCAACCAGCCTGATGTTTTCACAGATCAGGGAAACAATTTCCCCTGTTACATCTTTTAGCTGATCCCTCACTTTTTCAGCAGGCTTTTCATCTCCGAAAGCCCTGTTAATTAGCAGATCATAGAAGGGCGCTTCTTTTACAGGGTCTAAACCCTTTGTCTCTTCATCTTCTTTTCTGCCCTGCTCGATCTCACCAAAAAGCGCCTGCAGCTGACGGTAGCGTTCTTCGATATCATGTTCATAAAGATCAATAATTTTTTTCAGCTTCTCACTAAATTTTTCATAAAGGACCGGATCTTCATCAATATTGATCTTGATATGCTTGCGGATGGCATGTTCCATTTCGCTGGCCTTAGCACCTGTCGATTTATTACGGTCAAGTTCGGTTTTAAATTCTTTGGACATCAGCTCTACCGGGGGAATTTTCGGATCAATTCCCAGTGATATCAGGTGCTCATTGATCAACTTCTTGACCTTATTACCTGCCCCGGCAATACTGATACTGTTATCTTTATAGCGGTGCCGGACCCGGTTCTGGATATGGCCAAAAGCTTTCATTGGGAGCACATAATCTTCCGCTGCCGGGTTAGGAAGGATAATATCCATACTCTGCAAAAACTTCTTATAGTGGACATCGAAGGCTGCCCTCAGGTTGACGTCTTCAAGCAGCTTAATGCAGCTTTCCATGATCTGATGCTGCTCCTGCACATCCCGCACCAGGTATTCCACATATTCCTGAATACTGTCGATACCGCGCGACTTAAATAAATCAAGCAGACGGTAATAACGGTCTTTCAACACAGGCAGTTCGGAAGAAATGTCCTGCATTGCCCCGTAAACATCGGCCTGTTCTTCGCCCCCGTAAATCTGCAATGCTTTGTGAAGGTGGTTGCCAATCCCGATATAGTCAACGATAAAGCCCCTGCTCTTGCCCTGGGCTGTCCTGTTAACCCGGGCAATAGCCTGCAGCAGATTATGCTCGACCATCTTCTTATCTATATACATAACCTGTTCAATGGGTGCATCAAAACCGGTAAGTAGCATATCACACACTATTAGGAAAGCTATCCCGGTGTAAGGTTTATCAAAATCAAAACTCTTTCTAAAGTTGGTAATAGCATTCATCCGCTTGGCTTCTTTCCGAACCCTGGTTACTTTAGGATCTTCATTTGTTCCTTCCGATGAAATAACCACGGCAGTTTTTAAGAACTTAAGCTGCCTGAGCAGATCCAGATTAGGATTACTCCGGTGTTCTTCCTCTTCTATGCTTTCAGCTATAGCCTGGTCAATTGCTTTCTGGTAGCGGGTAGCGGCCAGCTTGGAACTGGTCACCACCTGGGCTTTAAAGCCGTTAGGCAAAATGTTATCTACATAATGCCGAACCAAATCACGGGCAATTGCTTCAATTCTCTGTTCTGCCTCAAAAATATCGCCCAGGGTGCCGTACTTTTTCTTTATCAACAGCATCTCTTCCTCACTTCTTTCCCGGAAGAGGTCTTCGAATTTATCATCGAATTGCGCTTTTTCAGTAATCGCTGTGTTCGCTGTTTTGCCTTCGTAAAGAATTTGCACTGTCGCCCCATCGTTTACTGCATCCTGCAGTTTATATGTATCAATATAGGAGCCAAAGGTTTCATGAGTCCTTTTCTTATGCTTCTTTGTAATCAGAGGAGTTCCGGTAAAAGCAATCTTGGTGGCATTGGGAAAAGCTTTAAACAGGTTCATCCCCAGTAAACTGGCCTGGGTGCGGTGAGCTTCATCAATCAGGATTAATACATTTTCTGAAGGGTTGATTGTGCCGAAGGCTTCATAATCGGGCAGAGAACTTTCCGCCACCATCAGGGCATCAGACAGCTCCCGGGGTTTATCCAAGTTTTCACGTTCCATAAATTTATGCATCATCACCATCAGAATATTGGAAGTGTCGGTTACTCCTTTTCTTTTCAGCTCTTCAGTGCTACTGGCATAATCGACCGTTTCGCCAGTCAAAGTCATCGTTTCGCCGAGCTGTTCTTCTAAATCGGTGCGGTCATTAACAGCTAAAACCTTGTAAGATTTTAGCTCTTCAATGGAGCGAATCTTACGAATCAGGAAAACCATGGTCAGCGATTTGCCCGAACCCTGGGTATGCCAGATCACACCGGAGCGCTCCTGGTGGGTTTCCCCTTTCAACAGGCGGTCAACAGCTTTATATACGGCCCGGTACTGCTGGTAACGGCCCACAATTTTTACAGTTTCGCTTTTGATCTGCATGAAAATAATAAAATGTCGAATGACATCCAAAAGGGTTCCCTGAACCAGCAAACCTTGAATCAGTTTTTCCTGCGAACGGACCTCGCCTAAAGGAGGGGTAAAGTCCCTAAATTGTACCGGGTAAATATCCTTCCATTCCAGGAAGTGTTCGTAAGAAGAGCTGATCGTTCCATACCTGGCTTCATCCCCACAGGTGGAGATCATGAGCTGGTTGAAGTGGAAAAGACTTTCTTCTCCTTCTTTTTCTTCAATATCTTCCGTTGCCAGACGTCTGCCGCTATACCTGAGCAGCTGCCTGATTCCTTCTTCCATCGGGTTAGACTGAAAACTACTGGTATATTTACACTCTATAACAATCAATGGTATACCGTTAACAAACAGAACAATATCTGGCATGATACATTCTTTGGCTGTATCTACCGTATCAACACGGTACTGATTGACAGCCAGGAAATGATTCAGTTCAACATTGTCAAAATCAATAAGCTTAACTGTGGGATCTTCTTCACCGGTTAATTCGTTGTATTCAACCCGGGTATTTTCTATAAGCAAGTGAAGAACTTCCCGGTTGGCTTCCAAAAGGTTTTTGTAGGGGTGATCAGTTAATTCGGTATAAAGTTCTTCAAGCTGGGTATCGATGAGCCATGTTTGACCATCTTCTGTGGTATTAATTTTGCTAACTGCTTCTTTAAAAACAGATTTTATAACCAGTTCACGGAAATCTTCCCGCAAGCTTATGGTCGGGTCGGTAGGCACGCCCGGCGGGTGTTCAATAACCTGCCAGCCCAGATCACAGAGCTGCCTGAGAAAAGGTTGTTCCACCTGGGCATATTCTGACATCTGGCTTACCTCCCTTTGTTTGGCGGTTTAGGCAGGAACTCGGACTTTGCCGGTGAGAAGATCCTGCATTAGTGCTTGCTTGAGATCATGCAATATAGATAAATACTTTTCTTCAGTAAAAATATAACCTGACAATACCCCAAAGGAACTTACTATCTTCGCCTGTTCTTTTTTAGTAGGTCTACATATAAGCATTTTTTTGAGTTTTGATAAGCTAACAGCAGGCTGTGCAGTAGTACTTGTTATTTCAGCAATTCTTCCAGTAGTATAATAATAATGCAGTAAAGCTTCTAAATAGTCACTAAGATTATTTTCTCCAACCGAAATCTTTAAAGAATTTCCAGCTAGAATACCGACTTCATGGTTTTCAGGTAGTTTTGCACATTTACCACATTGAGCACCAATTTTTGCCATAACTATATCACCAGGGCTTACTTGACTCCTAATTTCTTTCATATACTTCTCTTTTGATACATAATGATATTTTTTCGCACTGAAATAATTTGAAGTAACAAAGCCGCTTTGAATAACAGGCACACCCTCATTCTTATAATGTTCAATTTTTAAATTACTCCCAAATGGGCCATCAACAATTGCATTTTTCTCGTCGGAGGCAAACTCTGCCATGGTAACAACTCCCCACTCCTTAGGCAACATCCCCAGTTCTGTTTCCTTATATAACTCAGGAGCTTCGTGATATGGCAGGCGGAGTTTACCATCTTCGCCAATGCCGCGGGTAAACAAATCCTGCATCATACCTTCCTTGACTTTTTGGTATTTTTCTATTAGAGCTTCGGTTTTTTCGATGGTGTTGTTTACTGTGTTTAGGATATTGGCGATTTTTTCTTGCTCTAATAGCGGAGGAGTATTAATAAAAATGTTTTCTAAGGTGACACGATTCAAACTAGGAACTCCCGTTGCTTCATTGTATCTATTTAAATTAACCTCATATGACAAATAATAATAAAGCCATTTGACCGAACAGATAAAACTTGTCATATAGAAAGTAGTATCTATTGCCCAGAATCTATCAGAAGCATAAAATGGCTCATCTATAGTTCCTTTTCTTCCAATAATAATGGATTCATTATCATATACATAATCACCAGAGTAGCCAATTATACCACCAGTTCCAATAATCGGATTTCTGCCCTTTTTAACCTTTATATCGGAAGAAGCTCTACCATAGTTGATAGCCGCTAACTCTTTTATTCTTTTTAAAGTCCAATTATTAACTTCAAAACGATCTGGCTTTTCTAAAGGCTTGTTCATCCCAAATACCCCAATTCCTCCAGGTGCTGATTAAGCTTCTCCACTTCCTTATCCCTCTCTCTTTCTATATCTCTTACCGTCACTTTATATTTATCCCACAATTTCTCCAAGTAAGCAGTCAAATCTAACAGGTGGCTTTTCATATAATCCCGCAAGTCCTCTTCAAGGACACTATAAAAACGCTTCAGAATTAATCCCATTGCTTCTTTCTCACTAATCTTTTCCCGCGCTTTTTCAACCAGGTTGCTTTTCTTCTTTTCTACAGCCCTGTTTTCCGCTTTCAGTTTTTTTACTTCATCTTCAAGAGCTTCATGTCGGAAAAGCTTTACCTCAATATCACTTAACCGGTTTGCGTTCTTGCCGATCTTCTCTTTGGCCTGCTTGATTTTATTTTCTATTTCTTCAGGATTATAACCGCTACCCTGAACTGCTTCAGAATCAATTTTCTCCAGATTCTTCAGGGTTTCTTCGAGCGGCTTAAGCTCATTTTTCCTGATAGATTTCATTTCTCCGGTTAACTCTTTCTTTCTGTCTTTAAGCTCTTTAGCCTGCTCTTTTGACAACACCCCGTTATCTTCTTCTGTTTTCTCGGGGTCTTCATCTTCCCCGGTTTCAGCTTCGGCAGAAGCAAATAATGCTTCCAGTTCGGTCAATCTTTCTTCATTATCTTTAACCTTTTGCAATACTTCGGGAAACTGGGAAGCAAGGATTTCTTCTTCCGGAATTAACCCGGCACTCCAGCCAGAAGCAGCAACTGATTTCAAATCAGCTGCAACCTCCTGCCAGAAGGTAACAAAAACGCCTTCAATCTTGTGATAGTCAAGCAGGTCGAATTGATCGAGCCTGTCAACAAATGAGCGGATATAGCTGCTGCGAACCTGGTATACTTTTTTGGTTTCAGGTAGTTTAACCAGTTCATCTAGATGATCGTACCACCACTGGTCCAGGGCTGAAATAATATCGGACTCTTTTTCAGCTACACGTTCGCATCCTTCAACGATTTTCCGGATATCTTCCTTAACGGCAACTTCATCCCTGAACAAGTAATAACCTTTTTCTTTAGGCTTAAAAAAACTATAGATATCAATACCGTGAGCGGCAAAGTCTTCATTACGGCTTTCAATTTCCGACTCGGGGATGCCGCCTAACAGGTGAGCCCGTACATCATGGGGTTCCGGATCGGGTGAGTTATCAACATAGCGGCGGATATTTAAATTAAACTCTTCATTTTCCAGCTCTTCAAGGGATACAAAGCGGGAATAGTCCGGAAGCTCTCGCTTATAACGGTAAACGTTGGTGATCTTCTGGATATCCTCCGGGCGTAGAGAGTTTTGGTTTTTACCCTCCCGGTATTCGCGGTCGGCATTGATAAAGAAGATTTTATTACGTTCACGGGCACCTTCTTTATTAATGACCAGGATACAGGCGGGGATTCCGGTGCCGTAGAACAGGTTGGCAGGAAGGCCGATTACTGCATCGACGATGCCTTCTTTAATCATCCCTTCGCGAATGTTCTTCTCTTCACCGCCTCTAAAAAGTACACCATGGGGCATAACTGTAGCCATTTTGCCAGTTTCCTTGAGACTGGCCACCATGTGCTGGACAAACATCAGGTCGGCCTTTTTCCCTGACTCAGGGCAAAAGCCGTAGCTAAACCTTTCTTTAAATTTCATATCTGTTTTACTATAGTTCTGGGAAAAAGGCGGATTGGCGATAACCCGATCAAAACGCAACAGTTCACCGTTTTGATCCTGATGTAGGGGTTCTTTGATTGTATCGCCATTACGGATATCTGCAGTGAGTACACCGTGCAAAATCATATTCATCTTGCAAATCGCCCAAGTGCCGCCATTTTCTTCCTGACCGTAGAGACCAAGGTCCCGTGAGTCTTCGCCCCTTTCATCAACATAATGCTTGGATTGAATCAACATACCCCCTGAACCGACAGTAGGGTCATATATAGTCAATCCGGCGCGAGGCCCGATAATATTAACCATCAGGCGGACCACTTCATTTGGCGTATAGAATTCGCCACCTTTTTTACCGGCACTGTCAGCAAAATATTTAATCAGGTACTCATAAGCTGCTCCGAGCAAATCTGGAAATTCGAAATCTTCATCTCTCATGGGAATCTTTTCAAAGTGCTGGATAAAATCAACCAGGACACTGTCAGAGAGAGTAACCCGACCAACCTTACGGTTGAAATTAATACCTTTAAGAACATCTTCAAGGGTGTCAGGGTTAGATTCCTCGAGCTCATGCAGGGCTTTGTTAAGACTGTTGCCAACATCTCTTTTCAGATGCCGAACATTTTCCCAGCTGGCAGCTTCTGGCACAAAGAAGTGGTACTTGTCTGGCATTTGAAGCTGCTTTTCAATCAATTCCGGGGAAAGGCCCTGCTTTTGATACTTCTTTCTCATCTGCTCGCGCTCTGCATCAAATTGATCGGAGAGACGCTTTAAGAAGATCATCCCGAAAACATATTCCTTGTATTCAGAGGCATCCATTTTGCCGCGAAGAATGTCGCAAGCCTGTAGTAAAAGGTTTTCCAATCGGGCTAGGGTTAGTTTCTGAATCATACAATCTCCTCTTGGTCAGCTTATAAAACTAAATATATTTTTGGTTTACGCATATACCTTCTGGCCTAAATAATACGAACATTTACCTCTATCTTGATTGTTGTTCTGACTGATGGTTCCTCCCCGGTATAAGTGAACTAATCTAACTGCCATTAAAACATTCTACAGGTTTGAAACTACAACTCTTATTTCTTCAACTGCCAGGCTTATCCTGCAAAAATACCGCAATTCAGATAAAAATACGCTTTTTAAATTCTTCTGACTATAAAAAGCTGTGAGTGCTTATTATTCACTGTTAAACAAGAAGGTGAAAAGATTGATGCAGAATCAAATAATGCCATGGGAGAAAATTGTCCCGTCCCTATTGACACTGTAATAGCTCAACTAAGTTTTCTTTAACAAGTTGAGCTAAATCCTGTTCTTGAATATGGGCAATCTCTTTAAAAGTGCTTCCTCTTGCTAACAGGTATTGCACTAAGACCCAACCAACATAATATGCTTCACGTTCGTGATTGGTTGTTCCTTTCCCAACCGTAAACTTAGTCACGACTTCAGATGAGGATTGCTGTAAGTAAGGAATGATTCCCTTTATAATCTGATTCCTGT
>PWYU01000054.1 GCA_003567725.1 Syntrophomonadaceae bacterium | reverse complement strand
GAACCCCCGGCCAGGTAAAGCAGCCCCGCTCCCCCGACGTAGCAAATGTTTTTTAAAAAATTCTTTCTGCTCAGTGCCATGCTGATCACCTGAAGAAAGCTTAAGAACCAGGCTAGCTGTTTTAAAACCTTCCAGCCCTGCTCATAGCTAAAACTATTTATATTATATCAAACCTGGCAAATTTGAAAAGTTCAGCATATTAGTTTTTAACCTTTCTCTTAACTGTTTGATAGGTTATTGTTTAAGCTGGCTTATTTAACACTATACTATAATCAAATCCTGCATTTAAAATAAATGCATAATGTTTATCCAATGATATTCAAAAGACCTGGTTAAGATCTGAGCAGGATAGCTTTAGTTATTTCTGGCAGGAATTTGAGGCTGCCGGGAAGAAATCAAAGTGATGATCATAGCTATGTAAGACAAGAAAAGATTTATAAGGTTAAAAATAAATCAGGCAAGGTTGGTGGAAATATGAATTATGATTTTGATGAAGTAATTGATCGCAAAAACACCGGGTCGTTAAAGTGGGATTTTTACGGGCGCTATTTTGAGGAAGAAGATGTTATGCCGATGTGGGTGGCCGATATGGATTTCCGGGCCCCGGAGCCGGTCATTGATGCTGTTCAAAAGGTGGCGCGCTTTGGGATATACGGCTACACCGAAGAGACGGCTTCTTACCATGAAGCAGTTGTGGGCTGGTTGAAGAGAAGGCATGGCTTTGTTATTGAAAAAAGATGGCTCCATTACTGTCCCGGGGTGGTGCCCGCGCTGCACTGGATCATACAAAGGTTTAACCGGCCCGGGGACAAAGTTATAGTTCAGACCCCTGTTTATTATCCCTTTTTTGAAGCGGTACAGACCGGGGGATGTCATTTAGTTAATAACCCTTTAGTGCAGGTGGATGGAACGTACCGGATGGATTTCGCAGATTTAGAAGAAAAGGCGGCTGATGAGCGGGCTAAAATGATCATTCTTTGCAGTCCTCATAACCCGGTGGGCAGGGTGTGGAGCGAGCATGAACTCTCTGAGCTGGGCCGGATCTGTTTGAAGCATAAGGTGCTGGTTGTCAGCGATGAAATTCATGGCGATCTTTTGTTAAACGGCCATAGACTGACTCCCTTTGCCTCTATCTCTGAAGAGCTGGCCATGCATTCAATCACCTGCTACGCGCCAACTAAAACCTTTAACCTGGCCGGTTTGCAAATATCTAACATTATTATTCCAAACCCTGCCCTGGCTGCAGAGTTTAAAATTGCCATGGAAAACAATCACGTGTCCAGGCCCAATATTTTTGCCGTTGCTGCTGCCGAGGCCGCTTACAGGCATGGCGATGAATGGCTTGATCAGGCTTTGTCCTATTTTGAAGGAAACCAGGCCCTGGTGAGGGATTATGTCAGCAGCAATTTACCGGAATTAAAAGTAACCCCTGCCGAGGCCACCTATTTGGCCTGGCTGGACTGCCGCGCTTTAGGCCTGGAAATTGGTGCTTTGCAGGAATTTATGGAGAAAAAGTGCGGCCTTGCTTTGAGCCAGGGCTATATTTTCGGTGCAGGGGGAGAGGGTTTCGTGCGGATGAACCTGGGCTGCCCCCGCTCGGTGGTGGAAGAAGCTTTAAAAAAATTATACCGGGCGATTGAATCTTTTTGCCGCAGCTAGGTTGTCAACGCAAGCTTTTGCCGTTATAATTTTAAAGATATATTAATGCGCTTTTAATAGTAGATTTAACCAGGAGTTTAACAAGAAAGGGAGGAGATAGCCCTGCAAGCACTGCTGGTTTTGGAAGATGGATTTAGCATGAAGGGAAGCTGTTTTTCGGGGCAGGGTGAAGTGTTTGGGGAAGTGGTTTTTAACACAGCCATGACCGGTTACCAGGAGATGATAACAGATCCTTCATACCGGGGACAAATTTTAACCCTCACTTACCCCATTATAGGTAGTTATGGCATAACAGAATACGATATGGAATCGGACTCTCCCCAGGTGGAGGGTCTTTTAGTTAAGGAGTGCTGCCGCAGGCCCCGCAACCAGAGGGCCCAGGATTCCTTAAGCAATTACCTCGGGGAGCATGGCATTATGGGTATAGAGGGGATTGATACCCGCTCGCTGACTCTGCATCTGCGCAGGGCGGGGACGATGAAAGGGGTCCTTTCCACTGAAGAAAAGGATTCGCAGGTTTTGCACCAGAAGCTTTTGGCCAACCGGGAGTTTGAAAACCGCGACCTGGTAGAAGAAGTTTCAAATCCGCAGTCTTTTAGCTGGGCTTATCCTGAAAAAGGCAGGCATGTGGTGGTTTATGATTTCGGGGTTAAATATAATATCCTGAGGCACCTGACCTTAAGGGGCTGCCGGGTGAGCGTGGTTCCACACCGGACAGCGGCAGCAGATGTGCTTTCCTTAAAACCGGATGGGATAGTGCTTTCCAACGGACCGGGTGATCCGGCGGCGCAAGATCATCTTATCCCTGAAATAAAAGCTTTGCTTGGAAAAGTGCCAATTATGGGTATCTGCATGGGTAATCAGCTGTTAGGGATGGCTTCCGGTTTAAAAACTTACAAGCTTACTTTCGGCCACCGCGGCGCCAATCATCCTGTCAAAGATCTTGCCACCGGCAAGGTGCACATCACCTCACAGAACCACGGTTACTGCGTTGACATGGATCAAATGCCGGCCGGCACGACCGTTACGCATATCAATCTTAACGATAACACTTTAGAAGGGATGGAAAACCTCGAGCAGAAGTGGTTTTCTGTGCAGTACCATCCTGAAGCTTCCCCGGGGCCTCACGATTCCATCTACCTGTTTGATAAGTTTATGCAGTTGATGGCAAAAGAGAGCGGAAAGGGGGAAGCCTGATTATGCCGAGAAGAGATGATCTTAAGAAGATAATGCTGATCGGATCAGGGCCGATAGTCATCGGTCAGGCCTGCGAATTCGATTATTCCGGGACCCAGGCCTGCCGGGCCCTGAAAGAAGAAGGCTATGAAGTGGTTTTGATTAACAGCAATCCGGCCACGATCATGACCGACCCGGTGATGGCTGACCGCACCTATATCGAACCTTTAACCGTGGAGGCGGCAACCATGGTTATAGAAAAGGAGCGGCCCCAGGCCCTGCTGCCCACTTTAGGGGGGCAGACTGCCTTGAACATTGCCGTGCAGCTTTACGATCAGGGCATCCTCGATCGCTACGGGGTGGAGCTGATTGGCGCTAATTCTGAAGTCATCAACCGCGCTGAGAACCGCGAACTTTTCAAGGAGGCCATGAACCGGATCGGCCTTGAATCTGCTGAAAGCGTCCACTTAAAAAGCGTGGAAGAGGCCCTTGAGTTTGCGGAAACGAAGGGTTATCCCCTGGTTATCCGCCCCTCTTTCACCCTCGGCGGGGCCGGCGGTGGCATTGCCAAAAATAAAGAGGAACTGGTGGAAATGGTCGGAGCCGGTTTATATAACAGCCCCATCAAGCAGGTCCTGGTGGAAGAGGCCCTGATGAACTGGAAAGAATACGAACTGGAAGTGATGCGCGACCGCAATGATAATGTGGTTATCGTCTGCTCCATTGAGAACATGGACCCCATGGGCGTGCACACCGGAGAAAGTATTACCGTGGCCCCGGCCCAGACTTTAAGCGACCATGAATACCAGATGATGAGGGATGCTTCTATTCGGGCCCTGCGGGAAATCGGGGTCGAAACGGGCGGCTGTAATATCCAGTTTGCCATGGATCCGGAGACCAGCCGGATGGTGGTGGTGGAAATGAACCCGCGGGTATCGCGTTCATCTGCCCTGGCCTCCAAGGCCACAGGCTTTCCTATCGCCAAGATAGCGGCCAAGCTGGCCGTGGGTTACAGCATGGATGAACTGTCTAACGATATTACCCGCGAGACCCCTGCTTCTTTTGAGCCGGCCATTGATTACGTGGTGGTTAAAATACCCCGCTGGGATTTTGACAAGTTTCCCGGGGCTGACCAGGTATTGAATACGAAAATGAAATCGGTGGGGGAAGTGATGAGCATTGGCCGCACTTTCAAAGAATCCCTGCAGAAAGCGCTGCGCTCCCTGGAACAGGGGTTTGACGGCCTGATCGAAGAAAAAATCCCCGCAGATATAAAAGACCGGGATGCCTGGCTGAAAGATCAGCTGCAGGTCCCGCGCCCGGACCGGATTTTCAGCCTGGCCGTGGCCCTGCGCTCAGGTTTCACGCCGGATGAAATAAGCAGCCTCAGCGGTATCGACGGTTGGTTTATAGATCAGATGGAGCAGCTGATTATGCTGGAAAAAGAGATTAAGGCAGCCGGAAAATTAAACCAGGAGCTGCTCTGGCGGGCCAAAGCCTGGGGCTTTTCTGATGAACGGATCGCTCGCCTCATAGAGTATAGTGAAAAAGAAGTCCGCCGACTCAGGAAAGAATGGTCCATATACCCGGTCTACCGCCGGGTTGACACCTGCGCAGGCGAGTTTGAAGCCCATACGCCGTACCTGTACTCTACTTACGAACGGGGGGCTTTAGAGGCGGCGGTGCCTGAAGCAGTCGGCAGCGGCGAAAAGAAGAAAGGCAAAATTATTGTTCTTGGCAGCGGGCCCAACCGCATCGGGCAGGGTTTAGAATTTGATTACTGCTGCGTGCGTTCGGCCTTAACCCTGCGCGAAGAGGGTTATGAAGTGATCATGATTAACTGTAACCCTGAAACTGTCAGTACCGACTATGATATTTCAGATAGCCTCTATTTTGAACCTCTGACCCTCGAAGATGTGCTCAATGTCTGTTACGAAGAAGATCCCGACGGGATTATCCTGCAGTTTGGCGGTCAGACTCCGCTGAAGCTGGCCCAGCCGCTGTTAGAGGAGGGCATGCCGCTCTGGGGCACCTCTCCCCGGGATATAGACCGGGTGGAAAACAGGCGCGAATTCGCAGCAGTAGTTGACAATCTGGGTTTGTGGGAAATTCCACACGGCACCGCAGGAGAGGCAAAAGAAGCTTTTGATATAGCTAAAAAAATAGGCTTTCCCCTTTTAGCCCGTCCTTCTTATGTGCTTGGTGGAAGATCGATGCGGGTGGTTTACAATACAGGAGAGCTGGAGAAGTATATTGCCAGCCTGCTCGAGTTAAACCCCGCCAACCCCCTGCTTCTTGATAAGTTCCTGGAAGGAGCGGTTGAAATTGACGTTGACGCTATCAGCGACGGGGAAATGGTGGTTATCGGCGGAATCATGGAGCACGTAGAACACGCCGGCGTTCATTCCGGGGACAGCTGCTGCGTGCTGCCCACTTACAGCATCGGGCCCCAGCAGTTAAGAGAAATTCGTAGCCAGACAGAAAAGCTGGCCCGGGAATTAAATGTGATCGGCCTTTTAAATATACAGTTTGCGGTTAAAGGAAGGGAAGTATTTATCCTTGAAGCCAACCCCAGGGCTTCAAGGACCGTGCCTTTTGTCGGCAAAGCTATCGGTGTGCCTTTAGCCGGTCTGGCCGCCCGGGTGATTGCCGGGGCCACTTTACCTGAGCTCGGATTTACCGCTGAAATAATTCCTAACTATTACTCGGTTAAAGAAGCGGTTTTCTCCTTTATCAGGTTTGATGACACCGATATAGTGCTCGGCCCTGAAATGCGTTCTACCGGTG
Organism: Syntrophomonadaceae bacterium; assembly: GCA_003567725.1. Lineage (GTDB taxonomy): Bacteria > Bacillota > Dethiobacteria > DTU022 > DTU022 > B1SED10-74M. Next base: position 4,829 of record PWYU01000054.1, on the reverse strand, counting down.
AGGTTATGGGGATTGACTACGACCTTGGTTTGGCCATGGCCAAAGCCCTGCGGGCGGCGGGGACACCCCTTCCTGTTGAGGGAAATATTTTTCTTACCGTGGCCAACCGGGACAAACCCCAGGCTGTTGAATTGGCCCGCGGCCTGGCCCGGCTGGGTTTTAATATCCTGGCCACCTCCGGAACGGCGGCTGCCCTGCGCGAGGTGGGTATCAATGTGGAAGAGGTAAAGCGGATCCGCGAAGGTTCCCCGCATATGCTCGATTATATCAATGAAGGCCGGGTTGATTTGATTATCAATACACCCGAAAATGCCGGCGCCAAGTCGGACGGGGCCCGGATGCGCCGTCAGGCCGCTCAACGGGGGGTTTCCATTATTACTACTATCCAGGGCGCCCTGGCCGCCCTGGAAGGAATCCAGGCGGTTAACAAGCAGGATTTGCAGGTGCAGTGTTTGCAGGATTATTATCTTTAGAATATCTTTACTCACCGATTAATTTTATGACTACCCTTTTTTTGCGCCGGCCGTCGAATTCAGCATAAAAAAACTGCTGCCAGGGGCCAAAGTCGAGCTTCCCTGCTGGCGCTTTCGGCCAGGGCTTTTTTACATCTCTTGTAATATTGATGTGTTCCCGCTTTTTTTCAGTATTAAAAGTTAAATACAAAGTGTGTGATCTCATCTTTTACACTCCTTTTAAAATGTGGTTACCCGGTTGTAGTTCTTTTTTACGGGCGATACTTTTTTAAAGAACGAAAGAGAAGCTTAAAGATTTTCAATACTTTATTGCAAAGGATAAATTAGCTTGGCCGGAAATGAAAAGAGAAGTATGATCAAGAAATGAAACCTGGCGCCAAAAAAAGGCTTTTTAATGACCTTTTAGAATGTTTATAGCAGGTACTAAGTGCTGCAGCAGGTTCAGTACATTTGGCCGGGCAGGCGGCGGTGCAAAAACTTTTTAAGCCGGCATTTTTTCTTAAAAGGAGCGGCCATGGAAAAACAGGGAACGGCAAAAATGCTTGAAGAAATCGGCGTTTTACTGGAGCTGAAAGGTGAAAACCCCTTTAAAAGCAGGGCTTATTACAGCGCTGCCCGGACCGTGGAAATGATGGGCGAAGAGGAGCTAAAGAGGCTGGTTGATGAGGATCAGTTAAAAGCTGTCAAAGGGATAGGAGCGGCTTTGAATGAAAAACTGAAAGAGCTTGTTTTAACCGGTGCGCTGCCTTACTACGATGAATTAAAGGCAAGCGTTCCCGAAGGGCTGCTGGAAATGCTAAGAGTGCCCGGTTTGGGGTCCCGTAAGGTCAGGGCGCTCTATGAAATGCTGGAAATATCATCACTGGCAGAGCTGGAATACGCCTGCCGGGAAAACCGCCTGGTAGGGCTGAAAGGTTTTGGTCCAAAAACCCAGGAAAATATCCTGGAAGGTATTGATTTTTTAAGACGTTATGAAGGGCGGGTTTTCTACAGCGAGGCTCATCAGGCGGCAGGCGCTTTGCTTAAAGAGCTTAAGAACAGGCCTCTTTATAAACAAATAAGCCTGGCCGGCAGTATCAGGCGCTGTAAAGAAATAATAAAAGATATAGACCTGGTTGCCTCCGCTGCTGAACCGGCAAACCTGATCGCATATTTTACCGGTCTTGAACAGGTTGAAGAAGTTATTGCAAAAGGTGATACCAAGTCTGCAGTAAGGCTGCAGGGAGGTATCAATGCAGACTTAAGGGTGGTCAAACCTGAAGAATTTCCCTTTGCGCTGCATCATTTCACCGGCAGCAAGGAGCATAATACGGCGATGCGCCACCGGGCCAGGGCCCAGGGCCTAAAAATCAACGAATACGGCATTTTTAAAAACGGTGAAAGCCTTAAATGCAGCAGCGAAAATGAATTCTTTGAAACTCTTGGCCTTAATTATATAGAACCGGAGCTAAGAGAAAATTATGGCGAGATAGAAGCAGCCGAAAGCGGTTTTTTACCGAACCTGGTTGAATTAAATGATATTAAAGGGATCTTTCATGTTCATACAGACTACAGTGACGGGATCAACACCCTTGAGGAAGTCATCTATTACTGCCGCGAAAAAGGTTATCAATATGTTGGGATCACCGACCACAGCCAGTCGGCATTCTATGCCGGAGGGCTCAGCAAAGATGATTTAAAAAAGCAGGCGGAAGAAATTTCCGCCCTGAGGGAAAAATATCCTGAAGTGGGTATATATCACGGGGTCGAATCCGATATTCGCTCCGACGGCAGCCTGGATTATGATGATCACACCTTAGAAAGGCTCGATTTTGTGATCGCTTCCGTTCATTCCGGTTTGAAGATGGAGTACGCTAAAATGACTGACAGGCTGTTAAAAGCCTTAAAGCACCCGCTTGTAACCATGCTGGGCCATCCTACCAACAGGCTTTTACTGGGCAGAGAAAGCTCTTCTTTTAACCTCGGAAAAATATTTCAGGCTGCCGTGGAAGCAGGGGTAATCCTGGAGTTGAATGCCAGCCCCGCCCGCCTTGACCTGGACTGGCGGCATTTAAAGAAGATCAAAGCTATGGGGCTGGTTGTTTCAATCAACCCGGATGCCCACCGGCTGGAGTCTTTTAATGACACTGCCCTGGGCGTAGCCATGGCCCGCAAGGGATGGCTTGGAAAAGAGGATATCTTTAATACTCGCTCCCGGGCGGCAGTGGAAACATTTTTAAAGGGCCGGTGAAACTATGAAAGATTGAATTACTACCCGGGTAATGCTGAATTTAGAACCGTTAAGCGGCGCCGATTGTACGTTATAATAGCAGTAAATACTGCTCTGTTGCCTGCTTCAAAATGATAGAGCTTAAAAAGCATTCTGGAGTGAACAGTTTATGCCTGAAAAGGTTAAAAAAAGTACTTTGGCAGTTAAGGTTTTTAAGTGGTCTGGTTTGTTACTGCTGGCCCTGTTTATCTTATTTAGCGTGGCCCCGTACCTCTTTTCGGAAGGGGAGGTGGCTGTGTTGCGTGAAGAATTGTTATTTGCCAACAGCGACTTTGTTGAAATAGAGGGGATTGAACTGCATTACCGCAAGTGGCGGGGCGATAACGGTACTGGGAAAAATGTTTTGTTAGTGCACGGCCTGGGGGCATCTACTTTTACCTGGCGCTATACCGCTCCCATGCTTGAGGAAACAGGGATGCGAGTAGTTGCTGTAGATTTACCCGGGTTTGGCTTAAGTGAACGCAAGCCCGGCCTGGATCATTCTGCCGGGGCCAGGGGGGAGCTGCTCTGGGTTATGCTGGAAGAGCAGTTTCCCGGCCGGCAGTGGCACCTGGTCGGTCATTCCATGGGCGGGGCGACGGTCACAGCAATGGCCCTGCAAAATCCGGAACAAACTGAAAGCCTTACCCTGGCCGCAGGAGCCCTGATTCCTCCCGACCCTTCACCTTTTAACCAACTTCTGAGGTACCCTCCGGCAGCCCAGTGGGCCAGGGTTTTTGGCAGCCGGCTTATCGCCGATGAAAGCCGGGTTGAAGAAGCCCTAACTTTAGCTTACGGGCACCAACCCACAGAACATGAGCTCAGCGGTTATTACCTGCCATTAAATATTGAAAGTACAGCGACGACATGGCTGGATTTGCTCAAAGCCGAATCAGATCCCCTGCTGGATCAGCTGCCCCGACTTGATTTGCCGGTTTTATGTATCTGGGGAGAAAAGGATCTTTTGATCCCCCTGGAGCAAGGCCGGAAAATTGATCGATTGCTGCCTGATTCAAATCTTATTATTATAGAAGGTGTGGGGCACTGCCCGATGGAAACGGCGCCGGACAGGTTTGACCGGAAACTGGCCGAGTTTTTGCTGGGTATTTGATATAGAAAATATATATTTAGTTGCAATAATTTGTTTATAAAAAGGAGAATCGTTACTATTTAGCGAATTATTTATGCATACTACAAATTTTTAAAGGAGTGAATGGTATGTATAAGATCCTGCTGGCAACTGACGGTTCAGAGCATTCCAACAAGGTGGTAGAGGAAGCTCTTGTAATTGCCGAGGCCTTGAGTGCGGAAGTAGTTATAGCTACCATAGTTGAAAAATATTTTTCGCCGCCCCGGGTATTTCAGGGGGTAACTGAAATTAAAGAAATGAAAGAGGTAAACTGGGATCAGATTAACAGGCAGTTAGCGGAAGAAGCGAAAAAAGTAGTGGAGAAAGCGGCCCAGCCTTTTAAAGATAAAGGCCTGAGCGTGAAGACTGAAGTAGTTTCCGGCTATAAGGCTCCGGCTGATGCCATTTGTGAAATGACCCAGAAGGAGAATGTAAACCTGGTTGTGGTCGGAAGCCGGGGCTTAAAAGGCATTGGAGAAATGTTTTTAGGCAGCGTGAGTAATAAAGTTGCTCATTGTACAGGGGTAAATGTCTTAATTGTCAAATAAGGGTAATGATTTATGGCTATTGTAAAAACAACCTGATGGCTTACATCCGCTAAGCCCGCCGTAATGGAGCCCGGGTTGTTCTAATTGGTCCCCTCTAACCGTCTTATAGTGACTGGAGCCTATATGCTTCAGGCTGTTCAAACTTTCTATAAAAAGAGCCCTCCTGCCAGTCCAGGAGGGCTCTTACGGGTTTTAGTGCCGCAGCAGTTAATGAAGTATCAGGCTAAGCAAAGGTGTTCACATTACCGCCCAGGTGAGACTGGATCTCTTTTTGCATTTCGATCATATCCACCAGGGCTTGCCCCTGCGCTTCAGCGTTATCCAGGATCATCTTGCTCACCCTGGTTCCCACTTCCGCCTGAACCATCTCCTGCTGCATTTTTGTGGCTGCGGAAGCTATACTCTGAATCAAATCGCAATCCCCCCTTTCT
>PWYU01000090.1 GCA_003567725.1 Syntrophomonadaceae bacterium | reverse complement strand
TAGAAAACACTAATCGCTGATAGAATAAACATGTTGAATATATTTGCTCCAAAAATATTACCCACGGCCATATCTAACTTGCCCATCCGGGCAGCTGTCGAAGTAGTAACTACTTCCGGCAGGCTGGTGGCTAAAGCAAGCATTATAGAACCAACAAAGGTTTTTCCCAGGCCTGTTTTTAAGGCAATAGTATCCGCTGCATCAGTAAGGGCAACCCCGGCAATTAATATTACTGCTGATGCTGCCACAAAAGCGAGGACCGCCCGCCTGGTGGGGGTTAAAAACAAATCCTGATCTTTTATTAAGGCTTTTCCTTCACTGTAGGCCGCTTCTGTGATAATCGGCAAGGTATTATCCTTTTTTTCAATTAGAGTAAGCAATAAGGCAATTATTAAATAACCACCCATCAACAAAACAGTATCCAGCCCGATATTATTTCCGATCAGTAAAGGAAAGGGATATATTATTCCGGACCCGGCAACAGCTATCAACAAGATGCTTAGAAAAGCTGCCCGGGTATGTCCCCTTTTAACATAAGAAAAAATAGGCCCCTTACCCTGGATAAGGTCAACCACTGCAATAATAGCAACATTAAAAAGGTTGCTGCCGAATAAATTCCCAGCTGCCAGATCCGGAGCATTAATCATCACAGCTCGCATACTGGTCACAACCTCGGGTAGAGAGGTTGCCAGCGGAAGCAGCAAAATACCCGCCCATCCCGATCCAAGACCTAAGGCGCTGCTTAAAGTATTTGCACTTTTTGTCAACTTTGTTCCTGCTCCGATAATCAAAGCAGCTGAGACCATAAATTGCAACCAGATCATCTTTCAACCTCGCTCTGTATGATACATTGATTATTTAAAACCATTTCTTCCTGCGAAAATAAAAAATCATCAAAACACCAACGCTTGCCATAATTGCAAGAACCGCAGGATATGCCCACTGCCAATGCAGCTCTGGCATGTAGATGAAATTCATGCCATAAACACCGGCTATAAAGGTGAGGGGGATAAAGATTGTGGCAATAACAGTTAAAACTTTCATAACCTCATTCATCCTGTTATTGACACTGGTAAGATATATATCTAAAATACCAGACAGGTTTTCACGGTATATTTCGATTGTTTCAACAATCTCGACAGTATGGTCATACACATCTCGCAGATAAATAACTGTGTCTGGTTTAATTAAACCTGTGTCTTCCTTTACAAAATAATTGATAATTCCCCTTAATGGCCATATAGAACGGCGTAAAAAGATTACCTGCTTCTTCTTGTAATGAATCTTCTTGATCGCTTCTTCATCTTGATCAGAGGCAAGCCTGTCTTCCAGGTCCTGCAGCTGTTCCCCTAAAACATCTAAAACTTCGAAATACTGATCCACCAGGGTATCTATGAGGGCATAAGCCAAATAATCAGCACCTGACTTTCTAATTTTCCCCCTGTTATTACGAATGCGTTCACGAATTAGAATAAATAAATCTTCTGCATCTTCTTCAAGGGAAATAACAAAATTATCGCCAAGAATAATACTGACTTGTTCTTCTTTTAAAACATCATGCTCCTGGTTTAAAGTAAAAGACTTCATAATACAGACTATACAGCGCTCATTGGCATCTACTTTGGGGCGCAACTCGGTATTAAGCAAGTCCTCTTGTAAGAGGGGATGTAAATCCAAATAATTTCCCAGTTCCCGGATTACTTCTATATCATGCAAGCCGCGCACACTAATCCAATTGACTCCGTCCATTTCTAAATATGGAAAGCAGGATTTTATATCACCAAATTCCTCTTCAACTAACCGGTTCTCACTGTAGTGGGTTAAACTAATCCTGACCCGATCAACTTTTTGTTCACCTACATGGACAAGTGCACCGGGAAGCATCCCCGCTTTTTTAACCCTACCTCTACCGAATTTAATCATTCAATCATCTCCGCGTCATATGATTGGCACAGGTTAAGCATATAGTAAAGTGAATCTAAATAGCAAGATTGCTTTTCAGAAAGGGAAGAATCTTTAGGACCTTATGTTGAAAACACACCAGCTGGAGAAAGAGGAAATTGCAAAAGCTATACAGGCCTTAAACTCTAAGCAAACCACGAAAACCTCTTGCAGCATAATAAGTCTCCGCTCCATTATGGTAGACGAAGACAGTATCGTAGCGGCGGTCGCAAAAAAGGGCTCCACCGAGCTTTCTAATTTTAAGCGGTGTTTTTACCCAGCTCGAGGTTTTAGTGTCGAATTCCCCGTGTTTTTGCAGCTCGCGGTAATCTTCTTCGGTTAAAATCTCAATGGCCATAGCAGCAGCCATATCAATAGCGTTATTTTCTGGCTTATTCTTTTTTCTTGAGTCCTGGGCCTCACGATCGTAACATAAGCTTCTACGGCCACTGGGGCTTTCTGCGGAACAGTCATAGAATAAGTACTCTCCACTATTCTCATCATAACCAATAACATCCGGCTCACCACCGGTTCTTTCCATTTCATTTAGCGACCACAGCTTTTCAATGTTAGTAGCGAGTCTTTTTTCTAAGGTTGTCCACTCCAAGTTATGATGTCGCTTCTTGTTCATTTCAAAGCGCATTTTTAATGTTTTCAGCAGTTCACCACGTATCTCAGGAGAGAGTTTTCTATTCTCAATTTTCATCAGTTAAAACACTTCCCCACCAAACTGCTCATTTGCAGTTAATATTTATCCTCAATGTTCGCCTAATCCTGTCGCTACTTATGTCATCTGTAAATCATTGGTGTGCCTCATTTACATGTTTGCATTTCACAGCTTATTTAAAAAATCTTTCCAGAACACTTTCCATGGTTCAATATCATCCTGCCTTTTCAACTTTTCATTGCTGAAGGTAATAATAGATTTTTCTGGTGTTTTTGCTCCAACTGTTATGGTAATTTTACTCCCGTCTTGCAAGTTAACCCGCCAGTAGCGCCATTTTTCAGATTGGCTAATCGAAGGTTTCTCAGCTAAAGGGATGGAATTAAAGTCTTTTACGTCATGAACCGCATTTAGACATAATTCAAAAATCTGGTCCGGGTTTCCGGACAGGGTTTTGCTAACTGCTGTCTGAAAAGTGCCGTCTTTTACCTGGCCAACCTGTCGTTTACCGAGATATCGCTCATATTCAACCATAATATTCTGTGCCCACCAACCATCAACTTTATATTTATCTGATAATAGTATTACAATATCTTTGTGCTGTAACCTATCCGCCTGATTCTTAGTAAGTATAGCAAACCAATCATTCCAGCCTCTGCCTGTTGATTTATTTACAGCCTCGTCTGTTAGGAATACGCGCTTACCTTTTGGAACGGCTGCCTTGCTGTTCTCGTCAACCCGGAATTCTATAATTCTTCGGATCAAATCATATGGGAGAGGCCTGCTGTGCGGGAACTGAACTGAGCCTTTTGCATTTTTATATTCAGCAAGTTCCTCCCTGAAAGCAGCTATACCGCTGGGTGTTGGGTAAAGTCCAATGTGTTTCTTAAAAGCGGCAAAGTGCACCAAGTTACCATTAAGGTAATACGTTGGCATCTCATAGGCGATCCTTTCTTCCGCTTCTGGGGCTGCCTTTCTAATCATCTCCCTTAATAAATGAAGTCTTTTCTGTACATCAGGGGGAAACTGACTGATGTAACAATCAATCAAGCCTGCCTTTTTATGATCTTTCAATGTAAGATCACCTCCGATAATTAGACTCTTACTATTCTCCTTCCTCCAAAAATGTATTCCTTCATCAAAGTAACTTATTTGTGGGCTTGATGCAACACAAAAGGAAAAGAAGACGCTATTTGTGCTGTATGCAAAAATTGCCTTACCAATTTACTAAGTGCTGCTGAAATGTCAACAGCTATGCCAAAAGTAAGTAGCAAATATTATTTTGTCAGCAGGGGCATAGGTTATAAAGTAGGTACAATTGCCGGTTATTCACGCTGGGCTGCGATTACTTTTAAAAGCGCCTATGCCTTACTTCCACAATTATGGCTCGCGGCTTTCTTAAGAGCAATCTGCCTTCAATTTCAATTACTGGCTTGCTGATGATACTTACAATTATCTTTCTCCCGCTGGAAGCCCTTGTTGAGGTAGCCTCAACTAATTATCAGCTATGCTTTGGCTAACCTGACTCCATTGGTGCTCCGTAAAAACAAATGAAAATCTACAGACCCACATTTTGTGCCCCATTTTTCTCATGATTGCAATATATAAGCATAGCCGGGTTATTTATGATTGATCCCCAATAAGCAACTTTAATGCACCGCAACTGCCAAAAGGACGCTTTGACCGGTAATTTATTTGTTAATAAAAGCCCCGCACTAAAATGCGAGGCCTTTATTATTAACAAGATATTTAGATAGGCTAATCCAATTTAAAAGCTACTCTTTCTTCTTCAGGTTATCAACCCAGGTAGAGAGCTCCCGGGAAGCCACATCTCTTCCGCCTAAACCAAAAGCGATTACCCCGGTCAAGGCGATGGCTCCAATGAGCACACCGAAGGCGATAACTATAATTTCGTCAGCTACTCCCAGCTGCTGCAGGGCGATGGCACCGGCTAAAACAAGCACGGACAGCCGGGCCAGCTTGGAAAGCAGTTCAGCATGAGGACTGCCGCTCGACAGGACCACTTCTTTAGCTACACCGGCCAGGTATCGCTGTTCATGCTAAAAGCCGAAAGTTAGGCCTTGCCTTCGCTCAGCAACTCCCGATCACAATAATTGTAAGTAAACCATACTTGTTTACGGTTTCATAAACGATAATTATTGAGACGCTATAAACCTCAACTCAACAATAAGCTTTTTATCCCTAATAACAGTATCAAAACATATTATCAAATCAAAGTTGCGCTAACCCCCCGAATATGATACATTGTAAGATATTTAAAGGGGGTGCCCCTGTGAAGTTTGGCTATGCCCGTGTTTCGACCAAAGATCAGAACCTGGAGACCCAGCTTGATGCCCTGACCACTGCCGGCTGCGACAAGATTGTCACTGAAAAGATTAGCGGTAACGGAAGCAAAGAAAGACCAGAGCTCGATCGCCTGGTTGAAAATTTAAGAGAAGGAGACACCCTGGTGGTTTATAAACTTGACCGTCTTGGCCGCTCCACCTTCAAGCTCCTGAGCCTTACTGAAGAGTTACAGGAGCGGGGGGTAGAATTTGTCTCCTTAAAAGACCAGATCGATACCACCAGTGCCATCGGCAAGGCCATGTTTCACATGCTGGCTGTCCTGGCCGAAATGGAGCGCGAGCTGATCGTGGAAAGAACTCAGGCAGGTTTGCAGGCAGCCCGTAAAAGAGGCCGGGTCGGCGGCAGGCCCAGGGTGGATAAAAAGGCTGTAGAGCAAGCCTTACGGCTCTATGAATCGAAAGATTACAGTGTAACCGAGATAACTGAGCTGACCGGGGTGTCAAAAGCTACCCTTTACCGAAGGCTTAAAGAGCACAGCGCTTGAGGCGGCTGTTTTAATAGCTAAACTTTTGTTCTTCCTTAACAGGGATTCAACATCAGCAACAAGAACAGTTATAATATGATTTAGAATAATTAATTTTAAAGAGGAGTGAGGTTATGAGTAGCGTAGAAATAAAGAAAGAAGTGCTAGTCTGGGCCATAGAAAGAGCCGGCTTCACTCCCAGTGATTTAGAAATCAAGTTTCCGAGGATCCATGAATGGATCCAAGGCGAGAGTCAGCCAACTCTAAAACAATTAGAAAATTTTGCTAAAAGCACAAGGACGCCTTTTGGATTTTTGTTTTTAAAAAAGCCTCCTACAGAAAAATTGCCCATACCATTTTACAGGACAAACAATAACGAACAACAAGAAGTAGTTCAAAGTGTTAGCCCTGAATTACGTGATACGATTTATTTAATGCAGCGAAGACAACTGTGGATGAAGGAACATCTGGTTGAGATAGGTGCCGAACCACTTCCGTATGTCAATTCTGTTAAGCTGGAAGAAGCACCAGAAATGGTTTCCCAAAAGATTAGGAATACATTGAATCTAGATGAAGACTGGGCAAGTAAACTTCCAACATGGGAACATGCTTTGCAGTTTCTTCGTGATACAATAGAAAATATAGGTGTTTTGGTTACACTTAATGGAATTGTTGGCAATAACACAAGACGTAAGTTAAGCACAAATGAATTTCGCGGTTTTGTTTTGGTTGATGAGCATGCGCCATTATTATTTGTTAATAATGCAGATTTTAAAGCTGCAAAAATATTTACTCTTATCCATGAATTGGCACATATCTTTATAGGTAAAAGCGCAGCGTTTGATCTCCGTGAAATGCTTCCTGCAAATAATAAGCTCGAGCTTTTCTGTAATCAAGCTGCAGCTGATTTTTTAGTACCTAAAAGTCAGCTGCTTGATTATTGGACTGTGGCTAAAAAAACAAACGAACCATTTCATAACCTTGCGGGTAAATTTAAAGTGAGTGTTTTGGTAGTAGCTCGTAGAGCCTTAGATTTAAGCTTGGTTGATAAAAGTAGTTTTATTGAATTTTACTATCAATACCAAAAAGATGAACGCCGAATGAGAACTAATAAAGGTGGCGGGGGAGATTTCTATAAGAACCAGAACTTACGTGTAGGCAGAAGATTTGCTACTGCAGTTATGCAAGCAGCTAAAGAGGGCAAAGTTTCTTATCACGAAGCTTTTCGATTAACGGGGCTTTATGGTAAAACTTTTGACAAATATGCAGCCTCTATAGAACAAGGAGGACTGTAAACATTGGATGAAGCTAAATATCTTCTAGATACCAATGTTTTTATTAATGCTGCTCGACAGTATTATGCTTTTGATTTTGCACCAGGGTTTTGGGATGCATTAATCCAACATTCACGTAGAGGTTGCATTCAGAGCATTGATCGCGTTAAAGTTGAATTAGAGCGTGGGAATGATTTTCTGTCAGAATGGGTTAAAGAACAATTTGACAAAGCATTCCGGTCTACAGATGATGAAGACGTTATTTCAAGATACGGTGATATAATGAACTGGGTCTATGAGCAAGAGCAATATCTTGATGCTGCCAAGGCTGATTTTGCTAATGGAGCAGATGGCTGGTTATTAGCATATGCTTTAGTGTATGATGGGTATATCGTTGTGACACACGAGGTATTTAACTCAGATATTAAAATAAAAGTCCCAATCCCAAATGTTTGCAAACATTTTGATATGCACCATATCGATACTTATGCAATGTTACGTGAATTAAAAGTAAAATTGCTATGTTCAAATGATCAGCGACCTATATAATTTATATTTTTTTGCTGTTCTGTGTAGGCTAAACAAAAAAGTAAAGCCGATCTACTCCGAAAGGGGCATGGTCGGCTTCTATCATTTTGAGGGGTGAACTGGTGGCTATAGAAATGTGTTTTTTTTAGCTGGCTTAGAAGGGAACGTCGTCTTCGACCTCCCCTTCGTGCGTTGGTTGTGTCTCGTCTTCACCGCTTAAAGTTTCGTCCGGTGGTTGGATCTCAATGTCCAATGAATCACATGCCCTTTTCTTCTCTTCATTAAACGGAATCTCCACAATTACTGGTTTCTCGCTACGGACACCGGGACCGTAGGCAACCAGTTGTCGGGCACGAAGATTTGGAATCACCGCCAAATGCTGCGTCCCAAACACATTTGCCATATAATCTAAGCTTGTCTTATCAACAAGTGAAAAACAGAAATATGTATTACACTGCGATAAGACTGTCTTGCTCACTAAGGCTGTCCTTTGTGAGACCAGTAGAATACCAACACCGTACTTGCGGCCTTGCAAAGCTATTTGGGACATCCTACCAACCACTGCTGCAGTATCACTACGATCGGACCCGAACAAATTAAACTCAGGAATAATTGTGTGGGCTTCCTCTAACACCAGCAAGATCTCGCGAGCACGCCTATTGTTTTTTGCCCATCTGAAAATTTCTGACAGATACAGTTCTGTTGCCCGCAAAGTAGCGCGAGTATTCGCGATCTCATCAAGCTCGAAGATAGCAAGGCCAAGCCCTTTGGGGGTCAGGAATGTATCAATTTCGGCTGCGATTTCGGGGCGGATGTTTTCGAAAAAGGTCATCAATTCCCTCTTCTCGTTAGGCGCACCGTATTCTCCTGTTTCTACAGCAGCAATGAGATCCTCAAGTTCCGAAATCCGTTTGGATGATAGACCAAGGCGTGTTGGCTCATAGTCATGTAATCGCTTAATATATTCACCAGTGAAATCCACACATATGATCTTGGCGGCTTTGCTGAGGCCATCACGAACCACGTCGTAAACAAATTCGGTTTTTCCTACCCCAGTGATTCCAAGAACTGCGGCGTGAAACTCCAAAATTTTATTGAAATCGATCTCTACCGCAAAGTTGGTTCCAGGGATTAGACCGAACTTAAGAAGATTATCATCTTCGACATTATTCATTGTGGGAGCTGGTTGCGGGGCCTTTGCCGGTTGGAAAACTGGAGTATTCATGCTTGGAACCCAGGGATACCAGGCAAAGCCTGACTCATCATGGGGCATCCCAAGTTGGGCAGCCGTTACGTGAAGTGTGCCACGCGGATTCTTGTCGAAGATCTCTTCATTTGTTCGTGCGGAGACAATCTGATAATAGACCCGGCGACCAGCCAGAACACAGAAGATTATAAGGCCCTCTTGAAGGTCTTCATCGAATGCGACTTCAAATTGAATCAGGCTAATCGTTGAACCTTCAACGACAAACCCTATCAGTTTTGCCGAGGTCTCTACTTCACCCAGGAGTGTGGCCACAATCTGATCTCGACTTGGGCATTCACTCAACTCGAAGACAGAACCGGGTGACATAGCTTCGTCAAGTTCCACGGTGCCAGATACCAAACCTGTGCCAAGCATGCTATCCTCGCGCAGTTGGGAAAAGAGTGGTAGCACGTGTACGTGAGATCCTGACGCGAGGCGAGCCGCTAGAACTGACTTGGTGTGCCATGGCTCCTGTCGTTCAAGTGAGACACGTATAAGGTTTGGCTCATCAATCCGAGCTATGGTTCCGACGTGCCTGTTTGGCACGGTAGTGGTAGATTTTCTCCATATCCCAAAAAGGCTAATAATTTCTTCTACAGGGCGAGTCACTACGAGTAGCAGCCATAACCCAGCAAGCACAATACTTGGAGCAGATGTCATGTCATGGAAGCCTATCAAGCTGATGAGTACAGCCGGAGTGAATAGTAACTCAGGTGCACCGAGACGAATGCTGAACCGGTAGAATAAAGCGCGTATTACAGGCTGTGTGTCATCAGACTTGAGCATTGTAATGGAAACTAACGATGTGCAAACAATCAGAGACATGTATAGAATTGCTAACCAACGGACAGCATTGAGCAACGACTGGTGTTCAATGCCCTGCAGGTCGATCGCCCAGATCATGAAAACAGCCACTGGGGCAGCTAGAAGTGAATCGCTTGGTTTTCGGAAGAAAGGAGTCTCGATTAATCTGGTAGCAACTAAACCAGTTACACTCAAAAACCATAGATCTAACCCGCCACCCGTCGGTCGCCACCAGCCATCTGCAACTACCAGGCTATAGATGGCATAGTTTATAACCAAGTAAATGAGCAACACCCACGCCCTTGTTGGTAGAGACAATTCACCGACTCTTGGCTGGGTTTTAGTGGATCTTGTTTGTATTGACATCCCCATTGTTTTACATGGTTTCTATATATCTTAGAATATTCCTGCAATTGCAGTTATTTACTTGCAGCTGGGCCATAGTTACAGGAATGTGTTTTAGGATTCTAACAAGCGGAGCGGGTCAAACGTTTTGGCTTAGAGGTGGGGGCGATGTTTAAGGCCTATCCATAGAGTGGAACTATCGATAACTGCCCTATTATACAAAAGGCTATGATTATATGCCAGCATTGACCTGAATGGAGAGGGTATAGCCTTAGGATAAAACCCGGCATGGTTCTGGCCGTAAAAACGAAAAGGCAGCGGTTCTGCTTTATCCGCTGCCTTTCACGAAGGTAAAGATTATCAAATATTCAAACCCTGTTATAAGTATTAGGATGCTGTGAATATAGCTTATACAAGAATAAAATGCAAGCAGGAATTGTGTTTTGTTAAACAGAAGGGCATTATGAGACAAGCCGTTTCGCAGGTTTTAATAAATGCCTGTTAGCAAGCAAGATTTATTACAAAAGTTTTTCAACGAACAAATGCATAGTCTTGTATATGCTAAAACCCCTGTGGTACTAAGCCTAAGCTGTTGATCACTTCATTTACCGACTCAAGAGCTTCGTGCACTTCTAAAACCTGAATATAGTCCCAATACTTAAGTTTATCTTTCAAGTTGGAAACACCAACTATTTCAGCTTTGACTTTTTCAAGCTGTTTAGGATCGGATACAGCCACAACACCTTGTACCGCGGGATTATTTAAAGCCTTAATTAAATTAAGGATCAGGCTGTCGAGCGAGCCTTTTGTTTGAACTTCAAACAGAAAAAACTCTACCCATATTCCCGATAGTAGCTTCCCAAACCGTATCAACCACAGCACCGCCGGCAATCCTTTTTTCTGTTTCAGCCTGGAACCCTAACCAGCTTCCGATGTCGGCAATCTTATCACGGACTTCGTTGTGGATGAAAACAGGGTCTGCATCTTCTTCAATGACGGGTATTGTAGAACCGCTGCTTGTTTTTGGTTGATGTATTTTCGAAAGGTTTTTTTCAACCTGCAACTCCTCCCACATAAAATAATCAACTGTAACCAGATTTGCCTCCATTTCGCCCATCGCTTCAATTGCCCTGGCGATTTCCTTTGCTATGCC
>PWYU01000014.1 GCA_003567725.1 Syntrophomonadaceae bacterium | reverse complement strand
GTTTTACCATAGCCTGCTGGTGCAGAGAGAAGGGTGAGGGGGAGGGTGGTAACGAAGCGACATAGCTGCTGTTCCAGCTTCGGTCGTTGAAAAATATCTTGTCGGACAAGCGGAGTATGCAGCTTGGTTTCCACATACCATGTCGGGGCTTTGGGATTAGCTGACGTCAAGATATACACTTCCTTTTTACTTCTTTGGTTTTAACTTGAAGGATTCTTTTTATGGGAATGGGTAGTTCCCCTATGTTGCCCTTAATTGCCTTTTCTAAAGTATTAGTTCTCCTTAAATCCAAGATATCCCTACCACTACAACAAAATTTACCTCCCCGTTTCATTAGCTCAGAGCCGTATTTAGCTCAACTACTTCCACTAAGTGTAAGTAGTTTCTCGAAAACTCTAGCTTAAGACTCTGTGCTGCTTTTAGCTCATGGAGTATGACCGTAAAGTAAGTACCAATAGTAAGGCTCATAAAGGAATAAACAAGGCTTTGATAATAGTTGTAGTTCTTCTCCCTTTTTACACGGAACCATATTACTGGAATTATTTAAAAACTTAGAATTGCCCCGAAAAAGTGGAGCTTATTTCTTTCTCAAATGTTTAATACCCGATTAGGACCCTGATGACGGCTTAAGACCTAATCATGACCAAATATAACAGATTAAAAAAATATACACCGGCTTTTCTGCTTTTAATCCCTAAATACTAGGTAATGCTATACCTTCGCTATCGATAAAAATGATGATATAATTAGCAGGTGAAAAAGTTAAACGGGTGAAAAGTAATGACACGGGGTAATCTGATTATCAGGACAAGCAATCCAAGAAGCAATTCACATATAAAAGATATTAAAGCATAAAGATAATCTAAAATATAAGGTAGAACTGGTCGGTGATTAAACAAAAAATTTTACTCGTACTGTTTATTCTTCTTGTTTCTTCAGTTTGTTTATCTCTGCTAGTATCCAGCACAGCCCATGAAGAAAAACCTCTGGAAGAATTAATAACCCACCTGGAGCAGCGCATCCCTGACTTAATGAATGGCTATAACATCCCCGGGGTAGCGATTACCTGGTTGAAGGTGGCGAAACAGCCTGGGTTAAAGCATACGGCTATGCCGATCTTGAAGAAGTCAGAATACTGACAGGTGATAATTACTGCCAGGTTCAAGTCTTGAGATTTAACTAAATATCGGAAAGGAGAATTATTTAATATGGGGAAAGATTATTCAAAGCTGAAACGTCCACGGCACTCGATGCCGGGATTCGTGAAAGAAGCTCTTACAGGAAAGGGTTTAATGGAAGCATACAAGAAAAGACCTGCTTTCCAGCAAAATGACTATCTTGGCTGGATTCACGAAGCCAAGCTGAAAGAAACCAAAATGAAAAGGCTTTACCAGATGCTTGACGAACTGGAGAAAGGCGGTATTTATATGAATATGGACCATCCGCCATCAGCAAAAAAGCAAGATTAGCCTTTCGGCTGTGCTGCAGTTTCCCTTAGATTTAGAAGAAGCTTATGCTAAAACGTACGAGAGGAAGTGTTTCGATGGATAAAGCTCCCCGGGAGAGAATTGATTCCCTGGCACTGAAGGCCTGGTTTTACAGTGGTCTGCTGTGGGGATTAGCCCTGCTGCTAATTCCCGTGGCTTATATCGTGCTGGTTAATACATTGCTCGACTGGCCAGTAATTTTCGGCTGGCTTGGCATTGGTGTTGTAGTTGTCTTTATTATACTTGCAGCTATCATCATTCCGCGCCTGCGAATGTATTACTGGCGATATGAGATTTACGATGACGAGATCGAGATCCAACACGATATAATTGTTATCAAGCGCACCCTGATTCCCATGATCCGCATTCAGCATATTGATACTGAACATGGTCCGATAATGCGGTATATTAAATTGGCAACGCTTAGAATTTCTACTGCGCAGCAGACCCAAGGCGACTGTTGATTATTTACCTGATCATTTTTGGCTCATTTTTCTTCTCCCTGGTTTGCCAGGTAGTCAACTGGTATTTCTATTCCTGCCGCTATGAAGATGGTTACCTGCATCTAAAAACAGGAGTAATCGTTAAAAAAGAGCGTTCAATTAAGCAGGAACGGGTACAGACAGTAAATATCCAACGGGGCCTGATACAGCGCCTCTTAGGCCTGGCCTGGGTTCTATCTTCTCCGAAAGGAAAACAGTTCCAGGTTGTTGACGTAGAAAGTACCGAAGCAAAAAATGTATGGGGTTGGTATTCCCGTTACCACTAAAAATATATTGTGGTGAGGCAAATGAATAGCTGCAAGCTATAAGTTGCCCCAAAATCCAGCCAGCTTATAGAATAGGGGGTAACCTGGTATGGAAGAAAACCTAATTGCCCCTTGCGGGATGAACTGCAGACTATGCATCTCATATCAATTTATGAAAAAGGACTTAAATAAAAAGGGATTCAACAGAACATATTGTCCTGGCTGTATTCCCAGGGGCAAAAACTGCACTCATATGGGGCATAAATGCGAACTGCT
>PWYU01000126.1 GCA_003567725.1 Syntrophomonadaceae bacterium | reverse complement strand
GTTATAGTTGACGGAGGGCGGGGTGAAGTTTCTATAGCTGCGACTGTAAAAGATTCACGTTAAGATCCCTTATTTCACATTAGAAGTAGATTTCTTTTTAACATAGTAAATCCGTTAATCATATTTAATCAGCCAATAAACAACGGTTAAGTGCCGGGTTGAATACGTTATTAACGTCGTATGCTGAACCAAACCTGCCCACTCATAATAAACTAAAGTAGTTCAACAAAACCAGCCGTGCCGTTAACCCTGATTTGCTGCCCGTCTTTGATATTTCCTGTGGCATTAAGAACACCAACTACTGCAGGCAAGCCATATTCCCTGGCAATAATTGCCCCGTGTGTCGTAAAGCCGCCAACTTCCGTTACCACACCTTTAGCAGTAGCGAAAAGCGGAGTCCAGCTTGGATCAGTAAACCTGGTTACCAGGATATCATCTTTTTCGAGCAGGGCAGCGCTGACTTCAGTAATCACCCGAGCCCTGCCTTTTACCGTTCCGCCGGACGCAGGAATGCCGGGCAATGCCCTATCCGGCAAATCCTGGGTTGATCTTTCTGCAGCTGGAACTAATCCTTCCGATGTAATCAGGCGGGGTGGAGTTAGTTTTTCATGGCGTTTGTAATCAGTTCTTCTTTTTTCAATCAGCGAGTAGTCTACCTGTCCTGTTTTGACCGCTTTTACTACTTCATCATAGAAGAGGTAAAAAAGATCTTCCTGTTCTTTCAGCGTTTTTTGCTGAACAAGTGTAGCTGCTTCTCTTAAGAGCGCTGTTCGATAAAGCTGATAACGGCGAACAATGTAATACTTGGGATACTCACGGCAGCCGCAGAAATTTCTCAGCAAGCTGATCTGTTTTTTTACTTTCCTGGTCCTTACATTACCCCATGGAAGTTGTTTGAGCCT
The DNA here is from genome assembly GCA_003567725.1 of Syntrophomonadaceae bacterium. GTDB lineage: Bacteria > Bacillota > Dethiobacteria > DTU022 > DTU022 > B1SED10-74M. Next base: position 1,623 of record PWYU01000126.1, on the reverse strand, counting down.
GCTGATAATCTTGTCCTCCAATTGGACTGCTTCCTGCCTGCCTTTCTCAAATCTTTCAAGATGTTCCCCCGGCTTCAGCAGTCGAACATTGCTCATTACCATCGGTAGTAACAGGGTTGGTTTTTCGACCCAGCGGGTTCTGGAGATATCAATCTCACCGGGACAACGCATGCCATAGCTGTCAAGAAACCTTTTAATCTCTTTTGCTACTACCGGACCGCCAGGCAAGACTTCAAGCTCTGCATAAATATCTTTACCTTCAAGGTCCCCTTCAAACAGCTCAATAACCGCAGGATGTTGACGCACTACATCCGCAAGATCGCACAGAGCCAGCCCCATGGCTGTGGTAATGTTATGATCAACCGATTTTGAAAGCGTATCGGCTGCGTTATCTATATCCAACCACTTTTTAAGATTATTATTCAAGGAGTTCTCTGCCAGTAAAGCTACCACAATAGCGCCGATCATCCTGTTATCATAGGCCATCTTCAGCATTTTTTTCAGATCTGCTTCAATATAGTCTATAAGCTGCTCGCCTGATAATGCATGAAGCTCTTGCTCAACATTATGCAGCTCTGTCTCAAACTGATCCAGAATCTTGTCAATTAAGGCCGGATCGTTTTTTCGGGAAATTTTAAAAGCTTCCATCAGTGCAGTGATGCTAAAAGCCCCGCCTTTCAGGTTTCTTTTGCCGCGGGGCAGAGAGGCAGTAAACTTTTTATCTTCGAGCAATTTTTTCAGGGCACCCTGGATTAGCGGGTCTTGTTTTCCGGCGGCAATGAGCAAACGCTTTCTACCGATAAAGGAAGATATATCGTGAGTTATGTCAGCAAAAACCCGCCCTCCTGATCGGTTAAAAGAAAACTGGGCCAGAGGTTCAAAACATGAAATGCCCAGGGGTTTGATTGGATCCGTCATCATTTGCAGGTGCCCGACAGACATGTAAACCCGGGGTTTATTTGGATCATCGGATTCAGGGATTGGGAAGAGAGTAGTAATGGGACGGCTCTGTAGAATATAAAACTGATTATACGCAAAGCACCATTCAATATCCTGGGGGTTGCCAAAGTGACTACCTATCTTCCTACCCAGTGCTGCAAGCTCATTAATTAGCTGATCGGAGAGTGTTTGGCTAAGCTGTTTTTCTGCTTCAACTTCTTTGCTGATTGTGCCACCCTTCGACGAAGGCACAATACTTATTTGCTTACAGCTGACTGATTTATTAATAATATCACCATTTTGGAGTTTGTAAACATCCGGGTCTACCTGACCGGATACGAATGCCTCCCCAAGGCCGTATCCTGCTTCAATGGAAATAGTTTTTCGATCGGAAGTTGTCGGGTCGGCAGTAAAAATAATGCCGGAGGCTTCTGGCTTCACCATTTTTTGGACAATGACTGCCATGGATACTTCTCGCTGGTCAAAACCGCTTTGCAGGCGATAGGTAATGGCACGCTCAGAAAAGAGTGAAGCCCAGCATTTAATGATATGGAGCAGTACATCCGCTTTATTCCTGACATTTAAATAAGTGTCATACTGCCCTGCAAATGACACTCCGGGCAGATCTTCCATTGTGGCACTGGAGCGAACTGCAAAACTATCATCCTCGTTGAAACGAGAAAG
>PWYU01000075.1 GCA_003567725.1 Syntrophomonadaceae bacterium | reverse complement strand
GGCCTGAGAGCATGGGATATGGCAGTCCGTTTTAAATATGCAGGCTTTGATCCGGCACAGGTTACAGTTGAGGAAAATACAGAAAAAGCTATCAAGTCAGCCCTGGAGTTAACTCCTCCGGGAAGCAAGTTGTTTATCCTGCCCAGCTACACAGCTATGCTTGAAATCCGGCGGACCTTGAACAAAATGGGCCTTGGCAAACCCTTCTGGGAGGAATAAACATGGTCAGCATAAAAATATTCCATCTTTACCCGGATCATTTAAACCTTTACGGCGACCGGGGCAACATGATCGCCCTCTGCCGCCGGGCACAGTGGCACAATATCGATATTGAAGTAATACCTGTAAAGCCCGGGGAAAAAATTGATTTTTCTCACTGTGATTTACTTTTTATGGGTGGTGGTCAGGATAGCGATCAGCAAATGGTAGCCGAAGATCTTAAAAAACGCAGTAGTGAATTAAGTTCTGCAGTTGAAAACGGTATGGTTGTATTTGCCGTCTGCGGCTCCTATCAGCTTCTCGGTTCATACTATATAACCGGCAAAGGAGAAAAAATCGGCGGATTAGAACTAGTTAATCTATACACAGAAGCCGGAACAGAAAGACTTATCGGCAACGCCGTTATAAATTGTCCACTGTGGAATCCGGCAAAAACTTTGGCCGGTTTCGAAAACCATGCCGGGAAAACATACCTCGGACAGGGGCTGCAACCTCTGGGGCAGGTCATGATCGGTTACGGTAATAACGGCACTGACAAAACAGAAGGTGCCGTATACAAAAATGTAATCGGCACCTATCTTCATGGTTCACTGCTGCCCAAAAATCCCTGGCTTACTGATTTGCTTCTTGAAAAAGCCCTGGTCTACCGTGATCAGGATTTTGTCCCGGCCAATCTTGATGATTCCTTAGAACATAAGGCTCACAATGCTTTTATTGAGCTTGCAGGTTCGAAGAAACATAAAAGGCTTTCCACTAAAGTATAATTGAACCTTAACTATCCCGTTCAAAAAATCAGGCTAAATAATATATTCAATATCTGCTTCTTCATACAGGTTTTGAACAATGTCGTTAATAATTGCCGGCACCTGCTGTTCAATTATTGCTTCTTCTACGTCCTCTCTTACATCCTCGAAATCAGCTTCTTCTCTCTCCCTGCGGTCGGTTACTTCGATAATGTGAAAACCAAAAGTGGTCTCCACAGGTCCGCCGACTTCTCCTATGCCAAGTGAAAACGCCTCTTCCTCAAATTCTTCCACCATCATTCCGCGGCCAAAGAAACCGAGGTTTCCACCATCATCTTTATTGGAAAGATCCGTTGAATATTCGGAAGCCAGATCGGCAAAATCTTCACCTTCATCTAAAAGAGACATTACATCATCAGCTTCTTCAAGACTCTCAACAAGGATGTGCCTTGCCTCTACTTCTTCCTCTGTATCAAAAAGATGGCGATTTTCTTCAAAGTATTCTTCCGCTTCTTCTTCTGAAATATCGATCTCTTCCATGGCCAGTTTGCGAACCAACAGGTTAAGACGCGCATCTTCACGGAAAGCATCCATACTAATTCCATACTGCTCAAGAATCATTTCAAACTGATCTTCAGCCCCCTGGAAACTTTCATCGATAATGCTCTTGATTTCTTCTTCAAGCTCATCTTCGCTGACAGACATCTCTTTTTCCTCTGCCAGTTGAGTAATCAGTTTCCTGGTTATAACCTGGTCAAGAACTTCCTGTCCACCCTGCGCGTACATGGCTTCAAACAAATCATTGCGGCTTATCTCTTCACCGTTTACGATTGCAACCACCTGAATGGGCTCTTCAGAAGGTTCTGCCGAAGGCTGCTGAACTATCATTACCGATAATACAATTACTGCCAGCGCAAGAACAGCAATAACTCCCAGTAATAGCTGTGGTTTAGCCAGTTCCTGCAGACGTTCACCGGCAGGCTTTTTATCTTTCTCCATTACCTCACCCCTCTTTTTTCTCTTAATATTAAGGAATTATCTTATTCATAGGAAATTCAAGAATACCTTCTGCTCCGGCATCCTGTAACTCACAAATTAAAGATCTTACCTTTTTCTCATCGACAACAGTTTCAACTGCCACCCATTCATCAGCACATAAATTTGAAATTGTCGGTTTACGCAATGCGGGGAGAAGATCAACTACCCGCTCAAGATTACTGCTGTGAACATTCATTTTCAGCATTACTTTTTGTTCCGCCAGAAGTGCGCCCTGTAGGAGAGTGATCATACGTTCAACTTTTTTCTTTTTCCAGGAATCCTCGTAACTCTGGTGATTCATAATAACCCGTGGTGTTGAAACAAGAATTGTTTCGATTACCCTGAGCTGATTTGCTTTGAGAGAACGCCCTGTTTCAGTCAATTCAGCAATTGCATCTGCCAGGAGAGGCGGTTTAACTTCGGTTGCACCCCATGAAAAGGAAACTGAAGCATTGACCCCTTTTTCTTCCAGGTAACGTTTGGTGCTTTCAACCAGTTCAGTGGCAATACGCTTGCCTTCAAGATCTTCCGCTTTCTG
>PWYU01000051.1 GCA_003567725.1 Syntrophomonadaceae bacterium | reverse complement strand
TTATCAACTGAAACAAAGAGAGGTTCTCCGGACACTATATCTACGTAAAGTCCCTCTTCCTTATTATCCCAATATTTATTATTAAAGGCGGGCTCTGTGCCATCTTCCTGGGTAACCCTGTACTGCATATCTGTTAAACGTTCCCGTAACTCATCCATCTCCTGCACCTCACCGCATTCTACATTATATAGTTCTATTTCAACCTCTTCAACGGCAGTTTCTTCAGCGGTAGCCTCTTCAGCTATTGCTTGTTCACAGCCGGAAACAATTAAAAGTACTGACAATAAACCAAGTATAGTTAATATGGCTATAAACTGTCCTGATCCTTTATTCTTCAACTTTTACACCCTTCCAAAAAGCATAATGTCCTTTAATATGTACAGCTTTTTCTTTAGGCTCGGGGTAAGACCATGCTGCGGTCCGGCTGATATCATCACCAACCACAACATTGTAATAGTGAGCCTCTCCTTTCCAGGGACACTGGGTTCTGTAATCAGTTTCCTCAAGGTATTCTGTCTTTACGTCGCCGGGAGGAAAGTAGTGGTTACCTTCAACCACAATTGTTTTATCACTATCTGCAATCAATGTATCATTCAGGTAAGCTTTTACCACCATACATCACTCCAATCCTGATATTTATTATACTTAACAGTATATTACCATATTAACATTATAACCGCACTGCTAAAAACAGTCAATCCAAAAGGACCGTGATCATCTTTTTTGTATCTTGTTGAGCATATATAAGCAGAGAACTATAATCGCTGGAGTAAAAAGATGGACAGTTGTAAAGAAACCTGCTCCCCAGGCTTCATTAATATAACCCCAGGCAACCAGCGGGTTTTCACGAAATGTTTCTTCTATTAGGGCACGCAATAAAGTGTAACCGAGAACAAAATTCCAGAACAGGTATCCCGGTTTGTTGCTGCCTCGCCCGGCCAGGTAGTTATGCAGAAGCAACAGGCTTATGCCAATTAATGAACCATATATCTGGGTTGGTTGACGATCAAAAAAGAAAAGTTCGGCTTCGCGACCAATAATTTCCTGGTTAAATATATTTGCAATCCTGACCAGGCTTATTCCTAAAGCAATACCTGGCACTGCAAGATCAGCGAGGTCAAACCAGCTAATGTTTTTTGCCCGGCAGTAAGCCCAGCTGCCCAAGATTCCACCAAGCAGCCCACCATGAAATGCAAGCCCACCCTGGTCAACTCTGATAATAAATTCAGGGTTTGCCATAAAAAAAGGCCAGTTAACTAAAACAAAAACCGCCCTGGCTCCAACCACAAGGGAGAAAATTATCACTAAAAAAAGTGCAAAAATCGTATCTTCATCAAACCCCTTTTTCACGCCATGTTTTCGCATATAGTAAAAACCGGCTAGTATCGAAAGAGCAAACATTAACCCGTACCAGCGTACCGCCAACGGCCCTATTTCAAAAACATAAGGGCTGATATTTTCTATTATCATTGAGCCACATCCTAATCAATATTTTGTTTTACATATTTACACCGCTGCACTATCGTAAAATACCTGGATGCCATTGTCAATTTAAAAACCATTATTGCTTCATCATAATATCATGTTATAATAGCCTTATCAATTTGCAGGCAAAGGAGTTGGATTAAATGACTTGTAAAGTTATCATAATTGGAGGGGTAGCCGGTGGAGCCTCAACTGCAGCGCGGCTGCGACGCTTAAATGAAAAAGCAGAAATTATCATCCTGGAACGGGGTGATTACATTTCATATGCAAACTGCGGTCTTCCTTATTATATCGGCGGAATCATAGAAGAACGTGACAGCCTTTTAATAATGACGCCCCAACAATTTAAAGAACGCTTAAATATTGAAGTCAGAGTAAATAATGAAGCCTTAAAAATTGACCGAAAAAATAATGAACTAATAATCAGGGATTTAATTGATAACAGGGAGTATAAAGAAAGATACGATTACCTGGTCCTTTCCCCGGGTGCAGAAGCTTTACGCCCACCTTTACCGGGCATTAATAACCCCGGCATATTCAGCCTGCGAACTATCCCTGATACAGACCGTATCTATAATTATATGTCAGAAATAAAACCAAACAATGCAGTTGTTGTCGGCGCCGGTTACATAGGTCTGGAAATGGCCGAGAACTTCAGGAATCGCGGCCTTGACGTTACAGTAGTGGAACTGGCACCTCATGTTTTGCCACCGATTGATGCAGATATCGCCGCCCTGGTCCAGCAGTACTTAAGGGAGCAGGGAGTAACTTTAAAGTTAGGCGATGGAGTTAAAGAGTTCCACCGGCTTGAAAAAGGCAACCGCATAGAGCTCAGCAGTGGAAATACCCTGGAAGCAGAGCTGGTCCTTTTATCAATTGGCGTCAAGCCTGATATTAAACTGGCCAGGGAAGCAGGGCTTGAAGTGGACCGCGGCATTAAGGTTAACGAGTATATGCAGACCAGTGACCCGGCAATATATGCTATTGGCGATGCTGTCGAAGTTACAAACCTGGTAACAAAAAAAGCTGCCATAATACCTTTAGGCGGCCCGGCAAACAAG
>PWYU01000068.1 GCA_003567725.1 Syntrophomonadaceae bacterium | reverse complement strand
GGAGCTTGATCTTGATGAAACTGCAACGGTACTTCTTGCTGATCGAACAGCAGAGCTAAAGGTTGTATTAAGTGAATCAGTCATTCTGCTCATACTGTTAACCATGTTTACGCCCTGCACTGATTGGAAACTGGACCAGCTGGTGCGATTGAATTCGGGTTCTTTCTCCATTGATGGGAAAGTTAACGGTAGCTGGTTTATAACCTGCTTAGCAACTCCCAGTATCACGGCGTAAACAAGGTAGTGTTCCCAGATAATAAGAGAAGGTACTTCGGAGGGATCCATTTTAGAAAAGTCTAGTAAAAATCTCCTGAAAGCACTCCACTTTGCCAGCTGATCAGCGCCGTAAGCAGTATATTTCAAACTAGGTGAACCAAAGAAAAGAATAAATGGAATCAAGAACAGTGCAGCGCCTAATATATAAAGCTGTAACCAAAACACTGCTACTATAGAACCTGCCAGCATTATAATCATGGGCAGGCAACCCCAGTTCGTAGCAGAAACCTGATTGAAAAAGTTATAACTTTGTCCTGCCTGATCTATATCTGCTTTATAAGCATTATAAAAGCTGTAAAATTCTTTTGGCTGCTTTTCGGCAAATTGCTGAATATGGCTAAAAGTTATCTCTTTGTCCTCTAATGGTTCGCTTCTTCGCTGATCTCCTTCATTTTTTGAATTGAAATAGTCATATACTGTGATAAAAAGGAAGTTTAAAACCCTGCTGTCGAGTGGTTCTTCATTACTCGAATTATCAGTCAGGATCAAGCGAAAATCATCCTTATCCCCCTTGCCATTTGAAGAAGCAGGTATTTCTTCAATCCTTATGCGCCTACGCCTGGCTAAATCAAGTATAGTAGCAGCAAAATATTCGTCTTTCACACTCTTTTTGTTCCACAAATAACCGGCAATCTCGGGTGGGTATTTACCGGGCAGCTCCCGGTAATAACTGCCACTGTAAGCTTCGTCCCTGGCTGCCGCTTTTTTTCGTATTCTAAAAAGTGCGTAGCCAGCAGGCAGAAAAAGGAAAAGCGAGTAGTAAGGCTGATATCTCCTGGCACCTCTCTCCAGGTTAGCTATCATTGCCAACCTTTCCTGTTCTTGTAATATGCCGGCAAGCACTTCTTCATCACTAAAGCGGACTGCATCGGGCACCAGTTCAGTAGGGAACAAAACCCGACCCTCAAGGAACTCTCCCGAAGGCAATGGTGATACTGTCCAGGTTACCTGTTGTGGACTATCAATATTAACATCCCCGTGAAGCGGGCCAAAACCCCAGGCTCTAACAGATCCTTCTTCTGCTCCCTCAGGCAGGCGCAGGGTTACCCTGGCATCATGGGTAGGCACATCCCATTCAGAACCTATAAACTGGTAGTATATTTCAGCTACATCTTTATGAACCAACACCGCATCAACAGCAGTGTATTCTATTGTAAAAGTTCGCTTTTCATTTAAGGCATCAAAGCTCCAATCGATAAGAAAATATTCATCACCGAATCCCTTTAGTGAATAAGTCCAGGGATCAGTGGTGGGAAATTGATCAGTTAGGTTGTAATATTCTTCCCCTTCACGCACATTTATTTCTTTATAGTGAGCTATGTCACCATAATAGATTTTTTGCTCTATACCACTAAATTGACCGGTAAAATCAATAGTCCTGCTTTCAATAACTTTCATATTACCATCCGGTAGAATTTCAGCTTCAATCACAACCTCCACTATCTGCAGGGAACGGGCTGTAACAGTCCTTCCACTGTTTAAGAATAATGTTAACATAGAGACAAGAACTAATAATAAACAGATTCTGAGTATGTTTCGATTCACCCTGCCACCTGCTCTCAATTTAATTTTAGTATTGTAAATAAAATTTTAGAGCTATTAATAGTTATCATATCTTCGCTTAGGCGGTTTTCATCTAGATCTTTAAGTATTACTTCAATTTGGTAAGTAACTTTTATAAAGCCGGGTTAGGCAGAAAACAACTGCTAGATGTGGTGTAGATTTATTCTCCCTATAACCATATCATTTTGCAAGAACACGCTTTACAGCCGGCACCAGGCCCGAGAGGTCATTTTTGTTAATATAATCGTCGGCACCGTTCTCAATTATGGTAGCAGCAAACTCTTCATCAATTGTGCCTGATGCGATAATGAAGGGCAGCTTGCGGCCGCTTTTCTGCAAAGTTTCCAGGGCTTCAGGGGCGCTAAAGGTAGGCATGCTGTGATCGGAAATGACTACCTGCCAATGTTTATCCTGCAGAGCGGCTTCGAGTCCGGTGCGGGTTTGAACCTGGGTGTAGTTAGGCTCGTAGCCTGCCTTTTTCAGGGCAAGCAGGATTAATAGCAGGTCGTCTTCATTGTCTTCGACAATAATCACGTTTAAATGATTCACATTTACCAGCCTCCTCCGATATTTATCGTCTCTATGGCAGGGTAAAGTAGAAACAGGCACCCCGACCTACTTCTCCCTCAGCCCTGATTTCTCCGCCATGACGGGAGATGATGCGGTAAACCAGGTTCAAACCGATACCTATGCCCGGATATTCCCCTTCGCCATGCAGCTT
>PWYU01000020.1 GCA_003567725.1 Syntrophomonadaceae bacterium | reverse complement strand
GATTCAGTTAAGAATAAGCCTTGGCCTTTCAGCCATGCGCTGGCAAATAAAGCATGACTTGAAAAAATTTCTTGGAACAATCGGTATAGCTGCAATTGTTCTCTTCAGCCTGGGGCCAATTCTCTTCCTTTACCTGAGGATGCTCCAGGGAGCTTACCAGGTTACATCAGAACTTGGTCAACCAGAGGTCGTGCTTGCAACAGGTTTTATGATCTCTGCCATGCTGGTGTTCATTTTTGGTTTAACCATGGTTCTCTCTGTCTTTTTCTTTTCCAGGGATCTATCAATACTGATGCCTCTGCCCCTCCAGCCAGGAACGATCATGGGTTCAAAATTCGCTGTAATAATAGTCTATGAATATCTGACCATAGCACCTTTTCTTATTCCGGCGATCTTTATCTTCGGCAGCGGCAGCGGGGCAGGCTTTCTTTATTGGGTAGTAGCTTTACTAGTATTTCTACTAACACCAATCATTCCCCTTGGCGTGGCCGCCCTTTTCATTCTGATGCTGATGAGCCTGACCAATCTGAGCAGAAAACGCGATACCCTGAGAATTGTCGGGATGGTTATCTTTTTGCTGCTGATTTTTTTACTTAACTACTTCCTGACCGGTATTCCTGAAGGGGAGGAAATGGCCTACATAGAGGAAATGCTGCAGAAAAATGAAGGCCTGCTGATGCAAATAACCCGGATCTTCCCTCCTGCCCTCTTTGCAGTACGTGCTCTAGCGACAGCCGGCCTGGGGAAACTAACCTGGTTTCTCTATTTCCTGCTCATTAACCTTGCCGGTGTTGCTGTTGTTTACCTGGCCGGGCAAAAGCTATTTTACCGGGGCCTTATTGGTGGTAATGAAGTTAGCAAAGGCAAAGCGCTCTCGGAAGAACGTTTAACTAAAAAACTTAACTCCAGTTCATCACCGGCAATGGCAATAGCCATGCGTGAAATAAAGTATCTATTACGCACCCCTGTTTACTTATTTAACAGTTTTGCCGTCCTGGTGGTAATTCCGGTAATCCTAATCATTCCCTTAATCAGCGGTGGAGTTTTAACCAGCTTAACCGATTCGCTTCTTAGTGAAATCCCCCGCTTTATCCAGATCAGTGCGCTGGCCGGCTTTCTAGCTCTTATGGCCCTTTTTACTCCTGCCGCTTCAAGTTCATTTTCACGTGAGGGCAGGCAATTCTGGATTTCCCAGCTTATCCCCGTCAGTGCAAGCGGACAAATCAAAGGCAAAATATTGTATAGCTACCTGATATCGGCTTTCAGCATACCTCTTGTCATCCTGACCAGCCTGGTTATACTGCCCCTAAGCCCGGTAGAACTATTACTGGTTGTCACCATCGGTCTTATAGCCAGCCTGCCTGCTATAGTTGTCAGCCTGCTTATCGACCTGATCAGGCCTTACCTGAACTGGGACAGTCCTCAGAAAGCAATCAAGCAGAATATTAATGTCCTTTTTGCCATGCTGGCCGGTGGGTTAATCTATGGTCTGATTTTTTTAACCGGCTGGCTCGCTTACCAGCTTTCAGGCTCAGACCTGGTAGTTTACCTGACGGTAACCGCTGTTTCGCTGACAATTGGGGGTCTGCTCTACCTTTTTCTAATCAGAATTGCCCCGAACCGCTACCGGGATATAGAAGCGTAAAGTTTAAACCGGAGGCTTAAAAACATGCTTGATTATGACAAGAAATATATAGCTTCACCACTAGTTTTGAGTTAAACCAAATATTGACAGGAGTTAAAACAAATGAAACCAAAAATATTTACTTTTTTAGCCTTGCTTGTCTTGATACTTTTCGCTTCAACAGCTTATGCCAACGAACCTGATAACTATGAACATAAAAACCTCCTGGCAGATGAAATCGATCTGTTTGCTGACAGCTTTTTCCAGAACGCCTTTGAAAAACATCATATTACTGGTGCTGTTTTTGTAGTCGTGGAAAATGGTGATGTTGTCTTTGCCAGGGGTTATGGTTATGCAGATCTGGATGAAAAAATCCCGGTTGACCCGCAAAAAACGATGTTTTGTGCCGGCTCAGTGGGTAAACTAATTAACTGGACCACCCTGATGCAGCTTTATGAAAACGGGCAGTTTGAGCTCAATGATGACATTAATCTATACTTGAAAAACCTTCACATTCCGGAATCTTTTTCGGAACCGATCACTTTTCATCACCTGTTGACCCACACACCCGGACTTGACGACCGCAATACCGCCGCTACTCCCGATACGCTCGAGCAGTTACTGCCGCTTGAAGAATACCTGGCCTGGACCTTGCCGGAACGCCTGCGCCCTCCGGGGCAGGTTACCCAATACAGTAATCACGGCGCAGTGATCTCCGGTTTGCTTATAGAGGATATCTCCGGTTTGCCCTTTGATCAGTATATTAAGCATAATATCTTTGATCCGCTTGGTATGAACTATAGCACTTTCAGCCAGCCCCAACCGGAAAGCCTGCAGCCCCATATGGCTACCGGATACCATTACATTAATGGAGAGCATACCGCTCAACCGGTTCGAATCGCCAATGTAATGCCGGCAGGCATGGGCTATTTTTCTGGCCT
>PWYU01000056.1 GCA_003567725.1 Syntrophomonadaceae bacterium | reverse complement strand
GAATGTCTCCGGAAGGCGAGCAGCTGCTGCTTGACCAGGTCTTGCACGAGGCTGTTATCGAGGTTGACGAAAAGGGAACTGAGGCCGCTGCAGTAACCGCCGCTTTAGGCCTGGGAGATGCCCCTGAGCCCTTTGAAGTCATTTCTGACCGGCCTTTTTTCTTCGTGATCAGGGACGACCATGCTGAAAGCATCCTCTTTGCAGGCGCAGTCACTGATCCTCGTTAATGTAAGAATTTAAGAGATGACCCCACCTGTGATCAGTCCAAATAGGGCACCGGCAACTTATAATGCTGGTGCCCTGTTTTTAATTTACCATTGCCCTCTTTGATATGATTGACATATCTACTACCGGTTTTATGTGTCTGCTTTATCAGGCTACCGGGCATATTGAACACAGGTGGCAGCAGTAGAGCTGTTATTCTTATTTTTTCCAGGAGCACTCTGCCTCGTATCCTTTCAGAGCGATCCTTTTAAACAAACTACCTTTCAAGTAAAGGGCTAAATGATCTGTTTTTTTCTCCAATATTTTAGCAGCATAAATGCTTATATCATCAATATTAAAAAGCAAATACTTATTTTCACTGTTTGCTGGGGCTTTGTAATCAATAATTGTCTCAACAAAGGAGCAGCCCCCGCAACAGCCGCCGCCACGGCTGACTATTACATCAACCGTTATAATAGCTATTTTTTTTGCAGACAACCATTTTTTTAGAGCAGGCTCAATCGTTAAATTCAAATATAAGCCTCCCCCCGGGTAAAAATTAATTTATAAGCTTGGAAAAACTTGTTTAGACCCTTAATACTGAAATCCTGCGCAAGTTTGGCAAGACTTTTTTAAAAATGCCGGAAACACAGGTTTACGCTGGTTTTATTAGGGGTTTTTTAAAATTCAACTTTTATGGCACCGGCTCGCCCGGGTTAGGTTTTAATTAATCTTTCAGTACCTGGTTCGGCAGTTTATGAAAAGCATCCTCCTCCTGTTAATAAAACAGGAGGAGGATTTGCTGTTTTGATCAGGCAGTTTCTTTATACGGCACCTGCCCTTTTTCATTCCAGGTGGTAAGGGCAATTATTACGATACCGATACCACAGAGAAAGATTACACTGCCGATAACCACTAGAGCCCACATTTCATTGGGAATATAATTGGTAAAGATCTGGTGGGCCATGGCCACCATCGAGGTTATAATCATAATTGCAAATGGAATTATATAGTAAATAGTTGGCCGCTGCAGCATCTTTAAGAAGACTGCTGCCGCCAGCAGGGCGATACCGGCCAGGATCTGGTTGGCGGCACCAAAAAGCGGCCACAGCACCATTCCGTATCCGGTATTGGCCAGATAAAAGATCACCACCCAACCCGGGAATAGAGAAACTGTCTTGTCCCTGAGGAGTGCGGGCATATGAAATGTTACAGTGCTTTCAGCAAAGGCGATCCGGGTAAAGCGCATGGCTGAATCAAGGGTGGTCATGGCGAAACTTTTGGCAACTACGGCAAAGAAAGTTGCACCGACTATGGCAGGTATTCCCAGCGGGACCAGGAAAGTACTTCCCCCGGTTGCAAAAATCGCCGGCCAGGCCGCTGCGCCCCAGGCAGCGTAAGATTCAGTATAACCGGCAACTCCGAGTCCGACTACTGCAGTTAACAGGGCGATTATAGCCAGGTAACCTTCACCAAGCATAGAACCGTAACCAACAGGCTTTGCGTCACGCTCATTTTTCAACTGTTTCGGTGTAGTTCCGCTACCTACAATAGAATGCCAGCCTGATATAGCGCCGCAGGCAATAGTGATCATGACGAAAGGCCAAATTGGCGGCGCTCCTTCCGGAGCAAGCCGAACGGCAGGAGCAGCCAGCTGGCCTGCGCCGGTTGCTGCCAGGGCTATGATCCCGATAGTAGCAGCCGCCAGGGCTATAACAAGCTGGATACCGTTAATAAAGTCTCGCGGCTGTACCAGGAGCCATACCGGGAGCCTGGCAGCGATAAGCATATAGCCGAGCAGAATAAAGACCCAGGTCTGATAACTCAGCTCCAGGGGATATCTGATTCCCAGGGCAATAAAGGCATACATGATTACAACGGCTATAACTCCGGCCAGGTATAAATTAACATTCCATTTATTGCGGATCAACAAGCCAATAATAATTGCCAGCGGTATTTCGATCCATACCGAGTAAACGGCCGCCGGAAAAGCTGAAGCCAGGACTGCAATAACATGCACAAAAACTGCAGAAACAAGCACAAGCAGGAAAAACACAACTATATACATCAGCTGCATGGCTCGCTCTCCCAGTAAATCTTTGAGAAAATCAGCCACGCCGCGGCCTTGATGCCTCAGGGAGGCAGCGAGCGCCCCGAGGTCATGGACCGCCCCAATGAAGATGGTCCCGAAAACAATCCAAAGCAAAGCAGGCAGCCAACCCCATATCGCTGCAACAATAGGGCCGACAATGGGCGCTGCTCCGGCGATTGAAGTAAAATGGTGTCCCAATACTACAGGCATGTCGGTAGGGACAAATTCGAAATCATCCTGATATTTGTAAGCAGGAGTTTTACGCTTAGGATCTAACTGCCAAATTTTATCAGATAAAAATGTTGCATAAAAACGATATGCCAGGAAATAAAGGACAAGAGCAACAACAACAAAAAGTAAAGCATGCACACATATCGCCTCCAATAGTAGTTATTGAAAATAACTCAAATTATATATTTGGCAAATATTGTTTTCATCTCAGGTTTTGCTTTATTATGATTGGAATTTTAGATTGACAATTGTAGTTTTTCTTCGGCTGATAGGGTTTATCGGGTAGGCAGATAAAAATGTATTAGTAGCAGTCACGGTTTATAAGCTTAGAGAATAATGAATCCAATATGTTTGCCTTTTTTAAGCACCTCCTTTTGGACACTGGGGATCCTGCTTTTTTTGAAATTAAAGGGTTTGCCAGTAGATCGCCTCCTTTCTGTTGTGAAACGATGTTCAAAATATTCTACGTAAATTTTGAATTTCCTTCAGAAAAATACAAAAATATAGATGTCATATATTCAGTATAGATAATTTATTGCAGAAAATAAGCATTTTTATGAGCAGTGCATTATTATATGCTTATAGATAAAAATATCCAGATCGTATTTATAACTGCACAATCATCAAACGGGGAAATTTTTGACTTGCGATTCTGCTGTTTGATATGATTAGATTGCTGATTGTCGTTATAGCAAGATAACATAAGGAGGCAAGCATTAATGGAGAATTTGAAAGTCCCCGCAGAAAAGCTGAGGTTGGTTTATAGACCGGGAGAAGAGCTCCCTGCTGATTTTGTTAACGAAGAGGCTGAAGATACCATCGTCGGACAGAACCGGGCTTTACAGGCCCTGGAGTTTGGGTTAAACATAAAGAGCGAGGGTTTCAATATTTACGCTGCCGGGATGCCCGGTACCGGAAAAGAGACGGCAGTTAAAAACTACATTGACAAAATTGCTTCCGATACCCCCACACCATCTGACTTATGCTACGTTAACAATTTCAAAAACCCTTACCAGCCCCATAACCTGGTATTGCCGGCAGGGCAAGGTTCAATTTTGGCTAAAGATGTAAAAAAGCTGGTGGAAACTGCCCGCCAGGAAATACCGCGAGCTTTCGAGAGTGATGAATACATCGCCCAGAAAGAAAATATCTCCAGGCAGTACAATGAGAAAAAACAGGAATTATTTAACCAGCTTAATCAAAAAGCCACTGAAAGCGGTTTTGTGATCCAGAGTACTCCCGGTGGTTTCTTATTAGTTCCTCAAAAAGATGGAAAACCTCTTCAAGATCAAGACCTCCAAGTTTTATCTGAAGATGAAAGAAAAGAAATATTTTATAAAAAGAGTAAACTGGAAGAAGAATTGAAAAGCACAATCAGGGAAGCACGAAACATTGACAAGAAGATGGCGGAAGAAGTAGAAGAAATGGACCGCAAGGTAGCGCTCTTCGCTGTTGAACACCTTTTCCAGGAGCTCCTTGAAAAATACAAGGATTCACCTAAGGTTATAGATTACCTCAAGGAAATGCAGGAAGACATGATGGAAAACATCCATCTATTTAGAGAACAGCAACAGCAGCAGCAACAGGCGCTGCCTTTTCCAATGCCTTTTAACCAGGACTCGGGCTTCAAAAAATACCAGATTAATGTCATTGTTGACAACTCCGATCTCAAGGGCGCCCCGGTAGTGAGGGAATTAAATCCCACCTACAACAATATTTTTGGCCGGATCGAAAAAGAGACCCAGTTCGGCGGCCTGGTTACCGACTTCACCATGATCCGCGGCGGTTCTCTGCACGAAGCCAACGGCGGCTTTTTCGTGGTAAAAGTGGAAGAACTGCTGAAAAACCCCTTTAGTTATGAAAGCTTAAAGCGGGTCATTAAGAGCAACCAGCTCGAAATTGAAGAACCGGGTGAAAAATTCGGGTTTATGGCCACCAAGTCGCTGCGGCCTGAACCGGTGGATCTTGACGTAAAAGTGGTCATTATCGGTTCGCCCCTGTTTTATTACCTTTTATACAACCTGGACATGGAATTCAGGGAACTGTTCAAAGTAAAAGCGGATTTTGATACCGTTATGGCCCGTACTGAAGAAAACATCCGCAGTTATTACGGTTTCCTTGATTCCTTTTGCCAGAAGGAAAATATCAGGGCCCTCGACAATAGCGCTACCGCAAAAATAGTGGAATACGGCTCTAGGCTGGCCGAAGATCAGCAAAAGCTGTCCACCCGTTTTTCGGAAATAGCGGATATTGTTAGAGAAGCCTGCTACTATGCTGATAGCAATCAAGAAGAAAGTGTACGCGATGAACATATAAACCGTGCTATAGAAGCCAGGATTTATCGTTCTAACCTGGTTCAAAAAAAGCTGCAAGAGGCAATTGAAAGAGATGTTTTATTTATTGATACCGAAGGCGAAAAAGTAGGCCAGATCAACGGACTTTCCGTAATGCATATGGGCGATTATGCTTTTGGAAAGCCGACCCGGATCACCAGCAGCCTGGGCCTTGGGCGGGGTGGAATTATTGATATAGAAAGGGAAGCTAAGCTTGGAGGGCCTCTTCACACCAAGGGAGTTATGATTCTAAATGGTTACCTTACCAACATGTATGCCAGGGATATGCCTCTAACCCTATCTGCCCGGCTTGTTTTTGAACAGAGCTACTCCGAGATTGAAGGCGACAGTGCTTCAAGCACGGAACTTTACACCCTGTTATCTTCTCTGGCCGATGTGCCGCTGAAGCAAAACCTGGCCGTAACCGGCTCAGTTAATCAAAGGGGAGAAATCCAGGCCATCGGGGGTGTGAACGAAAAGATTGAAGGCTTTTTCGAGCTGTGTAAAGCCAGGGGTCTGACCGGACATCAGGGTGTGATTATTCCTAAGAGCAATGAGCACAACCTGATGTTAAAAGAAAGTGTTGTCGAAGCGGTCCGCGAAGGTAAATTTCATATCTATGTCGTCAGTACGGTCGAAGAAGGTATTGAACTTTTAACGGGAATAAAGGCCGGCAAACGTCAAGAAGACGGTACATTTGAAGAAAAAACCATCAACTATCGGATTGAGCAGGTTCTGCGTGAAAATTACCGGAAAATGAAAAGGCTTGGCAAGGAAGCAGCAGAGGATAAAGGGCTGGAAGATCAAGCAGATGAAAGGGACCGGGAAAATGAAGGGTAATTGAATTACCGGCCCCGTGACTCGGGTAAATAAAAAATTAATCCCGGGTTGGAAAGCTAATTTAAAGAAATAATAAAGCGTACGGCAGGGATCTTTCCCGGGTGTGCTTTATATTTATAAGTTTTTTAACGGCTATTCCAGCTTTGCTGGTTGGAAGAAACAAAAACCCCTAAGGCCTGGAGCTCCCTGTCTGAACGGTTAACAGTTTTTGGTTTTAAAGCATATTCATAAGGGACTTCCCTGATTTCCAGACCGTGAATACCGACCATAAATCCGGAGCGTTTTTCATCAAGCAGTAAGTCGACAGCTCTTATTCCGAATCGGGTGCCGAGGATAATGTCATCGGCCGAGGGGGCCAGCCCTCTTAAGGTAAAGCCAAGGTCGGTGGTCCGCACTTCTTCGATTTTTTCTAAACCAAGCTCGATACGCAAAACCCTTCTCAAAATTTGCGAAATGCCGCCCAGCTTGGGATTGCCGAAAGCATCGAGTTCAGGAGTTTCTTCCATCAGGTAGCGAACCAGGTCACTCTTTTCTTTAGCCCTCAAGATAACCGGATCATTATAGGGGATGCTGGTACCTTCGGCTACGACAAGGTTAACATACTGGGTTTCATGGTAGAGACGTTTTACTTCCTCACACAGTTCTCCCAGATCAACCGGACGTTCCGGGATTGTAATTAGTTCAGCACCGGATGCCACTCCGATTTCAAGGGCCAGCCATCCGGCCTGCCTGCCCATAACCTCAACTATAGAAATACGGCGGTGAGAGCGTGCCGAATCAGCCGTACTCCGGGCGGCCTGGGCGCCGAAAGCTATGGCAGTCCTGAAGCCCAGCATTACATCTGTTCCTGACACATCGTTGTCGATACTCTTTGGAGCCATAACTGTGGGCAGCCCCCGGCTTTCAAAGCGCAGGGCGGATAAAATGGTATCGTTGCCCCCGGTGCCTATGATTCCGTCCACTTTGAGTTTTTCAAGGTTACTTAACACTTTTTCCGGATATCCTTTTTCGATATTTTCATCTGTAAAGGGATTGAAGCGCGAAGACTCTAAAATGGTGCTGGAGCGGTTTTCTAAGCCCACTACTTTATCTGTATCCAGGGTTACCACGTAGTCCTGCGGGTTGTCGGCAGCCAGGCCGGAAAAAGCTTTGCGGATGCCGATAAATTCAGCGCCGTATTCCTTGTTCCCCCGCCGTACCACCGAGGCCAGGAAAGCGTTTATGCCGGGACAGTCACCACCACCGGTGATTAATGCAATTTTCTTGCTCATTTTTTACCTCCATCGACAATAACATGATTCTAATATGTTCTATATTCTACCACAAATAATGATTCAATTAATCATAAAAGCTGGCAGGGTGATAATATTATCGCAGCATTGAAATCCAAACCATAAATATCTGTTGTTTTAAAATACCTTGATTTGACTATTAACAGGAAGCGCCTGTGCTTTTCATCAATCCGGTGGGACTCCTGGAGAAGCTTCCTTTTTATTTTAATTGCTTTACTGCTGTATAGTATTGAATATCTTAAATTTAGGTATGATACGGCCAAAAAATGATTATAAATCAGGCTCCATATTGCTATTACCGGTTGAGAGGTATATATTGCTAGGTAAAGAAAAGTGTTAATTAATACAGCGGGGATGTGGACAAAAATGGCCAAAACCTGGAGCATTAAGAATCTTTATTATTATCTGGTCTGTTTGGTGACCCTGTTTATGCTTGTCGGGGGCACGATCTCAAGCGTTAACAGCGCCATGCAGCTTATCCTCCCCGACAAATCCAACATACCTATTTTTTACACCTATTACCCCGAATACAGGACAGAATTTGAACAGCCGGTTTTTGATCCCCCTGCGCTTGAAGAGCTGGAAAAAAGAAGGGGGGAACAGGAAGAGATGGAAGCCTATTACCTGGGATACAGCACCCGTCAACTGTTTAACTCCCTGGCTGTGATAGTCATTTCCGCCCCCTTTTACATTTACCACTGGAGGCGGATCAGGCCCGCAGCGGAAAAGCGAGGTAAAAGCGATGAAAATTAAATGGGACTTAGAGTTTGTTTATTATTACCTGGTTTGCTTTGTGGCCCTGATCTTGATTATTATAGGGGCTGTTAATCTGACCCAGACTGCCATAGCTTTTGTAATACCCGGTTACGATTATTACGGGCCGTACGGGCCAGGTGAATTAACCAGGGATTTGGATAAGTGGGAAGAGAGGTTCGGTACTGAATTTATAGCAGAAGAAAAAGAGCGCTACGAAGCTTTGCTTGAAGAAAACAGTCGGCGCAATCTGACCAGGGACCTGGTGAGTGGTCTTGCCTTTATTGGTGTGGCTGCACCAGTTTACATCTATCACTGGCGCAGGATCGGTCACCTGGAAGCTGAACAGGGGAGCTAAATCTGTAGTGATTGATATCGAGCAGCTCAATGTTATTTCAACAGGTTGTTTCTTATATAAGAAAGCAAGGGTTAAATTTGAAGAAATCAAGCAGAGATATCAGGTTACTATAATAATTGAATTATGAAGCTTGCCAGAGAATAAAGGGGTTTGCCTGGAGAGTCGATGCGGCCGGGTCACCAAGTTTTGTCCCGGTCTAGACTATAGGCTCCTTTTCATCAAATAGGCTGCCGGCAGGGCGCAAGCCCGTTTGTTGTAATATCTGAAATTTAATGATAAAGTTTCTACATCACAAGGTTTATATAGCCTTATGTTGTTAAAAGTTATTATCTGGCAAAATGTTAGCCAGCAGTTAAAAAGTTAGATAATGAAAACAGCGAGTTGAGTTTTTAAAACAATATAATCTTGGAGGTGCGGAGATGAAATTAAAATTAATGGTATGGATATTAATGGGTCTGCTTTTACTTATTGGTGTTGGATGTGAAGAAGATGATTTATCAGCTGAAGAAATTTTGATGGAAACTATTAAAGCTTCGGAAGATATTAATGCTACAGTGTTTGAAATGGAAATAGTCCAGGATATTGATATGGGTGAAATGGGCAATTTTAGCACAAAAGTTAATGTTTCCGGAAAAGCGATAGAAGATCCTATGGCAGCAGAATTTGATATGGAAATAGAAACAGCGGGACAGAAAATGGATATGAAGATGTATCTTGCTGACAACTTAATTTACATAAACATTCCTGAAATAGGCTGGGTTTGGGAGGATATTAGCGAAGATATCCCTCTCCTTGAAACTTTTGAAGACCCCTTTGAGTTTATAGGTTTGCTGGAATTTATTGATCCGGAAAGTGTTACTTTAGGTGAAGCAGATGATAACTATTTATTGAGTTACACAGATGATGCTGGGGAGCTGGCTAATATACTTAAAGAAACTGCTGAAGCCCAGCTAGAAACAGACCTGTTCGGTGCCTCTGCAGCAGATGATCCAGAAATGCAGGAAATTTTAAGCGGGATTGAATTCTCTGATTTAGTTTATACTATAACTATCGAAGATGGTACTTTTTTACCTCTGGAGAATACTATTGCCTATCAAATAACCATGGAAATGATGGATGAAATTATCAGTATGGAACAGGAAATTAACATAGGTTATATTGAGTTTAATACCATTGACAGCATCGAAGTGCCAGATGAGGTAATTGATGAGGCAATACCTTTTAAGGAATTATTCTAAGGCACAACCTTAGTTTCAAATATCTATCTTGATCCTGATTATTTTCAATGGAAATGCTCCTGGACTTGAGCATGGATGGGATGGATAGTTTTTCGACGTCAGCTAAGGCTACCGGCCGGGCGATTGAGGATCCGATGATGGCGGAACATCAAGTTGAAATGGAAACTGCAGGAATGAAATTTGATATGAAAATGTACCTTTCAGATAATCTCCTTTATATTGAAATCCCGGAATTTGGTTGGGTTTGGGAAGACATAACTGAAGAAGTAATGTTTGCCGAGTCTTATGAAGATCCTTTTGAATTTATTGATCTGATTAAGAATGTAAATCCGGAACATGTAACCATGGAAGCAGACGATGATTACTATAGTTTAATTTATGAAGATGTAACTGGAGATCTTGCTACTTTGCTCAAAGAAGAAGCTGAAGCACAACTTGGAACAGAATTGTTTGGGGTTTCTGAAATTGAAGAAGCGGATCTTGAAGATATGCTAGGTGAGATAGAATTCTCAGAATTAATTTACACAGTTAAAATTGATACACAAAGTTTTTTACCGGTAGAAAGTGAAATTACTTATAACCGGGCAATGGAAATGATGGGTGAAATCATAGATATGCGACAAGAAATAAAAATTACCTATGTTGAGTTTGATACCTTTGAGAGCATAGAAGTGCCGAACGAAGTTATCAATGAGGCAGTCCCCTTAAGGAGGCAGCCCCCTTAAGGGATCTGTTTTAAAATAATATTTCGCCCTGTGGAAAAATTTGAGAATTTTAGTTTAAGGGCCTCAAGGGTTTGCTTATAAACCAAGAATCTGCTTTTTCTTGGCCTCAAATTCTTCTTCCGTCAGAATACCCTATTCCTTAAGCCTGGCCAATTTTTCGAGCTGGGTGATTTGATGATCCAGTTCACTCTCAGGGGTGGAAACCGGCTCAGATCCCTTTGAAGTTTTTGCAGCCTCAGCTGCGAATTTCGCTTCTTGGCGGTGGCGTACTCTTCCCGATGCTGCAGTTGCGCTTCCAGAGATAGCCGCAGTCCGGGCCATTTTTCTTAACATACGTGCCATAACACGATCACTCCTTTAAAAATATTTTAATTTATAAATCAAGATTGCTGGTGAAAATTTTTAAACCAGGTTATTCTTATTTGAAAACTAATTTAAAAATATTGGATTGCTTCGGCACTGTCATGGTATCGAATCTCAATTGGCAGCTCTTTGCTCCGCCTGCAATGTCCGCCCTGTACAAATGACCTCTGCTTCAGCTCCGGACATCGCCTCCATTTGCTAAAGATTTAATGCTCCCCAAGTAATCATATAGATACCTTAGAAGCTTACCTGCCAACATGAGTAAAAGTATTAAGATAACCCTGGTGTTTCCCGTTTGGGTTCTGGTGATCAGCGTTTATATATTCTACGTTAACTTTCGTGGGGGGACCATCAATCCGGAAAATCATAATAACTTTTAAATTAAATGAGACCCAGAAACTTGAGGTGGATAAGATTTTGCAAAGGAGGGGAAGAGAAAGTGAAAAGAAGAGAGCATGTCTATCAGGATGGCAGCCGCTATGAAGGAGAATGGCTGGATGGAAATCGTCATGGTCAGGGGGTATGGACCCGGCTGGACGGATCTGTCTATGCCGGGGATTGGGCGGATGATAAACCAAATGGTCAGGGAACCCTGACCAGACCAGATGGGGACAACTATACCGGGGGATGGAAAGACGGTAAAAGGGAAGGCCAGGGTGTCTGGACCCATCCGGATGGTGCCAGCTACACTGGCGCATGGATAGAGGGCAAACGTCATGGCCGGGGGATTGAAATAAAAGCCAATGGGGCCAGGTACGAGGGAGACTAACGTGACGGATCCGGTCTGGCAATCTTTGCCGATGGAACCAGGTATGAAGGAGAGTGGCGCTCTAACAAAAGGCATGGCCAGGGCACTTCCACTTTCCTTGATGGGACCAGTTACTCCGGCGAGTGGCGGGAAGATAATTCGGATGGAAAAGGCACGCTAACCTATATTGATGGCACCAAGCGTGATGGAAGATGGGAGAATGGAAAGTTTGTTGCAGAAACGAACCCTGAATTACACCGGGAAGATCGGCTGCATGAATTGGAGAAAAAAAACTGGGAACTAAGACAGGGAGTACAAGACCTGGAAGGGAGGCGCCGGCGCACCGGATCTCCTCTTAAAAAAATACTGGTTGTAGCCTTGGTGCTCATTTTAGCTGTTGTTCTGGTTAATGCTTTTGGCGGTAACGGTGATCAAACGGCGATAACAGATGATCAAACCGCTGTCCCTGATGAACCGGTTCCGGAGCCTGAAGCTCCGCAACCCCAACCGGATTTAGGTTCTTGGTGGGAAACTTTCACCGGGTGGGCTGCCGGCGCATGGCAAAGTATTCAGGATTTTTTCACTGGACTTCTTGAAAACAGGGGTAATAACCAACCCTCTCCGCCGGTTGAGCCCGAAGGGGAGGAAGAGTTGCCGGCGGAAAGCTGACAGATACGGTTTTTGCATGAAGCCAAAAAATAAGGAAAGTAGGGCAAATAATGGATATAGTAAATGAAAAAATAAAACCATTGGGCCTCTTTTTAGGGCTAATACTGATGATCATCGGGGTTGTATTCATCGCAATTCCAAACCAGATTGTCGGCTTTATAGCCATGATTATCGGGGCCGCTTTGCTGGTAATTGGGATAGTACGTGTTTTAATTGTATTAATTAACTGGAAAGCATTAAATAATCAACCCTTTTTGTTAATAATTGGTCTTGCCATCCTGGGTACCGGTATATATATGTTAATCAACACGCAGGCTACAATTACATTAATCGGTATTGTGCTCGGTGTATTTGCGATCCTGATGGCCCTTGACCGTTTTTTTACGGCTTTTAAACGCAAGGAAGAAATAAAAATAATGCCGTCAATTCTGTTTGGCGTGATCCATCTTGCTTTTGGTGTAGGGCTTATTTATGCCTCAATGAGCATGTTTTCGCTAGTAATTGTCTTATACGGCATTTATTTTTTAGTAGCTGGATTAATGATTGTTCTGTCTCTGTTGTTTTATAAAGATTTTTAAAGAAAGAGAATCTATAAAAACTTGGAGATGTAAATATGAATTCGGAATATGGCGGGATTTTTTACAAAGCTTTATTTGATTCCAGTTTTTCAGAGTTTATAATTCCCAAGATTGTAAGTATCCTTTATATACTCGGCATGATTATGACCGGAGTAAGTGCCCTGACCCTGGTTATATTTGCTTTTACGCAGAGTATATGGGGTGGTTTTCTGGCGTTGATTTTTTCGCCGCTATATTTTCTGGTTTCTATAATTATCATTAGATTTTATTTTGAGATAATTGTAGTTTTCTTTAAAATTTATTATGAGATCAAGGAGTCAAATGCTTTGAAAGCATAATATTTTTCCCTGTATGGGGAACTAAAAAATTCTGTCAGAGGTGGTAATGAAATGAGTAATGTTGTTTCGGAAACAGCCAACACATCTGGAGAAAAATGGTATACTCCCTGGTGGGCTATATTGGTACAGGGAATATTTTCAGTAATCATCGGATTATTGCTTTTGACCAACCCGGCGGCGACAACCCTGGTTATTGTTCAGGTGATTGGTATTTACTGGCTGGTAAGCGGTGTTTTTTCAATTACCGGGATCTTCATCGATCGGTCACTTTGGGGTTGGAAGCTGATTGCAGGTTTAATCGGGATTTTTGCGGCCTTTCAGTAATTCAACACCCCATTTGGAGCGCGGTTTTGTTGCCGACGATGTTGGTGATCATGTTTGGTGTAAACGGGATCATCCTTGGTTTGATTAGTTTCTTTGGCGCATTTAAAGGAGGCGGTTTTTCGGCTGCTATCCTGGGGATCATCAACTTTTTGTTTGGGGTTATTCTCCTCAGCTCTCCTTTTGTTGCAGCCCTTGCTTTACCCTGGGTTTTCGGTTTGATTGCCCTGGTTGGTGGAATTATAACAATTTTCACCGCTTTTCCGCAACGCAAAAAAGAAGAAGCCGCGTAGGCTGAGGTTTCAGCATAAATAGAAAAACATCTGTGCTGATAACGTGTGAAAAAATCAGAACCCGGGCTTGCCCGCCCGGGTTCTGTTATGAAAACTTAAGTGTTTTGCAAATATTTGATGATGTGCTATTCTTATATTGCTGATACATTAAGGAGTATGAAAAAGATGTTTGCATTTCTGCAAAATTTAAGAGATCGATCTTTTGCATTGATGATGAAGTTAGTCTGGCAGACTCCAATTGATCAGAAAAACCCACTCCGAATGTTTCTAATTAGGCAGACACGTATATTGGTTTTGGCGCTGCAGAACGCTCTGCAGAATAAAATAGTCATGCTTGCTCCGGCCCTGACCTTCTTTTCTGTGCTGAGTATTGTTCCCGCTGCCACCCTGGCATTGGGTATTGCCAGGGGTTTTGGGTTGGAAAGATACCTGGAACAGCAGCTGCAGGTAGCTTTGGCCGGCCGGGAAGAAGTCCTTAACTGGATTATGGAACTGACCGACGCTTTTTTCCGTCAGGTCGATAGCGGTGTAATGGCGATTGCCGGCTTGAGTGTATTGATTTATACCATCTTGATGCTGCTGGCCAATGTTGAAAAAATATTTAACCAGATCTGGCAGGTCCGCCACGGCAGAACCTGGCTGCGTCGCTTAAGCGATTATTTTGCCATGGTTATTGTGGGTCCGCTGTTTTTAATTGCCGCCGGAGCGGTTACCGTATTTTTATCTACCCAAATTGAGCTCCTTGACGGCAGCCCGTTCGGCACTCTTCTAATAATACTGCTCAGGGTTACGTCCTACCTGTTGATATGGATCATATTTACCCTTCTCTACCTGGTGATGCCCAATACCCGGGTGCATTTATACCCGGCCCTGGTTAGCGGGATAGTAGCCGGAACCGCTTTTCAGCTGGTTCAATGGGCTTATCTGACCTTCCAGATTGGCGCTGCCAGCCTGGGCGCCATTTACGGTTCATTTGCCGCCCTGCCCCTGCTGTTGATCTGGATGCAGATCAGCTGGAGCCTGGTGCTTTTTGGCGCCGAAATAACGCATGCCGCCCAGAACATAGAACTATACCGGTTCGGCTTAGAACCGAAAATGATCAGCCCTTACAGGCGCAAGGTGCTTTCCTTATATATTCTATACCTGCTTTTGAAGAATTTTAAGGAGTCATCTTCTTCTTTAACCGCAGAGCAGGTTTCAAAACAGCTTAATGTTCCGGTTCTCCTGGTCCAAAGCATTCTTAATAATCTCAAAGAAGTTAAGCTGCTCAAATTGGGTCCCGCCGAGGCAGGCCATGAGGGCTTGAAGGCTTATCAACCGGCCCTTGACGTTCAAGCCGTTACTGTGGCGATGGCCTTAAAGCAACTCGAGCTTCATGGCTCCGATGAGATTACGGCCGAGCCGTCTCCCGCCCTTGACGCGTTGACTGATACTTTCGAAAAGATGAGCAGACTTATCGATGAATCGGAGGCTAACAGGCTGCTGATCGAGATTTAATCCGGTGCTGTTTCGACGCTTTCAGTATTAGATGGCATGAGATCAATACACTAAAATTGTACAACCTTGATCTGGAAACCTTTTGTTGCAAGATAATGAAAAACAGAGAAGGAATGATGCTATGATGGCCAATTCATTGGGCTGTATACTGCATGGTGGTCCTGTCGATGACAATGAGATTAAGCGGGTTAGAGATACACTGCTGTTTGAAGGATCAGATTTGAATAAAAGATTGGTGCGATTCTTTTGCCTGCTAATCCTGGCAGCATCAATCGCTACTTTCGGTTTGCTGGGAAATTCACTGGCCGTAGTGATTGGGGCGATGATTGTAGCGCCGCTAATGCTGCCGATAATGGGTCTGGCTTTCAGTGTCAGCATCGGCGATCGTTCTGCTATAACCAGCTCTCTGTTGGTCAGTTTGAGTGGTATAGCCACTGCCATCGCCGTCGGTTTTATGATCACTTTACCGATGGCCAGGCTGTTCCAACCGGAGAGCATTGACGAGGTTATGCTCCGGACAGCCCCCCGGTTAATGGACCTTTTGGCTGCCCTGGTAACCGGACTGGCCGGCGCTTTCGCCCTTTCGCGACGTGATGTTTCCGATACCCTGCCCGGAGTGGCTATTGCTGTGTCCCTGGTTCCCCCGCTCGCTAACGTGGGGATCCTGCTGGCCCTGGGCAAACCGGGCCTTGCGTTGGGCAGCCTGCTGCTTTTTGCAACAAATTATTTGGCCATAATGCTAGCCGGAACCCTGGTCTTCGGGTTAATCGGTTTTTCTGAGGCAGCATTAATCAGGAGATCAACTGGATCTAAACGAAAGGCTGTTGCACTTGCCCTGGCAGTGTTGTTGCTAATTACTATTCCCCTGACTTATACCAGTTACCGGGTGATCGTCAATAACGCCATAACGGCCAGGATCTACAGGGCATCCGATCCCTGGCTTGCCGGTAGCGGTTATCGGCTGATTAATGTTAACACAGAAACTGCCGACAATACTATCAACATGGTTTTAATCGGTGAAGGCGACCTCCCTTCCCTGGATATGCTGCGAGAGGAGCTGGCCGATCAAACCTTTGGCAGGGCGATCAGGTTGGAGACGGTGCAGTCAAAAGCAGCATATTTGCAACCAGAAAAGGATTAATCGTGGCAACAAAATGCCCGGAGCTTTTTTAATCTCCAGGCACCGTTTCAAGGAAGGAAGGCGGCCTTTCTCCGGAGGTGCAGGTGGAAGTTGAGCCCCGGCGGTTGCTGTCCTGGGGAGTGTCCTTACCGGAAGTGCAGGGGGCACTGGCCGGTGAAAATATCAACCTGCCCGGCGGCCGTATTAAAGACTACGGCTACCTATATGATGCCCGTATTACCGGGGAATACGAATCCCTGGAGGAAATGGGTGAGGTGGTAGTTGGAGCCTATGAAGCAGGCTCGGTAAAACTGTCCCAGGTGGCTGATATTTAAGAAGGTTTTGCTGAAGAAGACCAGATTTCCCGTCTTGACAGAGACACCACCGTGACGCTCAGCATTCAACAGCAGCCTGATGCCAACACCGTCACTGTGGCCGGTCTTGTTCACGACCAATTGGAACAGCTGGAGCAGGAATTTGGGATCAGTTTTATGATTGCCATGGATCAGAGCGAATACATCGTGGACGCGGTCCGCGGTATGGGCCGCAATGCAATTATCGGGGCTATACTGGCAGTGACTGTTCTCTACATGTTCCTTGGCAATATCCTCTTGACCTCGATTATCACAATAGCCATCCCGGTTTCTATTATTGGCACCTTCACTTTGCTCTATTTTCAAGGAGAAACCCTGAACATTATTACCATTGTGGGCCTGGCCCGGGAACTGCACGGCACCGATTATCCGCAGTATGAAATGGCGGAAGAAGAGCTGGCTCTGGCCAGGCTTGAACAGATGGAGGCAGAAATTGGACCTGGAAGAAGCCCGTTTTGAATATCACACCGCCCTGGCCCGGTTAAAAGCGATCCAGGAGCGGTAGACGTGCAGGAAGTCAGGTCTTGAAATGTCATATTTTGTAAGGCCGGCCTCGTGTTTCCCTTCACAGAGTAACGTCAAAAAATTTAAATAGGAGCAGGTGCCGGCTTATAAATGTTTTAACGGGGTGACAGCAGGTGTAGATAGGCAGTCTTATGAGAGACAGGATCCTTTAGCAGTGCAGTTTTATATCAAACAAGAACGGCGCTGCCGCTTTTGGTCGCTCAAGGTTTTTCCGCCGCAGTGTTGACAAAATCGGGGCTCATTACCCGTGATACCAGCCTGTTCAATAATATGTCTTCTTCAGCAGCCGGTATATCGGTAGCTTTTACAGACGAAAGTGCCAGGAAGCGTTTCGAAAAGAACGCTCCCTTTAAGGCGGACAGGATAAATGTCCTTAAAAAGATGAAAGAAGCAGGAGTCAATAGATATACTTTGCTATGTCCGGTTATCCCATATATTAATGATCTGGAATCACTGCTTGAACTGGTGGCACCATGTTCTGATGAAACCTGGGTCTATAAATTGGAGATGAACGATGTCACAGATCCAAACTGGCAACAACTGCGGCCTGTCCTGGGTCATTATTATCCTGAGATTTTGGGTAAGATCAGGGAAATAGCATTTTCGCCAAACCGCGATTATTGGCGAGAAATAAGGAAGTGCCTGGAAATAATGCAATCAAAGTCTGGCTCCAAAATAATTATTGAAGTTTGAGCACTCTGCAGTTTATGTGTATGCCTGAAAACGTTTAAAGGATTAGTACCACTGGGGATTATAAAGAGCATTGAAGTTGCTGATTCAACTGGTATTAATTAACCTTGTCGGATGAGTCATTCAAATCATCAATACTCACCAATGCCTCCATTTTGTGCAAGAAACTATTTATGTCTATTTCCATTAGCTGATGTAATTCTTTTAACTTGGATATGTTCCTATATATTTTGCCGGGGTTTAGCCGAAAGCCATATTTTGCTTGAAAGACATGGCGAAACCTTCTTAGTTCATCTAATAATTCGTAGGTTTGTTCTGAAAAAACTGACGGTCTTTTCCCTGGCAGTTCCCTGGATACTTGATCAATTAATTCTTTATGCCATTCGTCACCAGTAGAAATATGGCCATCAATTTCTTTTGCGATTCGCTTGGCTATGTTTTCTATGCCTTCGTAGTAATCTGACAAATAAGTACCAACGAGGCGGCAAGCAAAACTGCTGTCTTTCTCAAATCCGCCAATCCTGCTGGCTGTTATATCAGGATAAAGCCCAAGCTGAGAAAGCTCCCCGGCCAGTTGATTTAAAGCTTCTAGATCGTTTTCGATTGCCGTTTTAACGACTAAATATTTATTCCTATCGATTAACATAAATCTATCCCTTCCCTGTTGATAATTTCCTCTATCCAGGGCACATTGTCTTCCTCAAATACCATGCTGACCCTTCGATCCCGACATAATCGTTCAGCTATCTTATAGATCTCGCCTGTATCACCTTTGCGCCCAATTACATAGAGATCGAGGTCGGATTTTTCATTGTAATCATCGCGGGCAAATGAACCAAAGAGATATACCTTATCTGCCAGTTGATTTTTAATTAATGCGCATGCAATTTGCTTGGCGGTATTTAAGGTGTTCTCTTTTACTACTGCCCTTTTTATTTTGGCTTCTTGTACTTGTTCTTTATATTTTTCCAGGAAATCGGAGCTCAGCCCGGCCTGGTAGCATTTTTCTTCCCATTTGCGCAGTTTCATAAGCTTAGCCACACTTTTCTGATATTCTTATTTATCATTATAACATACCGCTTTTAAACCAGGGTTGTGGCAAATATACCGTAGTAATTGCCCTGGCCCCTCTTCCATTACAGCCCCTTTTTCTTTAAGCTTCGCATGCCAGCCGTCCACATCCTCAGTCAGGAAGGTCAGGATCGGGCTCTTTTCCCGGGCGGTCACCGCCATGTGGGAGCAAAAGCCGATCATTCCCCCGCCGGGTACCCGGTAAATCCGGCACAAACCCTGGTCCTTGTAAAGCTCAAGTTCAAGCTCTCCGCGGTAAAACCTGTCTGTCGCTGCCAGATCGGAAACCCCGAAGAATGCAATCGATCCGTTAAAAAACAACTTAATCCCTCCCCTCTGTACCGGGCTTATTACCGGTATCTTTATTTGTTAATATTTAATTTGCTGCTCAATCCGTAGATTCTGTCCTCAGGCGTAATGCTGTACTGAATTATAACCTGGAATTAATCGAATCGGCAAAAGCTGGGCTGGAGCGCCTTCAAAGCTTCCCCTGGAATTCATTCTTTGCTAATTACATTTTCAACTCGTAATCTTTGCAAATTGTTTGTACAATAGGTGTTGTGTAGCCTATTGCCCCGTGATATCATTTTTACTGGCTTAATAAAAGGAGGAGTGATGAGAGTGGGAGCAATGGTAGAAACATTAATCTTTATGGTGGTTGTGGGTGTGCTCTGGTACATCCTGCAGGTGAAAAAACTATTCGGTTTGGGAAGCAATGTGAAAAGCGGCAGGGATGCCCTGCTTAACACCCTGGTCTTTGTGCTTATAGCCGGGGCCATCTTTCATGTGCTGGGCTTGTTTTTAAGTTAAAAGCTGTTTTAAATCCCCTGAAGTAGCCACCCGCAGTAAAGGGTAGAGGGGGTTTTTTCTGTACATTTCCACGGTGCGCTCATGGCTGCTTTCCGGGTAAGCCGCAGTGCAATCTTCAAGCAGGACGGCCTTAAAATCGTGGCATATGGCATCAAGGATGGTGGCCAGAACACAGAAATTGGTGGTAATTCCTGCTACTGCACACATGGTTACTCCCTGTTTGAACAAAGTTTTTTCCAGCCCGGTCTGAAAGAAGGCCGAAAAGCGCGGTTTGGGCAGCCACAGGTCTCTGCCGGCCCTGTAATCGAGGGCACTGCCAATTTCTGCCCCGCGAGTTCCGGCCAGTGAATGGGGTCGCAGGCGTCCGCTAAAAATAAAATCATCTGAATGATAAGCATCAGTGGAAAAAATAACCGGCCATTTCTGTTCCCTGAAGACCTTTGTCAAATTATTTATAGGTGCAACAATCTTCCCGGCTGCTTCTGTGATCGGCAGGGGCTGCTCAGGTTCTAAATTATCTTTGACCATATCGATAATCAGGAGGGCCGGTTTATCTCTCGTTAGAGAAGGGTGCTCCTTACTTCTTTCCAGGTTGTTCATTAGCCTGTTCCTCCAGTTTATTATTAGTACTTATAAGCTGCGTCATATTAAATCCATCCCCATAATCCTCATACTCTGAGCTTTCGTAAAAAGATCAACTATTCCTGCAGAATATTCAATAATAAATACTTAAGTTTTATGCAATTAACTGCTGCTTTGCCTCACTGAAACAACAGGGGCGCTGTTTCTTCATATAGTTTATTCAGTGCCAGGAGTTTCTGATCCTATTTATCAATTAGCCCTGCTTATAATAAAGTTTTTTTTAAGTACCATTTTAAAGGAATCTAGAAATCTTTTGCAGAATAAATCTAATAATGATTGGCAAATATATTATTAATGTTTATTATTATATCAACTTAATTAAGCAGAACCGGTCACAAAACCGGTCAGTTCGAAGCCGGGTATGAGGCCCGGCATCAATATTATAGAAGATTAAGCTAAACTGTAATATTATGATAAAGGAGGAAAAAACCATCATGAAAATACATTACCTCCTGCAGCAGCATGTGGGAGCTCCGGCTATTGCTGTCGTTTCTTGCGGTGACCGGGTCAGCAGGGGCCAGCTTTTAGCCGAACCAAACGTCCTGGGAGCAAATATTCACGCCAGTGTATCGGGAACAGTAGAAAATATTACGGGTGAAAGTATAGTAGTCGCGGGGGAAGAAAGGCAAAGTAATTCTTTTATACCTTTTGATGAACCTTCCGATTATTTTGAAGCAATCAGGGAAGCGGGTATTGTTGGAGCAGGTGGGGCCGGTTTTCCCACCGCCGTGAAGATTAAATCTCTTAAAAACCCTAAAATAATCATTGCCAACGGCACGGAATGCGAGCCTATGCTTCAGCATAATATAAAATTTATGCAAACCCGTCCAGATGTCTTAATCCGCGGTCTGAAATATCTGCAGGAAATGACCGGTGCCCCTATAGCGCTAATTGTTTTAAAAGAAAAAAACAAAGCGGTAGCCCGGGATTTACTAAACCTCTGCTCGCAGGAAAAAAGAATCCGGATAAAATTGCTGCCTGATCGCTATCCTGCCGGAGATGAAAGGGTAATTGTGCGGGAACTGGTGGGACTGGAACTGGCACCAGGAGAATTGCCCACGGAAAGCGGGCTGTTAATCCAAAATGTAGAAACTATTAAGCGGATCGTTGAAGCAATTGAGCTTCGGAAACCCTTTATTGACAAAGATATAACCGTGGCTGGGCGGGTCAAGGACACCCCCAAAGGCAAACCTTATATGGATGTCCCTCTCGGCACCCCAATTGGCCATTTTATCGAAGCGTCCGGTGGATTTGAAGAACCGCATGGAGAAATAATTATCGGGGGACCTTTCACTGGCAAGACGGCAACATTTTCTTCACCAATCACAAAAACCACGGGCGGTATCATGGTAGGAATGCCTTTCCCCGGGGGACGAAAAAAGATGGGGGTCCTGGCTTGCGAATGTGGAGCTCAGGAAGAAAGGCTGCAAGATATTGCCCGGGAAATGGGCGCTGAAGAAATAATTACCGCAAAATGCAAAAGGATGGAAGAAGTTAACGGACGTTTTCGCTGTAATAAACCCGGAATTTGCCCGGGCCAGGCAGAAACGGTAATGGAGTTCAAGAAAAAAGGAGTTGATGCCCTGCTAACCGGCTCATGTGACGAATGAACTAATACCATCGTTGATGTAGCTCCTCGTGTAGGAGTTCCGGTTTACCACAGTACGGACCACATAATGAGAGCCGCTGGAAATCGATTGGTTCGAAAAACAAAATAGATAGAATGAAGATTATTATGAAAAGGTAGGTGTTGTTTGTGTCCATTACGCCTGAAGATGCAAAACGCTATAAAGATGAACCGGCGGTGCTGTGCTGCCGTAAGGAACAGGGTACGGTAATTGATGCAGCCAGCTTGGAAGAGCCGGCTATTTTGCCAGACTTGATTGACTCCGGCTTGCTAACTATCCCTGATAACTGCCTGACTATCGAACAGGCTATGGGGAATACTTTAAACCAAACTGTTGACGCTCTTGCTCCCCTGACCCCTGATTTAGTCAAAGAGCAGGTTGTTTCACCGGAGCCGGCCCAGGCAGTAAGCCCGGAACAAACCGATCAAGAAGAAACTGCCATTCAGAGCGCTTATCCCCAGGTGGCTTCTTCTGCAGGTAGTGTGAAAATCAAGATAGGTAAAGGCGAAGATATTTATTTAGAAATTCCGATAGGTACAGCAGCGGTACAGGCTCATCCGGTCCAGGTTGGAGAACAGGCCCCCGCAATCAGCAAAGAGTCCGCTCAAGCGGAGAGCGAAGCTTTAGAAAAAAGAGCTGTTGAAGAGCGGAAACTTATTCGTAAATACTACCCCATCGAAAACATTGAACTTGGACCTGAGACCAAGATTGAAAATAAGACCCTTTATATACGAGAAAGCATTATTGAAGAAGCGGCTGCTCAAAATGACCTGGTTGTTTCACTGAAGCTCGATCTGGTTGCCCCGGAGAGCTATAAAAAGTACAGCGAGACCATTCTTGATGTTCAGCCGGTAGCTACTAAAGAGGAAAACAATCCGCTTGGAGTAGGAATTACCAGGGCTCTGGATGGAGTGGTAGTTATGGTTACCGGCACCGATGCTGAAGGTGTACAGATCGGCGAGTTCGGTTCTACTGAGGGCCAGCCGGAAGAAACGATCATGTGGGGTAGGCCGGGAGCTCCTGATAAAGGTGACATAATTATCAAAACTGAAGCCGTTATCAAGGCTAAAATGAACATGGAAAGACTGGGCCCGGTGGCCGCTCATGAAGTCACCGATTATATTACCCAGGAGATTAGACAGGCTCTTAAAAATGCTGATGAAAGTATGTTTGGCCGTGAAGAAGAGCTGATTTACAAAAGAAGGCCCCATAAAAAGAAGGTGCTGGTAGTAAAAGAAATCATGGGACAGGGAGCTATGCATGATAATGCTGTATTACCTGCCGAACCCGGAGGGATAGAAGACAGCACTTCCATTATCGACCTTGGTAATCTGCCGGTGGTATTAAATCCCCTGGAAGCGCTTGACGGTGGAGTGCACGCTTTAACCTGCGTGGGACCGGCTTCGAAGGAAAACACCAGGCATTACTGGCGAGAGCCGCTTATTTTAGAAGTCCTTAAGGACGAAGAACTGGATCTGGCAGGCGTTGTTTTTGTCGGATCGCCCCACTTAAACTCTGAGAAGTATTTTGTTTCTGAAAGGCTCGGAATGATGGTGGAAGCTATGGATGTTGACGGTGTCTTTATCGGAACTGAAGGCTTTGGCAATAACCATATTGATTTTTCCCTTCACCATAACCAGATGGGCATTCGCGGCATCCCGGTAGTAGGTCTTACTTTTTCTGCTGTGCAGGGAGCCCTGGTCATGGGAAATCAATACATGAAAAACATGATTGAGCTGAACAAATCAGAAGAAGGTATTGAAAACGAAATCCTGTCCAATAATACCCTCTGCCCTGAAGATGCGGTAAGGGCGGTAGCAATGTTGAAAGCGGTAATGGCCGGTGAAGAAATCAAGGCCCCTGAAAGTTCTTATAACCGGAATGTTAAAGAGAACAACCTTGATTTAATCAAGTCGCAAACCGGCAGAGATATCGAAACCGTTCCCAATGAGACTATCTTGCCTTCCCGTAAAGGGGAAAAGGCTTAAACCTAAAATCAACTAAAAGGAGGTATTATGATGACTGAAATGACAATTGTTAAAGGCCTGCAATCAGAAATAAACGTTCCTCTGTCACCGGAACCGGTCTGGGTACAGGTAGAAAAAGACCTGCAGGATATGACAGTAGCCATGGTAACAGCGGCTGGTGTGCATCGTAAGCAGGATAAAAAATTTAATTTGGCCGGTGATCATACCTTCCGTGAAATACCAAACGACACTCCTACCTCAGAATTAATGGTGACTCACGGGGGTTATGACAATGCCGATGCCAACAAAGATATTAACTGCATGTTCCCTCTGGACCGCCTGCAGGAGATGGTGGAAGAAGGACTGATAAATGCAGCTGCAAACACCCATTTCGGCTTTATGGGCGGCGGAGGCGATCAGGTCAAGCTAAAAGAGGAAACCGGACCGGCGATTGTAGAGATCTTGAAAAATGACGGTGTCGACGCCGTAGTCTTAACAGCCGGCTGAGGAACCTGCCACCGCTCTGCCGTGATTGTGCAGAGAGCGATTGAATCTGCAGGGATTCCCACCATCCTGATAGCTGCTCTTCCCCCTATTGCCCGGCATTATGGCACCCCTCGCGCCGTTGCACCTCTGGTGCCTATGGGAGCCAATCTGGGTGAACCAAATAATTATGAAAAGCAAAGAAATGTCCTGCGCGATACTTTAAGGCAATTAATGGTAATTGACAGTCCGGTAAGCATTGTTGCCCTGCCTTACCGTTACATTGAAGGAGAGGAAGCATCTTAAACTATGGTATTAAAAGCAGAGGCTTTATCTAAACGCCTGGTGATCAAAGCTTATCACATCGAAAAATTAACATTGGCGCAAGAAACTGCATTTAAAGGCAGCACTTTAGATCTCCAGGAAAAGCATTTATCCCGTTACATTTCTGATCAGCCTCTGGTTAGCAATATAGAAGTTGGCATTTTAAACCCCGGTCAGCTCCAAAAGGACGTTCCCGCTGTTTTAGATGTAATTCCTATTGCCTGTAAAGCTCTGGGAAACCTGGGAGAAGGCATTACCCATGTCCTGACCGGGGTTTGCGCAGTTTTAACCCTGGCCGATACCAGCGGGAAACCGCCGGCTCAAATCGGCAGTTCAGCCGGCTTGTTGAGCGAAAAAATGCTTACTGATCGCGCCGGCACCCCCGCAAAGAGCGATCGCATCATCCTGGTCCAGGTAACCTTAAAAGAAGGCGCTGTATATAAGCGGCAGGGGATTATGGCTGCTCACAGGGCAGCGGATTCTTACCTGCAAACTATCCGGGATCAATTAAAAAACAGGGATAGTCAGGCTTATACAGAAAAGCATGTTTATGAAGATCAATTAGAGCCCGGTAAAACAGATGTTTTGCTGATAAAGTTACTGCCCGGCCAGGGCGCAATGCACGATTTTCTGGTTTTGCCCAAAGAACCTTGTGGTGTAGCAGGCAGCCGTTCAATTATCGATCTTGGCAATATGCCAGTATTTTTGACCCCAAACGAATATCGCGACGGGGCGCTGCGGGCCCTGACATAAATCGCTTCCGCACTGCAATGGAGTATGTTTAAGCCTGGTTTAAAAAGAGCTATCCTGATTGATGATTAACTGGGAGGGATTATAAATTATGGGCATAGGGCCATCGACCAAGGAAACAACGAAACATCATTTCAAAGACCCTCTTATGGAACTGCTCGGCGAAGATAACGATTGCCGGCCGGCCGGGGTGATTGTAGCAGGAATAGCGGCTAACTATGAAAGTAAAGAATTTGTTATCCGGCGTCTTGGGACATGGGTGAGCGCTCTAAAGCCTGATGGGGTCCTGGTTTCCATGGACAGCTGGGGTAACAGTCATCTAGATTTCAACCTTTTACTGGAACAGCTGTCAAGCTTAAAGATACCTGCTGTAGGGCTTTGTTTTGAAGGAGTGCAGGCTGAACCGGTAACCCTGAACAGCTCCCAGTCAAAGGTGATTGATATAAACAAATCGGCAGACGGCCGGGAAACAGAAGTTTTGGGAGAAAATAATATTAATTCCCAGGATGCCCGCAAAGCCCTGGCAATGTTGAAGCTGCTTAAAAAAAAGCAGCTGTAACCGGCTCTCGCTTTTTTACCTCCGGTGCACTTTTTTTATTTTGATCAGGCAGAATCTATTTTAAGTTTTACGTTTTGATGAAAGTGCCGGCTTTATTTCCTTATAAGCTTTGCTAAATCCTTCCTTAATAATCTTCTTTGCCACAAGCTGTTTTAAATAATCTAAGCCATTATTGTTGGCGCAGAAGGATAAGTTCATCTTAAAAAGAAAATAACAGCAGGCAAATAAAACCCTTTTCAGGCAGGTAGATCTGCAATGACCAGTCAAAATGATGAGCTGTTAAGATTGAACAAAGAAGTCAGGGAATTGTCTGATCATATTGCCAGTTTGAAGCGAAAAAAGAATACTATGCCAGAAGGGCCGGAAAAAGATCAGCTCGTTGAAGACATCAAGATGAGACAATTTCAGGCCCTGTTCTACCTGGAAAAAATGGAGAACCTGGCCAGGGAATAGCATCTGATCAAAATAAATAACTATGCTAATCATGTAACTACTCAGGCCTATCCCGCTAAGCCACAGGGGACGGTTGCACCGTTTCCCCTTCGGCCTTAAAGCTATGCTTTAAGGGACGTTCGAACCGTCCCCGTGGCGCCGCTTATCATTCAACAAAGACAATAGGCTGCGTAGTTACCTGATCATAACTAAATAGGAATCCATTTAGCGCTGAGTCCTGCTTCTTTTAAATTCTGCTTTACTCTTTTTCTTTAAGGTCGGCTTTTTTAAGAGATCTCACGAAATAATCAAAAAGGTTGATTTGATATGGCAGGTATTTTTCCGGCAATGTAGAAATATCATATAATTCCAACATTCTGTTTTTATCAGGGGATATCAGGGTGATGTTCCTGATCGATGTACTGTTTGACTTTAATTTTCAAGCTTAAAGCACCTGGGATGAATATCATTATGAGGAGGTTAATAATGGGAGATGTTTTTAAAGTAGGGATCGTAGGCGCCGGCAATATGGGCAGTGGAGTTGCTCAGAAAATGGCCCAGGAAGGCCTGGATGTGGTTCTGGTTGACATTGCAGATGAATATTTACAAAAAGGCATGAAGAACATTAAGCAGACTTTGCAGCAGGGGATAGAGCGTAAAATATTTACTGCGGATCAGGTTGAAAAGATTCTATCCAGGATTAAAGGTTCTACCAGCCTGGATGATCTGGCTGATCGGAACCTGGTGTTGGAAGCAGTCTTTGAAAATGAAACTGTGAAAGGAGAGGTTTTCAGTTCACTTGATGGTATCTGTCCCCCGGACACGGTTTTGGCCACTAACACTTCCAGCTTCAGGGTCCTCGATCTGGCCAGGTATACCAATTACCGGGACCGGGTTATTGGGATGCACTATTTTTACCATCCCGCTATGAACCGGCTCCTTGAAATAGTATGCCATGAAGGGACCAGTCAGGAAACTCTGCAAAAAGCGCTCCTGGTCAGTAAACTCCACGGCAAGACAGCTATTGTAGTTAAAGATTCTCCAGGCTTTGCCGTTAACCGGTTTTTTATTCCCTGGTATGTGGAAGCGATACGTATTTTAGAAGAGGGCACAGCCAATATCCCCACCATTGAAGAAGCGGCAAAAAAAGCATTTAAAATCGGTATGGGACCCTTTGAGTTGATCAATGTTACCGGAGTACCCATCGCTTATCACTCCGCGGTGGTTCTTGGTAAAGAAATAGGGCCTTTTTATGATGCACCGGAATTACTAAAAAAACAATTTGAGGCTAAAGAAAACTGGGATTTGAGCGGTGAAGTAGACGAATCAAAACTGCAGCTCATCACAGATCGTCTATATGCAACTGCCATTGGGGTTGCTTCTGATCTGGTTGAAGAAGAAGTTGCAACAATTGAAGATACCGATAGGGGCGCAAAAATCGGTTTACGCTGGCGTTTTGGTCCTTTTGAACTGGCAAACCGCATCGGCATAGATCAAGCTTACCGTATTGTCAGCGAAATGAGTGAACGGCACTCTGACTTCAAAATATCCGGCCTGTTAAAAACGCAGTATCAAAAGAAAGAGCCTTTTATATTTAAGTATGTGGACGTAGAGCTAAAAGACGGCCTGGCTTATATTACCATTAACAGGCCTGAAGCTATGAATGCCTTGAATCCGCAAGTGGTGGATCAGTTGGCCCATGAATTTAAAAGATCAGTTAATAATCCTGATGTTAAGGGAATTGTTTTCAAAACTGCCGGCAAAGAATTCGTCGCCGGTGCAGATATCGGATTTTTTGTGAAAAACATTAAGGCCGATAATTTCGAAGACATCTATGAATTTACCCGCCAGGGGCATGAACTGCTAAAAGAAATCGAAGAATCACCCAAACCAACTGTGGCTTTGTTGGATGGATTGTCTCTTGGAGGAGGAAGCGAGCTGGCCCTGGCCTGCCAGGCTATAGTTGCTACTAAAGATGGTTCTCTAGGTTTTCCCGAAACCGGTATCGGCATTTATCCCGGACTGGGAGGAATGTACCGCCTGGCCAGGCACCTTGGCCCTGAGCTGGCCAAGTATTATGTTTTCACCGGCAAGGCATTGCGGGCCCGGGATGCTTTAGCGCTGGGTATAATTACCAGGCTGGTTGATCTTCAGGAGGTAGAAGAGACATTGGCAGAGTTAATTGAAGTTGGAGGGCTTGATAAGTACCGCAACAGGGACATACCGGCAGAATACAGTCAGCTTAAAGAGGCCTGTTCAAAAGAAAATGTTAAACGCCTCTTAAAAGGAGAACCGCCGCAGGGAGTTGATCAAGAGCTTGCCGCCAAAACAGCCCGCATTGTTTCTAAAAAGGCTCCCCTGGCCCTTAAGAAGGCCGATGAGCTGATTGATGCCCAGATAAAGGCTGATACCAGCCAGGCCATTGAGCTTGAATTAAACCGTTTACAGGAGATCTTTTCCACTGAAGATGCCCTGGCTGGACTGCAGGCCCCCCCGGGAAGGCCTCCAGAATATCAAGGGCGTTAAAAAGCAATAAATCCAAGGCCGCTTTAAAATATCGGAAATTATCATATCAACTGCACGGTCTTAAATTATTTACATCAAGGAATAATAAACCCGTCAGCTTTGCTGATGGGTTTATTTGTGCGACGGCCAGCCGTAATTTATAGCCCACATAAAGAAAGCCCATGGAATGATTTCCGGCGAAATATTAAGTCCAGGAGTAATTCATTTTTGATCATGTCAGTAAAATGCAAAATGCTCAGGGGCTGGCTGCTGATTAAATCCATCTAATCACGCAGGTAAGCCCTATGCCTTAACAGGGTACGGATGCTTTGATGAGGGGAAGTCACTTATAACCGGGTCCAGGTTAAAAGGTTGCGATTGGGAACCATTATTTTGAACGGATCCAGTGGATGGGAATCCTGCCTGTGCTTTTGCTGCAGACAGTAAACCAGATCCTCAAGCAGGTATTCGGTCATGTTGGAATAAACCGGTCCGATCATCTAATAGATCTTTTAAACCGCATAAAACAGGTTAATCAGCGTTCTTTATCTTCCACCAGGGGTAGGAATCTGCAGCCGCCAAGGCTTTCTCTATCCAGGTTGCCCCGGTCATCCTTGCTAACAATCAGCAGGTCCTGGGATCTTGAATCGCCGACAGGTATGACCAGCCTGCTGTTGGGTGCCAGCTGGTCCATTAAAGCGGGTGGAATATCAGCTGTGGCTGCCGCGACCAGGATACCTTCGAAGGGAGCCTCTTCCGGCCATCCTTTAGTGCCATCACCAACCCTGTAGCTAATATTGTTATAACCGAGTTTATCAAGCAATATAGATGCGGAGCGTGAGAGCTTCTCAAAACGCTCAATGGTATAAACATGCCCCGCTATTTCTGCTAATATTGCGGTTTGATAGCCTGAGCCGGTGCCGATTTCTAAGACTATTTCTTCTCCTGTCAGTTTTAAGGCTTCAGTCATAAGGGCGACAATGAATGGCTGTGAAATAGTCTGATCATGTTCAATCGGCAGGGGATGATCTTCATAGGCCTGGAGTTCTTGGTCCGG
Source organism: Syntrophomonadaceae bacterium (assembly GCA_003567725.1). Taxonomy (GTDB): domain Bacteria; phylum Bacillota; class Dethiobacteria; order DTU022; family DTU022; genus B1SED10-74M. Next base: position 8,397 of record PWYU01000056.1, on the reverse strand, counting down.
TCCTACGAACATGTGTCGCGGCACCCGGTGAAAAGCTGCGAGGACTTTTTTATCATTAACACCCCGGGCTTTTATCTGGGTATTCACCATGTTTTCCCTGAGACACTGAAAATTATCACTCAATGCAGATATGTCCTCCTAAAAGGTTTTGTCTTCAAATGCTAACTTGTTTATACTATATCATTGCCAGAAAACTATATCAATTACCGTGGTTTTAATGACCATCAGTATTTTAGTTCAGGCTGTTTAAGTTTTGCTAAAAACAAACCGCTTTTGATGCTACCAAATTGATCGAATATGCTTTATGATATAAGCAATGTTTTTGTTATTAAACAATATATTAGAAATGATCAGCGAAAGGGGTTTGCAGTTGAGCACCGAAGAATATTCCAGGTTGATGGATCAAGGTTTAGAAATGATGGATGAACAGAAATATGAAAAGGCGGAAATAACTTTTCGCCGGGCAGTAGAAGAGGCAGATGAGAAAGATAGTATAATAGCCTTAAATAATTTGGCTTTGGCTTTGCATGCCGGCAGTAAAGATGAAGCAGCTTTGGAAGCTTTAGCTGGGCTGCTCAACTCAAATCCGCCGCAGGGCAATCCTTTTAGCTATGCTTTTGCCGCGCAGCTCCTGGCCCTTAAAGACAAACAGAAAGAGGCAAAGGAATATCTAAACCGGTCTATAATTGTTTTTGAAAACGGTCTGGGCTGCCTGGAGGAAATGAACATCAATCCTGAGGCATGGTATGAATATACGGTGCATATTATGCGGGCGGCAGGCGATCTTAAAGATCACCGGCAGGTTTTAGACCTCTACCGTCGCTTCGAGCAATACCATGTTAACTGGGAAAATCGTTATAAAGCCGGCGTGGCTTACTTTAACCTGAAACGCTATAAGGAGGCCGCTTTTACCTGGGAGCCTTTAAACAAGATCGGTAATTTTACTGTACCGCTGCAAAGAATTGCCTTTTTGATGGGAAGGCGGGTTATACCCCACTTTGAACTCCACTATATTCCACCCAGCTGGGATGAAGTAAAAGAATCTTTATATGAATCCGGAATCAACCGCAAAAAGCAGGAAGAGATTTTTGCAAATGGCCATATCCGGATTATTTTGCTTGATATTGCTTTTGATGAAAAAGCCCCTGAAAAACAAAGAGATGACGCTTTCAAACTTTTGGTAAATTACGGCTGCGACTGGGGCAAAATATTGGGTCTCCAGATCCTGCAGTCTCCTAACCTGCCAGAGAAGTTTAAGTTAACTGTTGCTTCAACCCTAACCGAGAGAGGGGTGTTTAAAGAAGGCGACGCAATACCGATTATACTCAACGGGCGTAAAGAAATGATCGCTCTCTATTGTTCTAACCCCCACCTTAAACATAATCCGGCCATGGAAAGAGTTTGTAATGATGCTATTCTTTTAAGAGATCAGGGAAAGGTTGATCAAGCCATAAGCGTTCTTGAACCTTATTTCCAAAAAGGCAATTATTACCCCCGGGCCATGATGATTTTGGGTAACCTTTACCGGACTAATGAGAACTGGGAGCTGGCTATAAACCTATTTGAAACTTTAAATACTGTATTCCCCTGTAATTCCGTAGTAGATATTAACCTGGCCGAAATCAATCTGGAAACAGGTAATTACAAAGATGCTATCAAATATATAAACAGCATGGAACATTATGAGATAAGTGCGGCTACACGTGAAAAAGCGGAATTGATACTGCGTGAAGCAAAAACATTATTAAAAAAAAGTAAGAAGGCTTTGTCAGAAAAAAATTTTGAAGATAAACTGCGCGAAGAAGTGGAAGCGCAGGAGTTTTCCTCCAATGCAGGCTTAAAGCAGGGTTTGAATAATATGCCCGATGAATGGCTGCTCAGTATTTGTGCAGTGCTCGGCCTTGATGCAAAGCGCTTCCGTCCGGAAAGAGAGTATGAAATTCTTTCTTATTTAACCGTCATTGAAAACCTGCATGATTTAGTGGGAAGATTAAGCCAGGCAGAACGTGATTTACTGCTTTATCTCTTGGAAAGAGGGGGGACGGCCCATTTAAGTGCCGTAAGCCGCAAATTTGGCAAAATGGCTGGCGATGGATACTTCTGGAATCAAAAAGCACCGCAGTCAACGCCGGGCAAACTTTGGAGTAAAGCCCTGATTATAGTTGGCAAAACGCTGCTTGGTGACCGTAATACAAAAATAGCGGCTATTCCTATAGAATTGAGGGAGCCACTGCAGGAAATCATGAGCCTGCGATAGCGGAACGTTTTAAAAAAGCTTTTGTTTATGATTTGACAAATCATAAATTATAGTCTAAAAAAAGAACAGCAGCAACACTGCCTTGAAAAGGACTTGATTGCATTTGTTTATTAAGTTAATCATATTCAATTTAAGCATAATCCTATTTTTCCTGTTACTGATTGACCTGGGCAGTAGCGGGATTAAAACCCTTGAAGCCTTTCGCAATGAGGCTCCAGCTCCTTTTGTTGGCGCAGTAATGCAAAGCGAAAGAGATAAAAAAGCGCTTGATGAGCTTTTCACTAAAAGGAGTGACTGTGATGAATCCGGCCTCATCTGGCAGGAACTGGAGATAAAAAAACCCGTTGCCGCTTATCTCATATCCGGTGACGATCACTTTGAAACCTGGGCTGAGGATGGGATCCAGGAAGGGATTGCCTCCTGGTATGGTGCCAATTTTCACGACGGGCCTACTGCCAGTGGCGAAACTTACGATATGTATTCACTCACCGCTGCTCACCGGCACCTTCCCTTTGATTCAGTTGTGAGGGTGACCAATCTTTGCAATAAGCGCTCGGTTGTAGTAAGAATTAACAACCGCGGACCATTTACAGGTGATAGAAGAATCATAGACCTTTCCAAAAAGGCGGCCCAGGAGCTGGGCATGAAGCAGCAGGGCCTGGCTGAAGTTAGGGTAGAGGTATTAAAAGCCCCTTAAAAGATTTCATAAGGTGCGCTTGTATATAATTGACGGCATAAAAATTGCCAGCATAGCAGCAGGTAATCGAAGTTTTTAAACCCTTCAACATTACGCCTCAAGCCAGTTTCCGGCCATTATGCTTATTATAAGCGAGGGAAAATTATGGGCTTTGAAATCGATAACAGCCGGATTTATAAGCTCAATCACGAACCGGTGAACCAGGGACCGGTATTTTACTGGATGAGCCGCGATCAGCGGGTTCGAGATAACTGGGCCCTTTTATATGCCCAAAAACTGGCTCTTGAGAGAAAACAACCTCTGGCCGTAATAATTTGCCTGGTCCCTGAATTTTTGGGAGCTACCCTGCGCCAGTATCGTTTTATGTTAAAAGGGCTTGCAGAATTAGAAAAAGACCTTTTCGAACTGGGCATCACCTTTATTTTGCTTAAAGGAGAGCCGGCTTTCGAAGTAACCAATTTTTGCCGAAAAAAGCAGGCCGGGGCCCTGGTAACCGATTTTTCTCCCCTGCGCATCAACAGCGGCTGGAAAACTGCGGTGGCCGAAAAACTGCCGCTGGCTTTTTATGAGGTTGATGCTCACAACATTGTGCCCTGCCGCCTGGCTTCTGATAAGCAGGAGTATGCCGCCTATACCTTCCGGCCCAAAATAAAAAGACAGCTGCAGAAATATTTGACTGACATCCCGGAGCCGGTATCTCATCCCTACTCTTACTTAGATCTGCATAATCAAGAGAAAAACAAGAAAGAGGAGCTTTCTTTAACAGACTGGCAGGCTGCAGAAAAGCTGCTTACCGTTGATCGATCTGTACCTGAAGTACTGCGATTCAAACCTGGTGAAGCTGCTGCCAGGAAGGCAATGCAGCACTTTCTCTCTTCTAAAATAGCGTTTTATGACCGGGATCGAAATGATCCTTCAAAAAACGGACAATCAAAACTATCTTGCTATCTGCATTTTGGACAGCTATCGCCCCAAAGGCTTGCCTATGAGGTCAATAAGGCTGGCGCTAAAAAAAATGATCATCTGGTTATGGAATCAAAGGAGGCTTTTCTTGAAGAACTGGTGGTGCGCCGGGAACTATCCGACAACTACTGTTTCTATAATCAAACCTATGACAGTACAGCCGGTTTTCCGCGCTGGGCCCGGGAGAGTCTGGATTTGCACAGAAAAGACTCCCGGGAATACCTCTATACCTTGCCGGTTTTCGAAGAAGCCAGCACCCATGATCGACTCTGGAACGCCGCCCAAAATGAAATGGCCATAACCGGTAAGATGCACGGTTACATGCGCATGTACTGGGCCAAAAAAATCCTGGAATGGACGGAATCGCCCGGGCAAGCTCAGAAATTTGCCATCTATCTTAATGATAAATATTCCCTGGACGGGCGTGATCCCAATGGTTACAGCGGTATAGCCTGGAGTATTGGCGGTGTGCACGACCGGGCCTGGGGTGAGAGGTCTATCTTCGGCAAAGTCCGCTATATGAGCTACAAAGGAAGCAGATCTAAATTCAATATCGATCACTATCTGGAAAAGGTCCAAAAAAGCATTGAAGAAAAATCCGGTTAACGGTTTTAATAAGCTGAATGAAAATGGTTTGAAACTATAATTATAGTCAAAGTAGCGGGGATAGAATTACTTATTTTTTGTTGAAGGAATTTATTTAATATCATAACTATTTCAAGCCGCTTACTGCAGCAAAAGATGATTCAGTTATATGATTAGAAGCAGGTTAAAATCTTTTGTTTGAAGGTTTTTCCTGGCCATGCTCTATTTCTGTAACACATTCGGTCTTAATCATTCCAATCAGAGATTGAAGAGCATCTATAACCCGTGGTCTGATTTCGCCTCCGATAAGGATATACATGATATCATCGCCAACTGAGAAACTCCCCTTCATTAAGCCAAGGTTTAAGGTAAAAGATATCCTCCATCATGTAAGTTTCAGCGATTGCTTCGCCTACCTGTGCTGCAGCATAGGAAAAATCCATCTATTTACCAGTGTACCATCATCAATCCCCTGGCCTGGCGCTATTGATTTGCGCAGCGAAAGCACCTGCCCTTTTCATTTATCATTATATTATTTAAAGACCAATCTAGATCTTTGTTATTTTTGAAAGGATTTTCGGCACCTGATGATTTGTTAGCATTGGTGTATGCATTAACTGGCTTCATCATTAAAGATAGAAAGAAATACTTCTACAAGATTTGGATCAAACTGTGATCCAGACATAGTTTTTATTTCATTCAGGGCTTCCTGTTTGCTATTTATCTTTGCGTAAGGCCGTTTATTAATCATGACATCATAAGCATCAACAATTGCCATAATACGACATTCTATGGGGATATCCTCAGCTGTCAGTCCGATGGGATAACCATCACCGTCCCATCTTTCATGGTGTTTTAAGATTAAATCAGCTACACCGGTTAGATCCGGTGATGACATGGCAATGCGATAGCCTTTTTCGGAATGTTGTTTTATTACTGTCCATTCACTATCGATAAGTTTTCCTGGTTTATAAAGGATTTGATCTGTAACCCCTACCTTGCCTAGATCGTGTACTTTAGCCAGAAGGGCTAAATCCGTCAACTGCCTTGACGTAAGGTTAACCTTTTCGCCAATTGTAAGGCATAACTCTTCAAGGCGCTGAGCATGGCCACTTATGATATTATCCTTTTCTGCAAGGGCGGCCAATAGGCTTTGCACTAATTTATTCTTAATACTGGTGCTGCGGTAAAGTTTGTCACGGTACATCAAGTCATCGGCTTTTTTATATAAATCATTAAACAAAGTATCATCATTTTCAGTTGAAGCCAGACCTATTGAGAGTCCAAGAGGCAAATTAGGATTTGCTTTATTGTAAGCTGAAAGGTTGGCTCTAATCTTTCGGGTAATTTCTTCAGCGGTTTTAGGGTCGGTATTTGGCATTAAGGCACAAAATTCATCGCCGCCTACCCGAGCTAGTATATCAAAATCCCGCAATGCTTGCTGCATAATTGTAGCACAGTTTACCAGAAGTTTATCGCCGAATTGATGTCCAAGGGAATCATTTATCAGTTTAAGACCGTCAATATCGCACGAAAGTAAAGTGATAGGATAAGAGTCGCTGTTCTTTAATCTCAATAATTCTTTTTCAAAGCAGTAGCGGTTATAAATGCCGGTTAATTGGTCATGCAGGCTTAAGTATTCAAGCTGTTCTTGAAATTTTTTTCGTTCGGTTATATCGTTAATATTGGCCTGAAGAACAGTTCCCCCGGCCAGGAGATAGGCTGTTAAGGTTACCTCGGTAATAAAGATGTGTCCGTTTTTATGAGTAAATTGCCATTCAAATTTAAAATAATTACTACTTTCATGTACTGAATTCATGATTTCGCAAAGGAGTTGATAAGAGTTACTGCCGTCTTGCTGCTTCTCGGGTGATTGTTCAAGAAAATTCAAAGACAGCAAATCATGCTTATGCTCGTAGCCGAAGAGATCAATTGCACTTTGATTGCAACCAAGGATATCACCCTTATTATTAGTTATAATAATAGCATCATGTGAATTTTCAAAAGCCGCTTTAAATTTTTTTTCACTATTGCTCAATTCTTCTGTTTTTTGATCAACTTTCAACTGTAAATAACGGTTCCAGAAAATAACAATAAGCATAAGACTGAATAGTATGTAAAGCACTACAGGTATAGTAAGCCCAAATGATGCTGCGTCAGGTCTGTAATCAGTCAACCCAAACCACTTTTGATCGAGCTCAGACAATACAAGGTCTTCCTCTAAGTGCAGTAGTGCTTTATTGAAAATAGGGATCAGCGAGGAATACTCAGGCCCAAGGGCAATTGCATATTGGCCAACACTTTCTGGAAGAGTGTAAAAGCTTAAATTATCAAGCATTCCAGTATTATGAGCTTCATGACGAACCACCTGGTATTTTTCAAACCATAGCTCGGCTTTGCCATTTATTATTAAATCCAAAGCGTCGCTGTGGTGGTCAGCCTGGATAAATGATATATTTTCATCGTAATAATAATCTAAAAATAAATTGTAAGCTGCTGAGTCTCTTTGCAAAACCACTACAACCTGATCACGGTTTAACAATTCTTCGTGATTATTGTCTTTATGATAAACCAAAGTGTAAGAAGTTTCCCAGTATGGGTTTGTAAAGTTGTATTTATTATTTCTCTCAGTAGTAATACGCATGCCGGTAATTGCCGTTGCTTCGCTTGAAGATAAGGCTTCTAACGCATCGTTCCAGGTTAGCTGGGTGTATTCTATTTTGATGTCAAGATATTCTTCCAGAGCAGCGACCAAATCAGCTTCATAACCACTGTACTGCCCTTCAGCATCTTTATAAGAAAGGGGTGGAAAATCTTTATCGCCTGCAAAAACTAGAGGAGCTACTTCACTCAGTTTGCTATATTCTGCTTCAGTAAGACTTGGTCTAGAAGTTTCCTGCCATATATAAAAACCAAATATAAAACTACCGATGAGAAAAGTTGTCACCAATATATAAAAAAAGAACCTGGTTTTCATTAAACTCTCCCATTTTAAAAAACTCTAGATTTCAATTGAGATGCAAAGGTATGAGGCCCGTTTGCTTCAGGGTGTTATACTGATCTGCATTATTAATATTATAACAATTCCACTTTAATTCCATCTGGCCGCTTTTAGAGGGTTCTTTTTAATATTTAATTTCAAAATTTAATCAAGATCTATGGAACTAAGAATCATTTCAAGTTCGATGGTGGCATCAGAAAATGAGTCTTCATTTGCTAAAATTGTAAATAGATAAGAGCGCCCTCCGCTTGAGAAGCCGGCAGCCCGAACCTTTATCTGTCCTGTTTCACCAACTATATAGTCAAGAATAATTAATTTAAGGTTTGATATTAATTTTTCCCTTACTTCTACGGATTGAATATTATGAAGGCTTGATTCGAGCATTTTTTTTGCCTCAAACAAAAGCTCATCTTCATATAAAACGATAGGTAAGATGGTTATAATCAGTTTTATAGTATCTTCATCATTATTAGGCCGTTCCAGGTGAAGGGAAGTAATATTATCTCGATGAGTTTCTTTAACCATTATCCATTGATCTAAGTGTTTGAATGAAAGGCTTTCTGTGTCCTGTGATGACAATCGCTGAGCCCACCCATCTTGTCTGTTTTGTGTATCCAGGTTGTCATGCTGATCACCTGGCTGCTCGCTGCAGGAAGTGATGACTGGTATTATAAGGGCTATAAAAAGAAATATTGCCTGTTTTTTGTGGCCTTTTAAGTTTTTCCTTGTAAAAAAGGTCATGATAATTTTGCATTATCCTTTCAGGGCCGTTTAGTTTAATCGGTTTGCCCGGGCGCAGAACCGGATTGTCCAGGTGTTGAACCGGATTGTCCGGGCGCAGAACCGGATTGTGCGGGCGTTGAACCGGATTGTGCGGGCGTTGAACCGGATTGT
>PWYU01000070.1 GCA_003567725.1 Syntrophomonadaceae bacterium | reverse complement strand
CTGATTGGTTGATTAGCTATTATATAATCTGCTTTAACCATGATTATCCTTACTTTTTAATAATATTATAATATTTAATACAATATTACCCTATAATTCCTATTAATTCAATACCATAGCTCAATATATTTTTAATAACATTGCATTTTTTTGTTTTATAGGCAAGGTTTGATAACATTTTTACCATTACTTTAAGAAGCCACAGGGCACATTTACACTGCTCCCACGGCTCTGCTTATCTTTGAGCAGTGAAATTAAGCTGAACTGTTACTATTACAGGGCAATAGTTTAGTATTTTTGAGGATATTAACCCATTGGAAGTTTAGTCAAGATTTTCTTCTGCCCGGCGCACATTTTGAAGGTGTTCTTCGTAGCTGTGAGAAAAGTAGTGTTCCCCACTGTCGTCATATTTATAATTATAAAAATAGTAGTCTGAATCTTCGGGGTAAAGAGCGGCTTTTATGGATGCTTCGCCCGGAGCGGCAATGGGGCCCGGAGGGAGCCCGGCATACTGGTAGGTGTTGTAGGGAGAGTCAACCTCCAGGTCATCGTAGGTCAGAAATTCTTTGGTTTCGCCTAAAATATATTGTATGGTGGCATCTATCTGCAGCAGCTGATCAATTTCCAGGCGGTTATAGATCACCCCTGCGATTAGGGAGCGTTCGTGATCAACCCGGGCTTCTCTTTCAACAAGGGAAGCAATTGTTAGTATTTCATGCAGCGATAATCCTTTTTCCTCCATCCGCTGGCGGTATTCCTGGTTAATGATCTGATCAGTGCGGCGAAGCATCATTTCTATAATGTCATTGAGGCCGGTATCAGTATAGATCTCGTAAGTGTCGGGGAAAAGGTAGCCTTCCAGGTCATATTTAATATCAGCATGATCCAGCTCCTGAAGAAATGCATGTTTTTCTTTCAGCTCAGATGGAGGATGCGCGGCAATTTCTAGAAACTGTTCTCCCTGAATCAAACCCTGCTGCTCCAAAGTACCAGCAATTTGTTCGATGGTGTAGCCTTCAGGGATAGTAAACCAGACTGTTTCAACATAAACATCCCCGGATTGGATTTTGCGCACAATTTGTTCCAAATCCATTGCGGGGCTTAATTCATACTGGCCTGCTATAAAGCCCTGAGCCAGATCGTGCTGGTGCACAAAAACTCTAAAAGCCAGTTCATTTTGAATCAGCCCTTCATCATAAAGAATGGCAGTGATAATTTCAGTATTGGCTCCGGAAGGAATGTCAACCAGGGTATATTGATCAGTAGCTTCCGGTGCTACCGGATCGAGCAGCTGCAGATAGTAATAGTAGGATCCGGCAGCTGCCGCTACCAGTAAAATTACCAGGATAACCATACCGAAAAATATCCTTCTGCACACGATCCGATCACCGGCTTTCAAAAGGCTCTGTTCTGGATACTGTTTTAAGACAAACCGTCATCATTCATATTTTCTAGAGTACTGACCCGTTCTTCCCACAGTTCAGCAACTTTGTTCCACTCGGCCTCATCATCAACCTCGACCAGGGAATCTTCATCTTCCCCCGGTTCAATCCGGAAGATATAAGCATCTTCTTCAAAATCAAGATAATCTTCCTCTTCTTCATAAAATAAAACAGGTACTAAAATCGCATAATCATACAGATCAACCTGAAAACGGTCGATCAGAGCAAATTCGTGTTCATTTCCTTCATCATCAACCAGAACTAAGATATCTGTCCGTTCTTCACCATTGTCACTCATTTTATCACCTCATTCCAAACATTTTCCCGGCCCGCTAAAATTGCTTTTTACCTTTTAGAGCGAAGCCAGGTAGTTTTCTAAAATCAGAACCGCAGCGAGCTTATCTTTAACCTTCCGGCGGTTTTTGCGCCTTACCCCACCGGAAATCAAAGTTCTTTCTGCGCTGACTGAAGTTAATCTTTCATCAATTAATTCAACCGGCACTTCTAATCTTTCCTCAACCAGCTCTGCCAGAAGGCCCGCATTGATTGAACCAGGCCCCCTGGTTCCGTTCATGTTAAGCGGGTTGCCAATCACTATTTTTTCAACCTGATAGTTTTGACAGATCACTTTAATTTCTAAAAGAGCGCTATCAAGGTTCTGAAAAGTTATAACATCAATCCCCTGTGCAGTAATGCCCAGGGGATCGGTAACCGCAACTCCAATCCGTTTCTCTCCGGGATCCAAACCGAGAATCCGCATTTTATAACTTCAATCCCTATTTAAGGTTATTCTTTTCAGCCATCTCCAGATAAACCCCAACCATTTCCTCAAGCAGCTCATCCCGCTCCACCTGCCTGATCATACTGCGGGCATTATGATGACTGGTAATGTATGCAGGGTCACCGGAGAGCAGGTAACCAACCAGCTGATTAAGCGGATTATAGCCTTTTTCTTTTAAGGCCTGGTAAACGGTGATTAGGACTTTTCTGGCCTGATTATCAACTTCTTCACCGTCTACTTTAAACAGGACGGTTTCTTCATGATTATTATCGGGCACGATTGTTTCCCTCCTGTAATTCAGTATATTATAACTGGCTCGCAGTTTTCAACTGCCGGTGAATCAATTCTTCTACTGATTCAAGGGCTGCAGGAAGGGCCTGTGGATCTTTACCCCCCGCTTGTGCCAGTTCTGGCTTACCTCCACCGCCTCCACCAACCTGGCGGGCAACCTCTTTTAACAGCTGGTCGGCTCGGATGCCCCGACTGACCAGATCGCTGGTTACCGAAGCGACCAGGATAACCTTCCCATCACTGACAGCTCCTAAAACGACAACCACTGAAGAAAGGTGGTTTTTAACTTCATCCATCACTATGCGCAGTGTTTCCTGGTTATCGGCGCTAACCCTGGCGCTGAGGACTTTTACCCCGTCAACATCTGTAACTTCTGAAAGCAGGGTTTTTACTTCGTTCGCAGCAAGGCGCTGTTTAAGCTCGTTATAGGCCTTCTGAAGAGCTTTATAGCCGGTTATATGTTCATCAAATTTTTGCTCCAGGCGGTCTTCAAACGTATGCAGATTTCCGGCAATTTTTTGTAGAAGCCGGTCCCGCTCTAGCGTTCGCCGGTAAGCGTTAAAGCCGACCATCGCTTCAATCCGGCGCAGCCCTGAGCCGATGCCTTCTTCGGCAATAATCTTAAAAAGGCCAATTTCACCGCTTGCTGATACATGGGTTCCGCCACATAATTCCCTGGTATATGCACCGGCCGATACCATGCGCACGGCATCTTCTTCGTATTTTTCAGTAAATATAGCCGTAGCTCCAAGCTCTTCCGCTTTTTCTAAAGTGGTCATTTCAACCCTGACAGGCACATTTGATAACACCATTTTATTGACTTCTTCTTCTATAACCTGTAGTTCTCCGGCTGTGAGGGCAGAAAAATGATTAAAGTCAAAACGCAGGCGATCCGGCGCTACGAGAGAACCGGCCTGGTTAACATGTTCGCCCAGGGTATTGCGTAAAGCGCGGTGCAGCAAATGGGTCGAGGTATGGCTGCGGCAAATCCCCTGCCTGCGGCTATCATCAACCCTGGCCATAACGCTGTCTTTAACTTTAATCGAACCTTCATCCACCTGGCCCTGATGTACAATCTGGCCAAAAGGAGTAAAGATGGTATTCTCCACTTTGATCCGGCCGGATGAAGTTTCAATCACCCCGGTGTCACCAATTTGCCCTCCGGCCTCGGCATAAAAGGGAGTATGATCAATAATTACTTCTACTGTTTGATCTTTTTTCGCTTCATCGCGGGCCTGTCCGTCTACCAGAATCAGAAGCAAGCTTGCTTCCTGCTCCAGGGTTTCATACCCGGTGAAAGTGGTAGTTAATTTTTCAGCCGGCCGGTACCTGGTGTCTTCTTCGCCGCCCCCTGTTCTGGCTGCGGCGCGAGCACGGGCCTGCTGTTCATGCAGTTTTTCATCAAAGCCTTCCCGGTCTACAGTCATATCTTTCTCTTCTAAGATTTCCGCAGTTAAATCCAGGGGGAAGCCGTAAGTGTCATAAAGTTTGAAAGCAAGATCACCGGGCAGGGTCTGATCGCCCTTAGCCCGGATCTGATTAACATAGCCGTCGAGGATATCCATACCCTGGGTCAGGGTTTCCTGGAAGCGCTGCTCTTCAAGACGGGTAATTTGTTTAATATATTCTTCACGTTCCTTTAATTCGGGATATGTAGGGCCCATAGTATCTACAATTAGAGGCACGGCTTCGGTTATAATATTGCCCTCCATACCCAGCAGTTTACCGAATCGTACCGCCCGGCGCAATAAACGCCTTAACACATAACCTCTCCCTTCATTGGAAGGGATAACCCCGTCACCAATCATAAAGGTAATGCCCCGGCTGTGTTCGGTAATAACCCGTAAAGGCACTTCCTGGTCATGCCGGGAGCTACCGATAAGGTGATAAAAGTGGTCATAAACAGGCTTGACCATGTCAATTTCATAGATAGAGTGTACCCCCTGCAAAGCCATTGCTAACCTCTCCAAACCGGCTCCGGTATCGATGTTTTTCTGTTTAAGTTCAATTAAATCTCCAGAGGCTTCACGGCTGAACTGGGTAAAAACTAAATTCCAGATCTCCAGGTACCGATCGCAATCACAGCCTACACTGCAATCGGGGCGATCACAGCCGGCTTCTTCACCCATATCATAGTAGATTTCCGAACAGGGGCCGCAGGGGCCGAGTCCGATTTCCCAAAAATTATCTTCTTTACCCATTCTTTTTATCCGGTCAGCCGGAACGCCAATCTTTTCATTCCATATTTTAAAGGCTTCTTCGTCTTCATAGTAGATGCTGACCCATAGGCGATCTTCGGGTAAACGATACCCGTTTAAAACCAGATCCCAGGCCCATTCAATTGCTCCTTCTTTAAAGTAATCGCCGAATGAAAAATTACCCAGCATCTCAAAAAAAGTAGCGTGGCGGCCGGTATGGCCGACTCTTTCAATATCCGGGGTACGCACACATTTCTGGCAGGTGGCTACTCGCGGGTGAGGTGGTTTCTTCTCCCCTGTAAAAAAGGGTTTGAGCGGAGCCATCCCAGCACCAATCAATAATAGGGTCGGATCTCTCTGAGGAATTAATGAAAAACTGGGCATTATCAGGTGATCTTTTGAACTAAAATAATCTAAAAATATTTCGCGTATCGTGCTGGACTGCATCCTTAAACCTCCCTAATGAATTAAGGCAATTATATCTTTTTTAAAGAAGGGCTGTCAACAAAACGCAAGCTAAACGCTTGAAAAATAAGTAAAACCTGCTTAAAGCTTAAACCAGTTCCCTTGCCCCCGGCAGATTGATTCAAAACCTGCAAGCAGCTGTGAATTAAGCCTCACCGGTATCTTGGCTTTAAGAGTAACTGATTCTTTATAGTCGGCAGCCATGATTTTACCTTCCAGGCTTTCAATTAGCCTGGTTAAAGGACCCAAATACTCATATTGAAGCTCGAAATGATATAGTTCTGCCGGTTCTTTTTTGCAAAAGTTTGCTTCTTCTATACTCAGGCGAGCACAATCCCGGTAAGCCCTTGTTAACCCACCGATGCCGAGCCTGGTTCCGCCAAAGTAACGGGTGCCGATAACAATCGCGTCCGCTATATTATTACCTTGCAGAACCTGGAGCATAGGTGCCCCGGCAGAGCCGGCCGGTTCTCCGTCATCAGAAGATCTTTCAATTAATGAACTGCCCATCCCAATACGAAAAGCATAAGCATGATGGGTGGCGCCTGGAAACTCCCCGCTTATTTGAGAAAGCACTTCCTGAGCAGCCTGTTCTGAAGAAACAGGCCTGATCGTCCCTATAAAACGTGAGCCCTGTACTGTAAAACGGCAAGAAACCTTTCGAACAGGAGTCATATAAAAGCTGTTTTCAAATTGATAATCCAAGGCTGCTCCTTTTAACAGGGCTTAAATTACTGCTCAGGGTCTTTATTTGGGTTTTTTTTCTGCGGCCCCGTCTTATTATTTGCTCTCTTTAGCTTTTCCAGGTGAGCTTTAATCATTTTCTCCCGGCCTTGCTCAGTTGGGCGGTAGAGCTTTTTGCCGGCTAAAGCAGGCGGCAGGTATTCCTGATCCACATAATGCCCGGGATAATGATGCGGGTAAAGGTAACCTTCACCATGCCCCAGGCGTTTTGCACCTTTATAGCTGCTATCTTTCAAATGGCCGGGCACAGGCTGGTTTTTTTCATCTTCTACGAGCTGCATGGCTTCATTAATGCCAAGGTAAGCGGCATTGCTTTTGGGAGCTCCAGCCAGGTAAACTGCCGTCTGGGCCAGGGGAATTTTACCTTCAGGCAGGCCGATCATTTGAACAGCCTGGGCGGTAGAAACAGCCAGGGTCAGGGCAGAGGGATCGGCATTACCAATATCTTCAGCAGCGCTAATAATTAAACGCCTGGCAATAAACAAGGGATCTTCTCCACCTTTAATCATCCTGGCTATCCAGTAAAGGGCGGCATCCGGATCGGAGCCGCGGATCGATTTAATCAGGGCTGAAGCCATATCGTAATGATTGTCTCCCTGGCGGTCGTAGGAATATAGCCGTTTTTGCATTGCTTCAGCAGCATCTATTAAGGTTACTTTGATTTCACCTTCTGGTTTGCCAGATGAAATCACCGCCATTTCTAAAATATTTAAGGCCACCCTGGCATCACCACTGGATTTTTCGGCCAGGAATTGCAGGGCTTCTGCAGTAATAGTTATTTTTAACCTACCAAACCCCTTCTCATTATCTTTAAGTGCCTGCTCCAGCAATGCTTTAATATCCGTGCTGCTCAAACTTTCAAAAACAAACAGCCTGATCCTTGAGAGGAGCGGTCCGGTTAAGTAAAAGAAAGGATTTTCGGTAGTTGCCCCGATAAATATAATCGTACCCTGTTCAATAGCGGCCAGCAAAACATCCTGTTGTGCTTTGTTAAAGCGGTGAATTTCATCGATAAAAAGTATTGTCCGCCGGTCGTAGAAAGACCAGCTTTCCCTGGCTTGATCGATCACTGCCCGTACATCTTTTACCCCTGAAGCAACAGCATTAAGCTGGGTAAAATCAGCTTTAGTTTTAGAAGCAATCAGCCTGGCCAGGCTGGTTTTCCCGCTCCCAGGCGGGCCATAGAATAATAAGGAAACCAGGCGATCTGAGGCTATAATATTATGTAATGGCTTACCTTTGGATAGAATATGGCTTTGGCCGGCAAACTGATCCAGATTTTCGGGGCGCATTCTGCGGGCCAGAGGCCCCTCTTCACTTATTTTTTTCTCCAGGGCCAGGTTAACTAAATTCATGCTTCTACCCCCTGCCTTTGATGCAGGCATTTAAGAAAGCACACTCCTTCTTTACACCGGCCCGGTGCCTAAAAGGAGTGTGCTTTCTTTTAAACCAATTAAGCT
This sequence comes from Syntrophomonadaceae bacterium, assembly GCA_003567725.1. Classification (GTDB taxonomy): domain Bacteria; phylum Bacillota; class Dethiobacteria; order DTU022; family DTU022; genus B1SED10-74M. The sequence continues at coordinate 4,712 of PWYU01000070.1, read as the reverse complement.
TATTATTATTCTTCGTCCTGCAGGACTCTGTCTACGGCTGCGCGGGCAAATTTTAAGTTTATATTCTCAGTAACTTTTAAAGAGATGGCATTATCGTCAATCTCTTTAATCAAACCGTAAATGCCGCCGATGGTCACAACCCGGTCCCCTTTTTCCAAATTGCTTAACATTTCTTTGCGTGTCTTTTGCTGCTTCTGTTGAGGCCGGATCAACAGAAAGTAAAAGACAACGAATAACAGGACCAGGGGTATAAATGGTCCAACAGCTTCAAAATCCACTATTTAACACCTCCGTACAATTGTTTGAGTCTTGGACTCATCTGTTTATAATAAAGCTTAAAACGATCTGCAGCCAGGGCAGCTCTAATCTCTCTCATAAACCGGTCCAGATAATAGAGATTATGATAGGTAGTTAACCTTAAGCCCAATATTTCTCCGGCATTAAGCAAATGCCTGATATAGGCGCGGCTGTAATTAGCGCAAACCTGGCAGCTGCAGTCTTCATCTATTGGATCTAAATCCGCACCGTAAACGCTGTTGCGGATAGAAAGATAGCCCCGGGAGGTCATTACCCTGCCGTTACGGGCAATCCTGGTCGGTAAAACAGAATCAAATATATCAACTCCATACCTGACTGCTTCCAGCAAAGCATCCGGTGAACCCACTCCCATCAGGTAGCGAATTTTGTCCTCCGGCAGCTCAGGGACAGTACTGTCAAGGGCGGCATACATCAATTCTTTAGGCTCTCCCACGCTCAATCCCCCGATAGCATAACCGGGAAAGTTCATTTCTACCAGCTGTCTGGCCGATTGGCGGCGTAAATCTTCATATACCCCACCCTGGACTATAGCAAACAGAGCCTGATCGTCTCTTAGGTGGGCCTGTTTACAACGCCTGGCCCACAATGCGGTCCTTTTCACTGCAGTTTTTACTTCATTATATTCAGCCGGATAAGGGGGACACTGATCAAGGACCATGGCTAGATCAGCTCCAATAATATTTTGCAGCCGCGTCACCCTTTCCGGGGTAAGGAAATGTATCTTTCCATCAATGTGTGACGTAAAAGATACACCGTTATCATCTATCTTTCGCAGCCCACCCAGACTGAAAATTTGAAAACCACCGCTGTCGGTAAGCAGAGCGCCCGGCCAATTTATAAAGCTGTGCAAACCCCCGTGGCGGGCTATTATTTCCACCCCGGGGCGCAAAAAAAGATGATAGCAGTTGCCGAGGATTAGATCTGTGCCCATCTCCTGCAGCTCAGGAACAGTAACCGCTTTGACCGTACCTTGAGTGCCGACCGGCATAAAACAGGGTGTCTTTATTGTTTTCGGCCCGGTTTCAAGCCTGCCCAACCTGGCCCCGGTTTGAGCGCACTTTCTCATTACAGAAAACTTAGCAACCATGGTTTTCATCCATTCTATAGGTTATCTTAACTAACTTAAGGTGTCAATTTATCTAAAACCGCCTTGATCTAATAGCAGCTCAATTCTTTTAAGTTAAATGATCAGCATGCAATCACCAAAACTGTAAAAGCGGTACTGCTTTTCCACTGCCTCATGGTAAGCCCTCATGACCGGATCATAACCGCCAAAGGCGTTGATCAGCATCAACAGGGTCGAACGGGGCAGATGAAAATTCGTCAGCATCGCCTCCACCAGGCGGAACTTAAAACCGGGATAAATATACAGATCAGTCCAGCCGTCTTGCGCTTTAACCAGGCCTGCTTCGCTGGCCACAGTTTCTAACACCCGGCACACAGTAGTTCCCACAGCTACAACACGTCTTCTTTCTTTCCGGGCCTTGCTGATAGTTTCTGCCGTATTATTATCAATCCTGTAAAATTCCGAGTGCATTTTATGCTCTCTAATATCTTCTGTTTTAACAGGCTGAAAAGTCCCGGGGCCAATATGCAGGGTTATATAAGCAGTTTCAATCCCTTTGGCCTCAAGCGCCTTGAAAACTTCATCGGTAAAATGAAAACCGGCCGTTGGTGCGGCCGCCGACCCCGCTTTTTCAGCATAAATAGTCTGGTACTGTTCTGGGTAATCGACCTCTTTTTTGATATAGGGAGGAAGCGGGACTTTGCCGAGCTTTGGTAGAAGTTCTTCGATAGGCCGATCAGCGCTAAAGCTAATCAGGCGCAGCTCTTCTTTATAATAATCTTCCACCAGGGCTTCAACTGCGCCTTCAAAGAGCACTCTAGCCCCCGGCTTTAATTTTCGGCCGGGCTTAACCATGGCCACCCATTTTGCATCATTCTGTTTATGTAAGAGTAATATTTCTGCCTGAGCCGTTTTGCCGGCAATCCGGCCAAGAAGCCGGGCCGGAATAACCCTGGTGTTATTGAGCACCACAAGATCTCCTTGTTTCAAAAAGACAGGCAGTTCGCTGAAAACCCTGTGATCGATTTGTTCTTCAGCACGCTTTAATACCAGCATTCGGGACTGATCTCTTATTTCTAAAGGCTTCTGGGCAATTAATTTTTCAGGTAAATTATAATCATAGTCGCTTAAGCGGCATTTATTCACAATCGCACCCACTTTTGCTGTAGTTTATCGGGCTGTTTTTGAGGCTTTGTATAGTTCCAGTTATATTACCTTCTAAAAAAATTGAGCAGCAGGGTTAAAACTATGCTGATTATGATCATGGTTGCCAGAGGAAAATAAAAGGTGAAGTTTTCTCTTTGGATAAAAATATCACCAGGAAGGCGTCCCAAACCCAGCCGGCCGAATACGAAAAACAAGAGGCCGACAAAAGCAATCAATCCGCCTATTATGAGCAATAACCTTCCAAACGCTTCGATATTGGGCATTTTAGCCTCCTTAACTGCTTACCAGAGCTGCTGCTGCGGATCAACTTTTGGATGCAAGTTCAGGTAAAGGTAAGCCTCACGGGTTGCCGTTCTTCCCCGGGCCGTCCTTTTAAGCAGGCCGAGCTGCATCAGGTAAGGTTCATAAACATCTTCTAAGGTTTCCGGCTCTTCACTGATGCAGGTTGCCAGGGTATCAAGCCCTACCGGGCCTCCATCAAACTTTTCTACCAGCGCCAGTAAGAGGCGGCGATCTATTTCATCAAGCCCTCTTTGATCAAGCTGAAGCATTTTCAGCGCTTCACCGGCAACTTCAGCAGTAATTACATTATCGGCCTTAACTTGAGCATAATCACGCACTCTCTTCAAAAGGCGATTTGCCACCCGCGGGGTCCCCCTGGATGCCCTGGCAATTATGGTTGCTCCTTCTTTTTCAGTTTTCACTTTAAGAATCCCGGCCGAACGAAGAATAATCATTTCCAGTTCTTCCGGTGTATAGAAGTCCAGGCGATCTACTACCCCAAAACGGTCCCTCAAAGGCGAGGTCAACAGGCCGGCCCGCACGGTGGCCCCGATCATGGTAAAGGGAGGCAGATCAAGGCGCAGTGATCTGGCGCCAGGGCCTTTGCCAATAATGATATCAAGCGCATTATCTTCCATAGCCGGATAAAGTATCTCTTCCACGGAACGGTTTAGGCGGTGAATTTCATCTATAAAAAGCACGTCACCATGGCCAAGATTGGTTAAAAGAGCCGCCAGATCTCCGGGTCTTTCAATGGCCGGCCCTGAGGTAACCCTGATACTTACCCCCAGCTCCCAGGCTATGATATGGGCAAGAGTTGTTTTACCCAGCCCGGGCGGTCCGTACAGCAGGACGTGATCCAGCGCTTCGTTTCTTTCCTGTGCAGCCCGGACGTATATAGCCAGTTTTTCTTTGATCTTTTCCTGGCCAATATATTCATCGAAAGTCTTAGGCCTGAGGCCGATTTCAATTTGCGAATCGTCTTCAATCTGGAGCTGTGCAGAAACAATTCTTTCTTCCATTTTTCTCTCCTTTCGATGAAAAGGTTTTAATTCGACGCCATGTTTTTCAAGGTTAGTTTAAGCAATTCTTCTCTGGAAACATCCCGGTTCCTGTCTATAACCTTACTCACCGCCGCCGCTGCTTCCGGGCCGGAGTAGCCAAGAGCACATAAAGCTTCGGTAATATCATCAGCCACAGAAACCCCGGTTAGAGCAACCGCACCGGCTGTCACTTCATTTGCTGACATAGCTTTAGGCAGTTTCTCTTTAAGCTCAAAAACCAGGCGTTGAGCTGCTTTTCGTCCCACACCATGTGCCCTGCATAGCTGGGCAATGTTTTCTTCTAAGACAGCTACATAAAGTTCAGAAACTGAAAAAATTCCCAGCAAAGAAAGGGCCAGCCTGGGTCCGAATCCGCTCACCGTCAGAAGCAGGTTAAAAAGCTTCCTTTCTTCTGCTGATTGGAAACCATACAGGTATATTTCTTCATCTTTAATAATCATTTTTGTATAAATGGTCACTTCTTGACCCACGTTAGCCTGCAGCGCCCTGTTTTCAACAGGGGGCATTTCTATGGATAAACCAAAACCACCGGTTTCAAGGATTGCTTTACCCGAAGATGCTGCCATTAGACGGCCGCTAATGTAATCGATCATTTATGGCTTACCCCCTTTTACAGCTTCATGGTAACGACGGTTTTGCAGATGACAGAGGGCCACGGCCAGCGCATCCGCTTCGTCATCTACTTGAAGATTGTGGGAAAGCTTAAGAAGCATTTGAACCATTTTTTGAACCTGTTTTTTTTCAGCCTTGCCATAACCGGCAACCGCTTGTTTAATCTGCAAAGGGGTATATTCAAACAGATCGACATTACATCT
>PWYU01000053.1 GCA_003567725.1 Syntrophomonadaceae bacterium | reverse complement strand
TATTTATTTTTACTGTTAATCGGTGGCATTTCCGTTTATTATTTTGAAAGGCTTGAACGGGTTCAATTCTTTTTAAACATACTTTTAGAAGAAGAATCGGCGAAAGTCTTTGAAGCAAATCAGCTGCTTGAGAAAAAAATTGCAGAGAGAACAAATGAACTCGAATACTTGAATTATCACGATCAGTTAACCGGCCTAAAGAACCGGCGTTATCATGAAGAGCAACTGAAGGCGCTGGATACCCCTTCTAACTTGCCACTTTGTATTATTGTTTTAGATGTTAACGGGTTGAAGCTGATTAATGATTCTTTGGGTCACGCTATCGGAGATGAAATATTAAGAAAGGTCGCTCTTGCCTTAAAAGACGGGGCCAATGATAGAGCAGTAGTATCAAGACTTGGAGGGGATGAATTTTCTATCCTGCTGCCCGGAACCGATAAACATGAAGCTGAATCTTGTATAAACAGGATTAGGGCTTTAATGGAAAAGGAAAGCATCGATGGCCTTAAGATTTCCCTTTCATTTGGTTATGCTATTAAGGAAGACAGTGGTGAGCTTGTCGAAGTAATTCAAAAGTTAGCTGAAGATATTATGTATAAGAAAAAACTATATGAAGCCCCCAGCATGAGAAGCAAAACGATTGATATGATTATAAGAACTCTTCATGAAAAGAATAATAGGGAAGAGCAGCACTCGAGAAGGGTTGCCGAAATAGCTCAAGCCCTTGGTAAAGCTGCAGGGATGAACAGTGAGGACATAAAAGAGTTGGAAACAATTGGGCTGCTTCATGATATCGGTAAAATTGCCATAGATGAAAAAGTCTTAAACAAGGAAGGCCCGTTAACTGATATTGAATATGCACACATCAAGCTGCACCCGGAAATTGGATATAGGATATTAAGTACTACTTATGACATGCTTGAAATGGCTGAATATGTTTTAAGTCACCATGAACGCTGGGATGGAAAAGGTTATCCCAGGGGTGTTTCAGGAGAAGATATTCCAACCCAATCCCGCATTATTGCTATTGCCGATGCTTATGATGCCATGACCAGTGCAAGACCTTACAGGCCGGCTAAAACCAGAGATTATGCGATAGAGCAATTAAAAGAAAATGCCGGCAGTCAGTTTGACCCTAAGCTGGTTGACATTTTCATTGAAAAAGCGCTGTACATGAGTAGCACTATTTAGTTGAAACAAATTGCAGGGTTTTGAGCTACAAACCGATTGAGTTGTTTGATAAAATGACTTTACTGCTTACTTGCTAAAATTGATCTTTTAAACCAGACAACTATCCCTTAACATGATGAAAAAGTAAAACTGCCCGTGCCAGAGAAACGAACAGGCCTGAGCTTAATTAGAGCAGATTCCTCTGCAAAGGTTTTGTGAGATGTCACAAATAATGTTTGGTTAACTCTATGACTCCCAATGATGTGGGAGAGTTTTTTAATATGTTAGAATTAACTAAACTTTTTACCTGAGGAGGGAGGAAGACAGATGAGAAAGCTTTTATTATTAGGTCTTGCTTTATTAATGGTCTTTGGCCTTGCGGCATGTACCACGCCGGAAGAAGGTCCGGTTGAAGAAAACGGCCTTAACGGAGAGCCAGAGGAAGAGGTTGTGCCGGGTGATAATGAAATTATTGTTGCTCTTTTATCTGATGGAGATAGCCTTGACCCGCATAAGGTTACTCAAGCCGCTTCAATGCGTTTAATTGAGAATATGTACAGCACATTGATGCGCTACCAGGAAGGAACCCACGGTGAGCTTGAGCCCGATCTGGCGGCTGATTACGAGGTGTCGGAGGATGCTACCGAGTATACTTTTTATTTACATGAAGGGGTAACCTTCCACAACAGCGGGCGCGAATTAACTTCCGAAGATGTTAAGTATTCTGTTGAAAGAATTATTGAAAACGAAGTCCGGGCTGATCAGTTTTCAGCCGTAGAAGAAATATTAACTCCTGATCCGTATACGGTTACCTTTAAGCTCAGTGAACCGGTTGCTCCATTTTTAACCTACCTGGCTTATCCAATGAATGCCATAGTTGACCGTGAAGTGGTCGAAGCCAATGGTGGCAGCCTGGATAATGCTGATGCCGGGAGCGGCCCTTTCCAGCTGGTTGAATGGGTCAAAGATCAGCATCTTATTTTAGAAAAATATCCTGACTACTTTGTTGATGGACTGCCCTACCTGGACCGGGTAGTGTTCAGGCCAATTCCTGATGAAACTGCTCGCACTACCGCGATCCGGAACCAGGAAATTGATATTATTGTTGAAGTTACCTACCGTGATGTAGAAATACTGGAAGGTGCAGATGGGGTTCTGCTGGAATCAGTTCCCGGGACTTTCTGGGAGTATGTTGGAATTAACACTGTTCCGGAACCTTTAAATGATGTCAGAGTGCGCCAGGCTATTGCCCATGCTATTGATCGTCATGAAGTAAATGACATGATTAAGTTTGGCCGGGCTACAGTGCTTGAAGGAGGAGTTATTCCACCAGGTCACTGGGCTTATGCCGATCTGCAGATTTATCCGGAAAGAGATCTTGATAGGGCAATGGAACTGCTTGAAGAAGCAGGTTACGGAGATGGCTTTTCACTTGAGATTAAAGGTGGAGCAGACTTTGAAGACCAGGTTGATGCTGCCCAGCTGCTGCGTCAGCAGCTCCAGGATGTCGGTATTGAGGCCGAGGTGCTCGCCCAGGAATCCGGTATTTTCTTTGATGCTCTTGGGGCCGGCGATTTT
>PWYU01000027.1 GCA_003567725.1 Syntrophomonadaceae bacterium | reverse complement strand
GCTGATGTGGGAAAGGAATAATTCTAATTCGCCCTGCAGCAGCTCATTATCTCACATTATCGCAAAATCCTGCTACTGGGGTATTATTACTCCTTTCCTTAAGAGAAATCCCTACCTTAAAATACCGGCCCTCCCTAATAGATTATAGATTTATCTTCCCCTACAATTTACACAGAAACACTATTAAAAATTTAGATTTTGATTTTGCATAACGCTTGCAAGCACCGATCAGAAAGAATTATGAGTTATACAGTCCGGTAAAACTGATTGATGATAGTGTTTATGCCCCCGTTGAACCGACTGCGGAAGCGCTGGGAGCCTTTTTGGAATGGGATAAAGAAACTAGAGCGGTAATCATTTCAACACCAAAGGAATTTGATCCGGAAGTAGACGAAGATCAAAAGCGGCCGCTTTTAGATGTTTCTTACCCGCCCGAGTACCAGATCAGCTATTACACAGATTCTTTATTTGTTTTTGGGACAATCCAGTCCTATTCGCAAGTAGATGTAAACGTAAACGGGGAGGATCAGATTTTAAATCCGGGAGATTCTTTGAAAATTTAGGCCCGGGGCAGCCCGGGAGCAACTGCCTATTATCAAATTGGGCAAGGCAGTTATGTTCAAATGACTGAACTAGAATATCCTACCGGCCCCCCCGGTAGAGGCGGTATTTATAGTGCCGTGTATACCGTAGGCGCTAACGACGCTCCTGCTGAAGGAGTATCTGACACCATACCGGTTACGGTGTTTTTAGATAAAGGCGGGGAGCAGGTCAACCGTGAATTGCCGGGCCGGGTGATCTTCATGAAAAAGACGTAGTCCTTAACATGAGCCTTTATTTACAGGAGCTCCTGCTGGAAGCAGGTGCGGAGGTGATCATGACCCGCACCGAAGACGTAGCTGTAGACCTTTTTTTATTTTTTCTTTGAAATGCCCCTGTCATATTACGAAGAGCCCCGGATATTTATCCGGAGCCCTTTAAGGCAGTCAGAGAAGATCTTATATGTTGCAAAATTTCTGGTTTGCTTTTTCTCTTTAAGTGGCTAACTTTTTCAGCATATCGTAGAAACCGGGTACGGAGTTATCAACCGCTTCCGCTTCTTTGATTATAGTCTCTGTTTCCGCATAAAGCGATGCGACACTTAGCGCCATAGCAATCCGGTAATCGCCACTGCTGTTACATTCCTCTCCGGATAGTTTTGTATTACCATTGATTATTAAACCATCCGGTGCATCTTTTATCGAAGCGCCTTTTTTTCTGAGTTCATTAATTATAATATCCAGCCGTTCACCTTTTTTAGGCCTTAAATCGGTACCGGTTTTGATAACTGTATCACCATCTGCATAAAGCGCTGCCACTATTACTGCCGGAATATCATCAATAATACTGTTAATGGCATCTTCTTTCAGCTTTACTCCCTTTAATTTTTCACCGCCTTTAATCAGCAGATCAGCCACCGGTTCATTATTATATTCTTTTTCATTTTGAATAGTGATATTTGCCCCCATCAATTTTAATGTATCCAGCACTCCGGTTCTGGAGGGGTTTATGCCAACAGCGTTGAGCTTTAATTCTCCTTCCGGAGCCAGGGCAGCAGCAAGAATAAAGTAAATGGAAGAAGATATATCACCGGGAATTACCAGCTTTTCACCTTTTAATTTAGAAGGGCTGTTAAGAACAATATGCCGTTCACCTGGTTTATTTATGTCTGCTCCAAGAAAGCGCAGCATTCTTTCTGTGTGATCCCTGGTGCAAAACAAATCGGTTAATTCAGATTTACCCCTGCTGAAAAGAGCTGCTGTTAGAAGGGCTGATTTAACCTGGGCGCTGCTGACAGGCAAATCATACTTCAGAGGCATTAAGTCATATCCGCGGATCGATAGAGGCAATAAATCATTTTCACTTCTGCCTTTAATAGTAGCTCCCATATCCTGTAAAGGTTTTGTGATGTTTTTCATATGATGTGTTTGCAGTGAAGGGCTGCCAGTAATGGTTGAAAAAAAAGGTTGCCCCGCTAACAAACCGGTTAAGAGGCTGGCAGCTATTTCAGAGTTACCAACATCCAGTACATTCTTTGGTTCCTTGAACCCGCGCAACCCTTTTCCGTAAATTATCACTTTATCCTCAGATTCTACAAAATCAACACCAAGCTGGCTTAAACACTCAAGGGTAGCCTTAATATCACGGGTCTGCATTAGGCTTTCAACTTCAACCTTATCTTCAGTAAGAGAGGCATAAATAAGAGCCCGGTGTGAAATTGACTTGTCGCCTGGTGCTTTTAGCTCACCTGCAAATTTCTGAACCGGTTTAATCTTGATTTCCATCCTTCATACACCCTTTCACTTGAATTATTTTAAAAACATCTGTTATAGAAAACCATATTAAATGGCTGCACTAGAACAGGATATAATCACTTTATCTAAATACAAAAAGCTTCCGTCCATAGGGACGAAAGCTTTGGCTTTACGCGGTACCACCCCGGTTGAGTACTGTATGTACCCCTCTCCATTAAGGTACGGGCCGTTATGTTACTAAGGCTATTCAGCGCCATGAAGGCACTATAGCCAGCTTATATTAATCCTGGCAAGCCTTGCAACTGCGTGCCATATACCTTCTTCCTTGTAACGGAGGAAGCCTCCGTCATAGCCTACTGGCCGACAGGGTAAGCCGGTTTTTCAGCCTGCTGCTCCAGAGGGAACTTCTCCTGGCTGTTAAACCACCGGGCTTTCAGCCCTGGACCCGATGTCTCTTAAGAATTCCTGGCCAGTTTACTTTCCTCTATCTTAGCTTTTTTTGCTATTTAATTAGAGTTAATTATACAACAGGGGGGTACCTGCGTCAACCGGTGTTTTGAATTTTGGGTTTTAATGAAGTTTCAGTACTAAAAGCAGCGGCTCCGTCAGATTTAGCCAGTTGAAGTATTACACATTACGGCATGCGCTAAAAGCCTTATCTACAGCTTCCTTCGCCGATGAAGCTTCGATTATGGCCTGCCCGGTTTTATGTGGAGCTTCTAAAAACCAGCTATTCAGTCCAATCACCGGCTTATTCATTTTAAGAGCCAGCGCAATTTCAGAAAGGGTGCCGTATTCACCGCCGATAGCAATTACAGCGTCAGCGGTACGTGTAATTAGGGCATTGCGAGCTTCTCCTAACCCGGTAGCGATCGTGAAATTCAAGTACCGGTTTCCCAGGCGATGATCGGTTCCAGGTAATATACCAAGGGCAGCTCCACCTGCAGCCTGGGCTCCTTCAGAGGCCGCTTTCATAACGCCTGAACCTCCGCCGCAAATTACAACTCCGCCCCTGCGGGCTATTTCGCTTCCCACCTGGAGTGCCAGCTCGCTTTCTTCACCTGTACACTCCGAGCCTCCGACAACGGCAATATATAGCATTCTTAACCACCTCGGTCAAATATTTTGATATCAACCGGCCAGGATTCCTTTAAGATGATTTAAATGCTCCAGGTTCAGATCATTTTTCTTCAGCCTGACTGCTACCAAATCAATCCGGCAGGGCCTTTCATTTACTGAAATCGTTTTTAAGTAGTATTGGGCCAACCTGCGCATTTGATGCGCTTTTTTAAAATTGATCGATTCTTCCGGTCCGCCGAAAGCTAAACCGGTGCGAGTACGTACTTCAATAAAAACAATGGTTTCCTGCTCACGGGCTATAATATCTATTTCACCCAGCGGGCAGCGATAATTTGTCTCTATAATCTCGTAACCTTTAGATTCCAGGTAGTTTCGGGCCTCCTTCTCTCCGGCCAGACCAACCTGACGTCGCTTCATAGTCATAGCTATTTCCGTTTACAGTATTTATGTAATCAATATTTAAAGCACAAAGTTCTAGCTTGATTTAGCTAATTTAAGCCATCTTGAAAGTACGGCGGTGGGCAGGGCAAAGCCCGTATCTGGCTATAGCTTCACGATGAGCAGCAGTACCATACCCCTTATTGCGGTCAAAACCGTAGCGGGGGTATTTCTGATGCAGATCATTCATAATTTTATCCCTGCTAACTTTGGCCAAAATTGAGGCTGCAGCTATAGACATTGATAAACCATCTCCGCCCTTGATCGCTTTTTGCCTGAAAAGGCAATCTCTAATCTTGAAACCGTCCACCAGAACATAATCAGGTTCTAGAGAAAGCCTTTCAAGAGCTCTTTGCATAGCAAGCATCGAGGCAGCGTGGATATTTAATTGGTCGATTTCTTCCCTGGTGGCGCCAGCAATACCATAACTAAACGCATTTAAAATTACTTGTTCAAATAAATATTCCCGGGTCTGTGCTGATAGCTGTTTTGAATCATTTAAACTGTTAATCAAGACCCCCGGCTTTAATATTACCGCAGCGGCAATTACCGGTCCGGCCAGGGGGCCCCTACCGGCTTCATCCACTCCGGCAACAGCCTTAAAGCCTTTATTAATCAATAATACTTCTTCGGAGAGCATCTCGTTTAGGCGTTTTTCTTCCCGGGTCCGAGCTTCTTTTTTACGGCAATAACGCTTATATAGCTCCGCTGCCCCGCGCCTGTCATCAGATTTTAGGAGAGATTCTTGCTCGGGACTTAATTCCCCCGTATTTTCTAAAAAAGCTTTTAATTCTTTAATAGTCAATTTTTCAAAGCGCAAATAAGAACAACTCCTAATACAAGGGCTTTAAAACTCATCAACCGGCGGGGCTTCTTCGAGAGTAAATTTTCCCAGCGAACCATTTTGATAATCGCGCAAGATTAAAGCGGCTGTTCTTTCATAATCGATCTGGCCTTCTGATTGCAAACACCCCTGGGAAAAACCGATCTTTTCAAAAATTGCCTCGACCGGCCCTGATTCGCATCCCGGATATCTTTCTTGTAAATATTTCAATTTTTCCTGCTCTAAGTACCGGCTCAGCAACCAGAGAGCAGCATCATAAATATCCGCCCGGCCGGCAGGTATAGCGCCTACTACAGCCAGAGATCGGACAGTTTCTTCATTTATTTTAGGCCTGAGGATACCCGGTGTATCTAATAGTTCCATATTAGGCATAATCCTGATCCACTGCTTACCCCTGGTAATACCCGGGCGATTACCGGTCCTGGTTACTGCCTTACGGACAAAAAGGTTTATTAAAGTAGATTTGCCGACATTAGGTATGCCGACAAATATCATACGCAGGGGTCGTTTGAAGCGGCCCGAGCTTATCCGTTCTTCTTCTTTTTTAAAATATCTAAGCAGCCGGTCTAAATAATGTTTTCCCTGCACGCTGAAAGCCATCGCTTCTGCATTCATGGAATTAAAGTAGCTCAACCAGGCTTCGGTACGTTTATTTTCCGCCCGATCCGCTTTATGCAGCAAAATTAAATGTTTCTTGTTTTTAAATAAATCATAAAAGGCCGGGTTTCTACTGCTGTTTGGTATCCTGGCATCCAGCAGTTCAATAACCAGATCTACTGCTTTTAAGTCTTCACGCAATTGATTCATTGCTTTGGACATGCTGCCGGGATACCAATGCCCGCTGCTCAAGGGCTGTTCACCTCGGCATCGATAATACGTGCTTCCCATGGCGGCCAAAAGATTAAAAAAGCCCGCCCTTTCAGGTATTCCTGAGAAACAAAACCAACCCGCGGATCTCTTGAATCCATGCTGTTCTGGCGATGATCGCCAAGAACAAAAAGATAACCGGTTGGAATTACTTCCGGCCCGTAATCATGCATAAAAATATCCTCATTAAGGTAAGACTCTTCCAGGGGTTGATCGTTAATATAGACCTGGCCATTTTTAATTTCCACTTTTTCGCCCTCAACACCGATGATTCGCTTAATGAAGTCTCGGCCCGGTTCATGTTCGAAGACAATAACATCACCTAACCGGGGTTCGTCAAAATGGTACACAATTTTGTTAACCATTAGCCGCTCTGTTTCCACAAGAGTCGGATACATTGACTTACCCTCAACTACAAAAACTTCAAATAAAAACATGCGAATCAAAAGGGCCAAGACTACCGCGATCAGGATAGAACGAGTCCAGTCCCACAGCTCTTTCCATTTGCCCAATCAGATCATCCCCGTTACAGATAATTACCGGCTTTCCTTAATCCTTGCCGATTTACCTTTACGTTTGCGCAGGAAGTAAAGCTTGGCCCGGCGCACTTTACCTTTTCTAATAATTTCAATTTTGTCAATTGAAGGCGAGTGAACGGGAAATATCCTCTCCACTCCGATGCCAAAAGAAACCCGGCGCACGGTAAAGGTTTCCCTGGTACCGCTGCCCTGGCGCCTGATTACTACCCCTTCAAATGCCTGGGTTCTTTCACGGTTACCTTCGATAACTTTGACATAAACCCTGACTGTATCACCCGGGGAAAAATGCGGAACACCTTCTTTCATATTCCGCTTTTCAACTTCTTTTAACAAATCCATTCTCTATAAACCTCCTATTTAACTCACTGGGTAATTATAACATATTTCATATAACTTAAGATTGCTGTCTTCATAGTTCTTCCAGGTAATCCTGATCTGTTTTAGAAAGATCAGCTTTTTTTAATAGATCTGGCCGCCTTTCCTTGGTCCTTTTCAAAGACTGCTTTCTGCGCCAGCGGGCAATTTCACCATGATTTCCTGACAGCAAAATAGGCGGAACTTCCATGCCACGGTAATCAGCAGGGCGGGTATAGTGAGGGTATTCCAATAAATGCTCAGTAAATGACTCATCAGCGGAAGCTTCTTCGGCTAAAAACCCGGGTAGCAAGCGTACCACTGCATCTACAACAGCTGCTGCTCCCAGCTCTCCACCAGTTAAAACAAAGTCACCAATCGAGATTTCTTCATCAACCAACCCGGTGCGAACCCTTTCGTCAACCCCTTCATAACGTCCGCAGATCATTATTAGATGTGCCTCAGCGGCCAATTTGCGGGCTTCTTGCTGATCAAAACGCTTTCCCTGCGGCGTTAATAAAATTACCCGGGACTGTTGGGGGCCGGAACGCTTTTTTAGATCCTCGACCGCCTCAAATAATGGTTCCGGTTTTAGAACCATGCCATAACCGCCACCGTAAGGGTAATCATCCACCTGGCGATGCTGATCATGGGTATAATCCCTGAGATCAACCAGGTTTATTGCTACAAAACCCTGATCCACAGCCCTTTTGATCATGCTTTCTTTAAAGGGTCCTTCAAGAATGCCGGGGAAAATGGTAATCACATCTATTTTCATCGCTTAAATTTCTCCCTTATAGATCAAGCATTCCCTCGGGTAAGTCAACTACAATTATGCCCTCTTCCAGATTCACCTGCCGGATAAACTCTTTAACGGCAGGTATTGAGTTATAGATATCCGTTTCATTAGCCCTGGCCAGTATAATCTGATCATGCCCACCACCGGGGCGGATTTCCACCACTGAACCGAGCAATTCACCCGAGACATTATAAACCTTTAGTCCCTCCAGCTGGTCGTGGTAATAAGTTCCCTCCGGCAGCGGCAACCGTTCTCCTTTTTGAATCTTGATCAGACTGTCGCGTAACTCTTCTGCTTCATCCCTGCTGTTAATATCTTTAAATTTAATCAACCAGTATTTGCCATGCACTGCGGCCTTCTCCACTTTGTGCAGCCGGCCCCGTGCTTCTTTTTCCAGCTTTACTTCTTCCAGCAGGCGGACTCGCTCAGGAAAATCTGAGTACAGATATACTTTCACCATGCCTCCTGTTCCATGCGGTGAAATAATTGCCCCTAGTACAACATCACGCCCGTTAATCATTGTACTATCTCAACGACAACCTTTTTATTCTCTTTAACAGCAGCAGCATTAACCACTGTCCTGATCGCCTTGGCGATGCGCCCTTGCTTTCCGATAACTTTTCCCATATCGTTTTCCGCAACCCTGAGTTCAAGAATGATTAACCGGTCACTATCGGTCTGCTTAACTTCAACCTGATCCGGCTCATCCACCAGAGCTTTGGCGATATGTTCCAGTAGTTGCTTCATTAATACCATCCTCCCTGTAAAACTACTTACCAAGGCCGGCTTTATCAAAAAGGGCCTTGACCGTATTGGAAGGCCTGGCTCCTTTGGAAAGCCACTGCTGAACCTTTTCATTGTTCACTTCGAAAGTAGTCGGTTTTGTAGTCGGGTTATAGTAACCGATTTCTTCAATAAAGCGGCCATCCCTTGGATAACGAGAATCAGCAACCACGATGCGGTAAAAGGGTTTCTTTTTCCCTCCCATTCTCTTTAACCTGATCCTTACTGCCAAATTTGCTCACCTCCATTTAAAATAAGTTAGTCCATCTTAATTGCCTTAATGCCATCTATATTAACCGGATATTCTTCCGGAGGCACGCGTTCTTAACTGCCAGCATTTTTTAAAACGGGAAATTTTTCTTCAGCTTTTTCATTTTTTTGCTCATTCCTTTCTTCCCAGCCACATTCATTTGCTTGAACATCTTCTGCATCTGGTTAAACTGGTTCAATAACCGGTTAACGTCCTGAACGTTAGTCCCGCTACCTATTGCGATCCGTCGGCGGCGGCTGCTATTTAAGATGGAGGGGTTGTAGCGTTCTTCCCTGGTCATGGAACCAATAATTGCTTCGATCCTGATCAGGCTTTTTTCGTTCAGAGACATCTGCTTGATCTCTTTGGGGATATTGCCGCCCTCCGGAAGCATGTTTAAAATATCATCCAGGGACCCCATACTGCGCAGCTGGACCATTTGATCCTTAAAATCTTCCAGGGTAAACTGCTGCTGGCGCAGTTTTTTCTCCATTTCTTTGGCCTTGTCCTGATCGATAGTTGCTTCAGCTTTTTCAATGAGGGATAAAACATCCCCCATTCCCAGGATTCTTGAAGCCATACGGTCTGGATAAAAAGGTTCCAGGGCCTCAATTTTTTCGCCGACTCCGACGAATTTTATAGGGCAGCCGGTGACTTTACGCACAGACAGTGCAGCCCCACCCCTGGTATCACCATCTAACTTGGTCAGAATAACACCGCTTAATCCCACCGCTTCATTAAAAGAAGCAGCTGCATTGACGGCATCCTGGCCGGTCATAGCATCAACTACCAGTAATATCTCTTCAGGTTTAAGCTCATCTTTAATAGAGCTTATCTCCGACATCATTTCATCATCTATATGCAGGCGTCCGGCGGTATCAAAAATCACTACGTCAGCATTTTCACGGTTGGCTGCTTTTAAACCTTCCCGGCAGATATTTACCGGATCTGCTTCCAGGTTGCTGTAACACTTCTCACCAATAGAATCGCTTAAGACCTCGAGCTGTTTTACCGCCCCGGGGCGATAAATATCAGCTGCTACCAAAAAGGGATTTCTTCCATCGCGGCGAAGATGCGATGCCAGCTTAACCGCAGTAGTCGTTTTACCCGATCCCTGTAAACCCACCATCATAACTTTGGTAGGTTCCTTACCGGCCCTGGCCAGGAAGCTTTGTTTATCACCCATCAGGCCGGTCATTTCTTCGTTAACAATTTTTATAACCTGCTGACCCGGGGTAAGGCTGCCCATTACTTCCTGTCCGATTGCTCTTTCCCTGACAGAGTTGATGAATTCTTTAACCACTTTAAAGTTTACATCAGCCTCAAGTAGAGCCAGCCTGATTTCTCGCATTGCTGCATCGACATCTTTTTCGCTTAACTTACCTTTGCCTTTCAGGCGGCGAAAGGTGTCTTGTAGTTTGTCAGCCAGGTTGGAAAACATAAATAATATTCCCCCTACTTTTCATTGCCTGAGCGCAGTGCGGCAATTATTTCTTTTAACCGCTGCAAATCAAGCGCTTTTAATTCGGTTTGCAGCAGCAGATCGTCTGCTTCAGCCAGCAGATCCTGCTGCTCGTTAAAAAGCCTGTACAACCCGAGTTTTTCTTCCAGGTTTTCAATAGAATCAAGAGCTCTCTGGATCAGATCATAAACAGCCTGCCTGCTGGTCTTATATTCAGCAGCAATTTCAGCCAGGGAATAATTTTCACTAAAATAAAAATGCAGCGTTTCCTGCTGCCGCCCGGTTAACAGCGAGCCGTAAATATCATATAGCAAATTAATTCTGTTTAACTGATCTAGCATATCCACCTCTGTAAAGTGATTTTACTTTACAGAGGGAGTATAACAAAAATATAGTGGCAAGGCAAGCCTGGAATTTTAACGCAGGTGAACTTCTTGTTAAGGTTTGCAATTGATGCCGGCAAAGCAAGGCTTGTAGCGGGCTGAATGTCAGGATACCGGCTAGAAGGCTAAAACAAAGCTTATCAAAAAAACCCCGGTCTAAAGCCCGGAGCTGAAACGCTGCAGTTACCGCCTGAATGATTTGCGAACTAATTTTGAAGTAAGACCATTTTATTAACAACCAGGTAACTAACTGAGCGCTCTTTTTTGCGGTTTTGCCGGCAAATTTCGATGCTTTGGTTATCCGCTTCACCGCAACCCAGGTTACGGGGTTTTGACTTTTGCCCCGATGGTTCGATTTCCCGCTGAATATCCCAATCTTCGCCGGGTCAAGCAACAAATATAACTGTTAATTTAAAAATTTAATACTTTTATACTTCCAGCAGGGCCCGGGCGAAATATTCAGGATTGAAGGGGGCCAGATCTTCCTCTTTCTCTCCCGTTCCAACATAGCAAACCGGAATATCCAGCTCATCCTGGATATTTATAACAATCCCACCCCGGGCGGTACCATCAAGTTTGGTTAAAATAAGGCCATCTATCGGCAGAGACTGGTTGAAACTTTTGGCCTGAGCTACGGCGTTCTGTCCTGTTGTAGCATCAACAACCAGCAAAACCCGGTGAGGAGCTTCCGGTATATTCCGGCCAATGACCCGGTGAATCTTATTCAATTCTTCCATCAGGTTATAGCGGCTGTGAAGGCGCCCTGCTGTATCGCCAATTACAACATCCACACTTCTGGCCTTGGCAGCGTTCATGGCATCAAAAAATAGCGCTGCTGGATCCGAACCGGCCTGTGCCTTAATTAAATCAACACCTGTCCGGTCAGACCAGATTTCCAGCTGTTCAATAGCGGCAGCCCGGAAGGTATCTCCAGCCACCAAAAGAACTTCTCTGCCGCTGCGCTTATACAGGCTGGCCAGTTTTGCGGCTGAGGTAGTCTTGCCGGAGCCATTCACCCCGACCAGCAGGACAACATAGGGCTTTTGATCGGGTTCATAATCTGTTTGACCTGACGCCATAATTTCAATAATCAGCTCTAACAACAGGTTTTTAGCTTCTACCCGCTCCTTAATTTTACGTTTTTTTATCTCTTCTTGCAGCTTTTCAACCAGCTTGTTGCTGGTTTGAACCCCCACATCCCCGCTAACCAGGATTTCCTCCAGCTCATCATAAAATTCTTCATCAATATCCCCACCACTAAAAAGGCCGCCCAGGCGCCCCATAAAGCCGTTTTTACTGCGGGCCAAACCGCTTTTAAATTGATTCACTAAGTTCATGATTAACTACTCTCCCTGACGATTTTTTCATCTTCCAGCTTTAGTGAAACCAGGCGCGATATTCCGGGTTCTGACATGGTCACCCCGTACAGCATATCTGCTTCTTCCATGGTTCTTTTCCGGTGAGTAATCATAATAAACTGGGCCTGTTCGGAAGACTGCCGTAGAAACCTGGTGAACCGGCCCAGGTTAGCATCATCCAGGGTTGACTCAACCTCATCAAGCAGATAAAAAGGCGCCGGCTTATAGCGCAGGATGGCAAAAACCAGGGCGATAGCGGTCAGGACTTTTTCACCGGCCGATAACAAAGTAATGTTCTGCAATTTCTTACCCGGCGGCTGAGCAATAATCTCAATTCCCGATTCCAGGAGATCATCTGCATCGGTCATTTTAAGCAACACCTGGCCACCTTCAAAGAGTTCGTTAAAGGTCTGCTTAAAATTCTCTCCAATAGCATTAAAAGCATTCTTAAAATAATATTTCATGCGATCATCAATTTCTGATAAAACCTTGCTTAAAGATTCTTCACCCTTTTGCATATCTTCTTTTTGATCTGTTAAAAAGTTAATTCTTTCTTGCAACCTCTCTAATTCTTCGATTGCTCCCAGGTTAACCTCACCCAGAGTTTCCATATCTTCCCTGTGATTGTCAATCAGGTGCCTGCTTTCATCGGGATTAAAGCCTTCCTCCAGTTCTACCAGGTCAAGCGAATCGAAAAGTTCTTTAAACCTGATTTCCTGGTAGTTGATTTCAGTTTGAAGCCTGGTCTGTTCCACGGATAATTGCCTTTCTCGCTTCTCCTGGCGAGCAACCTGCTTCTGGCGGCGCCTGACTTTCTCTTCTTGCTCAATCAATTCTGCTTCAACCTTGTTAACCTGTTCTGACAAGCGGTCCAGTGCGGCTATTGATTGTGCTTTTTCATCGTTAACACTTTCTATGCTGGTTTTAATCCGCTCTTGTTCCGCTTTATAACCGGCTAAATCCTGTTGCAACTTCTCATATTCTGCCTCTTTTTCTTCAATATCCCGGGCCGGTTTCTTATTATTAATTTCAATCTCTTCTATCCTGCCGGTTAAGGTATCGCGCTGTTCTTTGTAAGTGCTGATCTTGACCAGGATTTCGGTGATCTGTTGCTCCAGCTGCTTTTTATTATCTAAATATTGCTGGTATTCTTCTTTTTTTCCGGCTAAGTTACTTTCCATTGTTCCAACTTCTTCCAGGCAACGCTCTATTTCAGCCTGCAAAGAATTAAACCGGTTATTGATCTCTTTCTCTTCAGATTCGAGGTCGAAATAAGATTTTTTAGCTGTTTCAATACGAGTAGTTAAGGCATCTTTTTCATGCCGGTAGTTTGCGGCTTCTTTTTGGCTGGCATTTAATTCTTCTGCGGCCTGATCACGGGCCGACACGGTCCGTTCAACTGCTTTCTCTAAAGTGGAGAGCTTTTCCTTCTGGCTATCCAGTTCTGCTTTTATCCTGGATAATTCCTTTTCTGCTTCTCCTTGGTGTTTTTGCAGGCTTTCAATTTCTTTGCGCCTTCCAAGCGGCATACCCGCACTTTTCTTTGCCACGCTTCCGCCCCTGATTATACCGCCTGGATTGATCATTTCGCCTTCCAGGGTAACCACCCGGCAGCTGTGCTTTATAAAACGGGCAGCCCTGGAGGCATCTTGCAAGCTTCTGCAAACCAAGATCGAGTTCATCAGGTAATCTATGGCCTTTCGGTAAGCGGAATTGGTCTTCACCAGCTCTGAGGCTTTGCCGATCACCCCATCTAATTCACGCCATCCGGGGTGACGCTCCAGCGGATCTGAAGCTTGATGCAGTATATCCAGAGGCAGAAAAGTCGCCCAACCACGGTTATTACTTTTCAAATGATTAATGGCCTGGTGAACCGCTTGCTCGCTATCGGCTATTAAATATTGCAGGGCTCCTCCCAGGGCGGATTCCACGGCCTGAACGTATTTTTTATCAATATCAATCAAATCCGCAACCGGGCCAATAATTCCGGGCAGTGAGGGACGAGCCTGCATAATCTCCTTTACCCCGTGGTAGTAACCAGAAAGGGCAGAGTCCTGTTCTTGCAGGAGATTTAGCCTGCTTTTGATCCCTTGAAGCAGTTCTTTTTGCTTTTGTTCCCGAGCGAAAAGGCTTTCAAAATGGCTGCTAAGCTTATCCTTTTCTTTAATCCGATCAGCTTTTTGTTGTTCGGCCTCTTTAAACTCATTCGCTAATTTTTGTTCCCGGAACTCTAGAGCGCCAATCTCTTCTTCCAGGTGGGTCAGTTTATCTTCCAGTTCGCCTTGTTCTTTTTCCAGGCTGTTCTTCTGAACACCTATCCGCTCCAGGCGGCGCTTAAGTTCCTCCATAGTCGAAGCAGCAGCCTCTTTCCTCACCCCGGCCTGGTATATTTGCTGCTGCTGTTTTTCCACTTCAGCGGGTAAAGCGCTTTGCTCCAGGTTTTCCAGATCGTTGCGGTGTTTTTCCAAATCTTTATTTAAATGGGCAATGTAATCTTGTTTGGATTGCAGATCTTGCTCTGCCTTCAACTTTTGCCCAGATAGTTCTTTCATCAAAAGCTCCTGCTGTTTGACCTGCTGGCGGTTTTGATCAAGCTGTTCCCGGCAGCGATTTTTTCGCTCCTCGAGCAGTTGTAATTCATGCTCCAGCTGCTCAGTGTTCCGGGATATCTGGTTCAGGTTTTGTTCCTGCTCTTTCTTTTGGTTAAGCTGATCCTGGAGGCGGTTCTTTAAATCCTGGATTTCTTTTTCATCAAGCCCTTCCTGGGAAGAGGCTGATAAGAGAGTGTCATTAACATTTTGCAGCTGCTTATTCACTTTATCAAGCTCCGTGCGGGACTGCCGAAGTTTGTAAGAAAGTAGTTTCTTTTCCTCTTCATCAATCCGCCCTTTAAGAGCCCGGTATTGCCTGGTTACTTCAGCCTGATCCTGCAGTGGTTCCACCTGGGTCTCTAATTCATAAATCAGATCCTGGACACGAATCAAGTTTTCCCTGGTTTCATCAAGCCTCCTGCGGGCTTCTCTTTTTCGCAACTTATATTTGAAAATACCGGCCGCTTCTTCAAAAATTTCCCGTCTTTCTTCAGGGCGGTTATTAATAATTTCATCCACTCTACCCTGGCCAATAACTGAATAAACATCTTTTCCCAAACCTGTATCTAAAAATAATTCGGTCACATCTTTCAAGCGGCAGGGGGATTTATTAATATAGTATTCGCTGTCGCCGCTTCTAAACAAGCGCCTGGTAATAGTTATTTCATCATAATCAAGATTTAAAAAGCTACATGCGCCGGCAAAAGAAAGAGACACTTCGGCAAAGTTAAGCGGTTTTCGGTTTTCACTACCGGAAAATATTACTTCTTCCATGCGGGTTCCACGGAGCGATTTAACGCTTTGTTCGCCCAGGGCCCAGCGAACAGCGTCAACCAGGTTGCTTTTCCCACAACCATTAGGCCCAATTACCGCTGCAATGCCCGAGCTTAATTCAAGCTCTGATTTTTCCGCAAAAGATTTGAAACCAAACAGTTCCATCCGTTTAAGGTACAATTAATCTGGCTCCTTGCCCATCGTTCATTAATTAATAATCCTGCCATCTAGAATCAGCCTGCCCTGTTAAATGGCAGGCCGAAATAAATTGCAAGCAAAGCTATCCGGCATCTTTAATCATGAGGCTCTTTCATCTGGGCTCTACGGTAAATTTAATTGCGGTTCTTTCTTCGCCATCAATAGTAATATCCACAAAGGAAGGTATAAACATCAGATTGATACCATTCGGGGCTACATAGCCTCTGGAGATAGCAATAGCCTTGATGGCCTGGTTAACTGCCCCAGCTCCAATTGCCTGTAATTCTACAATTCCCTCTGACCTGATCACCCCTGCTATAGCTCCAGCAAGAGCTTTAGTCTTTGAATGGGCCGAAACTTTTAAGGTTTCCATTTTTTTCTGATTCAGCTCCTCTGAGTAATTTAAAGCGGGAACAATTATTAAGGTGTCAGTTTGTTCCAAGCTTCTTTTGCCGCTGCTTGCTCAGCCTCCTTTTTACTGCGTCCCTGGCCCCGCCCTATCTTTTTTTGGGCCAGTACAACTTCAGCTTCAAATATTTTATCATGATCAGGGCCGCTTTCATCTACAATCACGTAAAACGGAGTTACTGCAAAGCGGGCCTGGGAAAACTCCTGCAATAAGGTTTTAAAATCACGGCAAAGAATCCCCTGCTGCAGATCGCGGAATACCGGTTGATATAATTCAAGCACATATTTACGACACTCCTCCAGGCCATTTTCAAGGTATAGAGCGCCAATAAGCGCTTCAACTGCATCGGCCAGTAAAGAAGGCCGTGTATTGCCTCCTGCTACAACTTCACCTTTACCCAGACGAATATGATTACCCAGGTTTAACTCAAAAGCCAGCCGGGCCAGGGAAGCTTCACAAACCAGATCGGCCCGTAGCTTGGTTAATTTGCCTTCAGGAATATCAGGATAGGTAGCATATAAATAATCGCTTATAATCAATTCTAAAACAGCATCACCCAAAAACTCCAGGCGTTCATTATTAAAATTATTAAGTCCTTTTTCATGAGCATAGGAAGTGTGGCTCAGCGCCTGCTCATACAACCTCTTATTTTTGATTTTACCTGCAATATCATCCAAAAGGTTATATTTTTTATCAGGTTGTTTCATAATTAAACCCTCACAGCTTTATTTCTTTACGCAGGATAATGTTTTTTTATCACCAGAGTAGCGTTGGTCCCGCCAAATCCGAAAGAATTGGATAAGGCCAAATCAATAACCCGGTCGCGATAAGGACGAGGCACATAATCAAGATCACACTCCGGATCGGGATATTCATAATTAATAGTTGGATGGATTATCTGATTTTTAAGGATTAACAGGGTTGCGATCACTTCCAGCGCCCCGGCTGCCCCTAAAAGGTGGCCGGTCATAGATTTGGTAGAGCTAACAGCCAGTTTATAAGCATGCTCGCCAAAAAGATCTTTTATAGCTTTTGTTTCAATTTTGTCGTTAATTTCCGTAGAGGTGCCGTGAGCATTAATATAATCAATTTTTTCAGGCTCTACCTGGGCACTTTTCAAAGCCCTTTGCATACTTAAATAGGCTCCCCGTCCCTCCGGATCGGGAGCTGTCATGTGGTAGCCATCACCGGACATACCATAACCGACAATTTCACCGTATATATGAGCACCACGTTCAAGGGCATGATCCAGGGTTTCAAGAATCACCACTCCAGCACCTTCGCCCATTACAAAACCATCCCGCTCTTTATCAAAAGGCCGGGAAGCTCTTTCTGGTTCATCATTTCGGTTTGAAAGAGCTCTAGCTGCTGAAAAGCCCGAAAAGGCCAGATGACTTATAGCTGCTTCCGCTCCCCCTGCCAGCATTATTTCAGCATCACCGCGCTTTATTATATGCCAGGCATCACCCAGCGCATGAGTAGAAGTTGCACATGCAGTTACCACCGTCGAATTGGGGCCTTTTAGCTCCAATAAAATCGATATATAACCGGAGGCCATATTGGCAATCAATGCGGGTACTAAAAAGGGGCTTACCCGGCGCGGTCCTTTTTCTGTAAGGATCTTTAGTTGTTCTTCAATAGTCTGAATACCGCCTATTCCAGATCCAACCATAACCCCAATTTCTTCTTTATTTAAATCTAACTGATCCAGACCGGCATCTTTCCAGGCCTCTAATGCCGCTGCCACACCAAACTGAGTAAAGCGATCCACCCGCTTTGCTTCCTTTTTTTCCATATAGCAGGTAGGATCGAAATCCTTTATCTCTCCGGCTATCCGGCAAGGATACTGGCTGACATCGAAGCTTTCTACTGCAGAAATACCGCTCCTTCCTTCAACCAGGTTATCCCAGAAGATATCTTTATCTGACCCTATTGGCGAAACAACCCCGATCCCGGTAATTACAACTCTGCGCACATCTTCACCTCAAAATGAGACTAAGTTTTAGAACCAATATACTCAATTACATCGCCAACCGATTTGATATTCTCTATCTCTTGATCAGAAATCTCCAGATCAAATTCTTCCTCTAAGGCCATTACCAATTCTACAATATCAAGCGAATCGGCGTCGATGTCTTCAAACGTGGTTTCACCTTTTAATTTGTCGCCATCTACCTCTAACTGGTCGGCAATAATTTTTTTGACTTTATCTTCAATGCTCACTTAGTCACCTCCTTCCAGCTTAAAGCTTGATCTTTTATCCCGCTAAGCACTTAACTATTACATAACCAGGCAACCATCGACAGGTATCACCTGGCCGGTTATATAACCTGATGATGAAGCCAAAAATAAAATTACCTCCGCTACATCTTCTGCTTTGCCAAGCCGCCCCAAAGCTATGCGTTCTATCACCTGCGCTTTGACCTGTTCTGACAGCTGAGCGGTCATTTCTGTTTCAATAAAACCGGGCGCTACTGCATTAACAGATATATTGCGGGAACCGAGCTCTTTGGCCAGGGTTTTTGTAAAAGCTATCACCCCGCCTTTGGCAGCAGCATAGTTAGCCTGGCCGGTATTACCGTGCAGTCCCGCTACTGAAGCGAGGTTAATAATTCTGCCACCGCTTTTTTGTTTCAATAAAGGCCGCAAAACCGTACGGCAGCAATTATATACACCACTTAAGTTAGTGTCAATTACTTGCTGCCAGTCTTCCACTTTCATACGGGCCAGAAGATTGTCACGGGTAATCCCGGCATTATTAATTAGTATATCAATTCTCTGAAAATGGTCAATAGCGCTTTGCATAAGGCTCTCACACTGGCTGTAATCGGCAACATCTGCCTGTACAATTTCCGCTTTTCCACCTTCACTTTGAATAATTTGTTTTACTTCTTCTGCCGCTTCCCGGTTGCCGGCATAATTAACAATAACAGCGGCTCCGGACCGGGCCAGGTAAATTGCCGTAGCGCGCCCGATACCCCTAGAAGCGCCGGTAACAATAGCAGTCTTGCCTTCTAAATTCAAACTAAGCACCTCTCAGTCGATTAATGATTAAGCAACTGATCCACTTGATCAACCTTTTCTACAGCAAAAGTCTCGAATTCAGGGGCTATCCTTTTCATCAGCCTGCTTAGTGAAGTTCCCGGACCCAGGCCGATAAAGCTGTTTATCCCCGCCGAGATCAGGCGGCGAATTGATTGTTCCCATAATATGGGATTGCTGACCTGAACTATCAAGTTTTGCTTGATCTGTTCCGGTTCGGATGTAAATTCTGCCGTAACATTGGAAACCACCGGCACAGAAACTTTGTTTATGGTCACCTTTTCAAGCTCTGCAGCCATCTTTTCTTCTACAGGATTTAACAGTGCACAGTGAAACGGGGCGCTCACTTTAAGCTCGGTAATTCTTTTGGCGCCTCCTGAACTGGCCAGTTTGATAGCCCTGTCTACAGCTTCTTTATGGCCCGATATAACAATCTGGCCGGGACAATTATAGTTGGCCGGGCTCACCACCCCTTCTGATTGAGCTTCCCGGCAGATATTTTCAACATTGCTGTGATCAAGACCCATTATTGCAGCCATTTTGCCCTGATCAGGAGGTACTGCTTCCTGCATATAAATTCCTCTTTTCTGAACGAGCGGCAGGGCACTTTCAAAAGTCAGCGATTCGGCAGCTACCAGGGCTCCATATTCACCCAGGCTTAATCCTGCAAATCCGGATGCTTTAAAACCAAGGTTACTTAAAACCCGGTATATAGCCGTGCCAACGGTCAGGATCGCCGGTTGAGCAAACCGGGTCTGCTGTAGCTGTTCTTCGGACCCTGAAAAAATAGCATCGATCAGATTAGGGCCTAAAATATCCGCAGCCTTTTCAAAAACAGCGCGAGCTTCCGGGTAACGATCATAAAAATCACGTCCCATGCCGGGATATTGAGCACCCTGGCCCGGAAATAAAAAGGCCGTATTTTTATGTTTTTTAGCCCTACTATTATTTACCATCTCATTAAAACACCTCCCCAGGTCAGGCCTGCTCCAAAGGCTATCATAGCCACCAGGTCACCTTCCTTTAAACGGCCGGCTAATATTTCTTCATGCATAGCGATAGGGATTGTTGCTGAAGAAGTATTTCCCAAACGATCAATATTAACCGGAAATTTTTCCTGAGGCAGCTTAAGGTGTTTTCGAATATGATTTATGATCCGCAAATTGGCTTGATGTAAAATGATCATATCCAGATCTTCTGGCTTCTTATTTTCCCTGCGCACCAGATCATAAAGCGTGTCTTCGACTGCCTTGACAGCAAATTTAAAAATCTCATTGCCGTTCATAATTAAATAATGCATCCGATTGTTAACTGTTTCTTCACTGGCCGGCATAGCGCTTCCTCCTGCCGGCACATATAACAATTTGGCGCCCCGGCCATCTGATTTAAGGGAAAAATTAATAATTCCCCGGTTTTCATCTTCGGTCGCTTCAACAACTACCGCCCCGGCACCATCTCCAAACAACACACAGGTGCTGCGATCTTCCCAGTCTGTAAAACGGGTCAGAATTTCCACTCCCACCACCAGGATCTTGGTATATATGCCGCTATTAATAAACTGCTGGGCAACACTCAAGGCATATACAAATCCGGTGCAGCCGGCGGATATATCCATCGCTCCGGCCTTAAATGCTTCCAGCCTGGCCTGCAGTATACAGGATGTAGATGGAGTGTGGTGATCGGGAGTTACCGTAGCTACCAGGATTAAATCCAGTTCAGAAGCTGAAACTTCCGCCCTGGATAAAGCTTCACGGGCTGCCTTTTCAGAGAGATCGGCATTTGAGAATCCTTCTTCCAGCATTCTTCGCTCCCGGATACCTGTTCTGGAAACAATCCATTCGTTGCTTGTATCCACCAGCTTCTCCAAATCCTCATTGGTAATAACTCGATCGGGAATGGCTGCCCCGGTTCCTGTTATAATTGACCTATTAAGCTTCTGCATTATTCCCTCCATCCAGCTGACCAGCCAGATCTTCCAGAGTGGTCTGAAATTTCCCAGCCACATTTTTTTTGACAAAAGGATAGGCCTGTTTCAAAAGAGCCTGTTCAATCGATCTGGCCCTGGAGGAACCGTGACATTTGATGCAGAGCCCGTTTACTCCCAACAATGGGGCCCCTCCGTAACCTGAATCGTCAATTTCATGCCGCAACTTATGAAAAACCGGTTGAAGCAGCACAGCGCCCAGTTTAAAGCGAAGCTTTTCTTTAATTTCCTGCCTGAAAAAACCGAGGATAGTCCTGGAGAGGCCTTCAGCAGATTTGAGGAATATATTACCTACAAAACCGTCACACACCACTACATCAGCAGTATTTAAAAATACATCAGTACCCTCAATATTGCCGCAAAATCCGGGAACGTGTTCCAGGCAAAGATCGTAAGCTTTTCTGACCTGATTATTGCCTTTGTTCGCTTCTATACCTACGTTGAGCAAAGCCACCCGCGGTTCAGGATTATTCAGGATTTGCTGGGCATAAATGCGGCCCATGTAAGCGTATTGCAGCAGCTGTTCCGGTCGTGCGTCCATATTAGCCCCCACATCTAAAAACAGGACAGGCTGGCCATGAAAGCCAGGCATGGGGGTCAGAAGAGCCGGGCGGTTGATCCCACCTATCCGCCCTAAAAATAAAAGACCGCCGGCCATTAATGCTCCCGTATTGCCGGCGCTTAAAAATACATCAGCTTCACCCAATTGAACCATCTGCAAAGCTTTAACCATAGATGACTGTTTTTTTCTCCGGATCGATAACCCCGGATCATCATCTGCTTCTATAACTTCATCGGCATGTCTGATCTTTATTCGTTCCAGCGGGTACTCTTTTTTCTCAAGAGCTTTCTTTATCGCATCATCTCTGCCGACAAAAATAAGATATAAATCTTCAAGGGTGGTAAGGGCGGCCAGAGCGCCGGATATTATCTCCCCTGGCGCATGATCACCACCCATGGCATCTATGGCCACACGTACCAAAAGATCACTTCCCCGGTTTTTAAGTTTATGGCATTTAAAAACAGATACAGTACGCCCTCCTGGCTAATGCCATACAGGCGTACTGTATATTTAATTGCTAGTTTACCTTGACCGCTTCCCGGTCTTTATAGTGCCCGCAGTTCAAGCAAACCCGGTGGGTAGGTTTTAACTCGTGGCAATTAGGACACGGTACCAACCGGGGAGCTGATATCTTGCTGCTAGCTCTTCTCATATTTCTTTTCGATTTTGATGTTCTTCTTTTTGGAACAGCCACTGTAGCGCCTCCTTGTTAGACTTAGTTACCTGATTTATATTCTTTAAGTTTTAGCAGTCTGACATCTATTTCGCTGTCATCATCAACACACTGGCAAGAACCATGATTTAAATCCACTCCACAGCCGGAACAGATCCCTTCACAATCAGGTTTACAGATCGGCCTTTGTTCTTCAGCCAGAATAATGAGCTGACGAATATACTCATCAAGATAGAGGTAATCACCGGTTATAGTTAACATATTTGCAGTTTCCACAGCCATATCAGCCGGTGTTGCTTCAACTGCTGAGCCCTTCACCACGGCAAAAGATTCAATAAAGCTGGTATTAACTGACTGGGTAAAAGGCTGCAGGCACCTGGAGCAAGCTGCTTTTATTGTAGCTTCAATATTGCCCTTGATCAAGACTTCAGTACCGCTGTGCGAAACCTCGACGAAAAGCTTAACAGTGCCTCCTTCAGAAAAATCTGCATGAAAGTCGTTTAGTTCTTGTTCAAAGCGGAATTTAAAAACTTCTCCCGGCCTGTTCTTAATATCAGGCAGGTAAATAAACATCAGTCTCACCCCAAAAAAAACTAAAGTAATTATATAGACCTTTATTTCCTTTGTCAACGCCATTACAAATCTAAATGACCCTCTAAGGATTGCCAGTCATGTCAGACAATAATTAGTTTAATAGGTAACCCCATCCAGGTCCAGGTCATCTCTTTCCACACTACCTTCAACAAAGGCAATTCTGATCTGATTGGGCAGGCAAACAATGCTTTCATATGAATAATCAATCCACCCGGTATGGGAACAGATCCCTCTTGGGCAAAGTTTTTCACCCATAGGTAGCATCCTGATTTTTCCATCATCTATTTCCACCCTGGCTGTATGCTCCCCTTCGGGGCCAAAATTAAAAGTGTATTCAAATGATTCCCCTGGAGAAAGAGACAATTCCGCGACCTGCTCGTTCTCCAGGTAAATAACGGCATATTTTTGTCCCGTTGCCCCGGCTTCCTGCACATTGAACCACAAACCTGCCAGGGCTGAAAAAAGAATAAAGCCGACTATGAAATAATCGGCAATTTTTATTTTCATTTTTGGCATACTCATTCACCCATCTTGATTATAACATATTCATTTGGCCTTTGCTTTACATATTTTTAGCCCCGCCTTTTACCCCGACTTTTACAGTTTAAAATAGTAAAAACCCCGGTATTTTAGAAACAACGGGTTTTTTTAATCCAATCGTATTTGATTTTCTGCCCCGCCTTTTACACCCGACTTTTACAGTTAGAAAAGGCAAAAGCCCCGGCGATGCAGAAAACACGGGGCTTTTTTGCTTTTAACTACTCAGCCTATGGCCCTTGTTGAATGATAAACGGCGCCATGGGGACGGTTCGAACGTCCCTTAAAGCATAGCTTTAAGGCCGAAGGGGAGACGGTGGAAACGTCCCCTATGGCTTAGCGGGCTATGCCTGGGTAGTTACCTTTGCTTTTGAATTAAATTGTTTTTGTTATGCTAAAGAGTAACATTTTTCAAGAATTTGTTGAACGCCTCCGAAAACGCCTTTACTCCCAAGTGATATTGAACGATGCGAACTATCAGTAGCGAGGCAAAGCAGATCTATACTTTTCTACCACAAAATAGATTCTTTCTATATTCGTTTTTTTTAAGATGTGTTATTATAAAAACACAGTAACTAATAAGCTTATTGTCCTTGTTAAATGATAAGCGGCGTCATGGGGACGGTTCGAACATCCCTTTAAAAATAGCTTTAAGGCCGAAGGGAAGACGGTGGAACCGTCCCCTGTGGCTTAAACCCTCCCAAGGAGGAATGATACAGTGAATTACAATGAATTTATAACTGAAGAACAGCAAGATCTATTGAAAGAACTGGCTAATATTGGAGTGGGTAATTCAGTTACTGCCCTTTCAAATATGCTGCAAGATCAAAAAATAAATATGCAGGTGCCTGAAGTAAAAGTGACCCCTTTACAGGATGTACCTGATTCATTCGGTGATCCTGAAAGCCTGGTAGCCGCAACTTTCTGTGAAGCCGAATGTCCTGAAATAGGATTGGTTTTGGTTTTTGTGCTGCCTTTTCATGCCGCCCGCAACCTGGTGATTAAGATTATGCCCGATGAGACTTCCGCTGATGATGAAATGGAACAATCCGCCCTGATGGAGCTGGGGAATATTATTACCGGTTCATACCTGAGCGCGCTTTCTTTCATGACGGGTTTGACTTTTCAAGCTTCACCGCCAAAACTGGGTATTGATATGGCCGGAGCGGTAATGGGCACTGTTATAGCAGAAACAAAAACAGTTGATGATGAGCTTATTTTACTAAAAACCGAATTAAGTTTAGAATTAGAGGATATAAACGGAAGCGTACTAATACTGCCCGACAGCGGTTCTCTAAAAACGCTATTTGAGCATCTGGGAACCTTTTAAATAAACCCCTGCTTAATTGTAATAAAACTTGTAATTAAAAGCATCTGGCTAAAGATTTTAATGATCTTTTAGCTATTGGTTAGCTATGGTATAATTTATTTAGAAGATTATTTCAGGAGGTCAATACTGAATTGGCAAAGAAAAAACTGCCTTTTGATCAACAAAAAAAAGTAAAACAAAAAAAACCGAAAAGCAAATTCCGGGTCATAAAATATTTATTTTTGATTGGGATGCTGCTATTTCTTATTGCCGGAGGCGCAGCAGCTGCAGTGATCTTTACGTATGTTGATGATGCTCCACCTATCAACCCGGTAAAGCTGGAAACCGTTGAGACATCTTACCTTTATGACAGCTCCGGGGAAGAGGTAACCGCCATGCATGAAGAACAAAACCGCATTGTGGTAAGCCTGGATGAAATCCCTGTCCATGTTAAAGAAGCTTTCATCGCTATTGAAGACGAGCGGTTTGAAGAGCATTTCGGATTTGACATTATTGGCAGCGCCCGTGCTGCCTATACCAATTTTCAGGCAGGCTCAATAGTTCAGGGTGCAAGCACCATCACTCAGCAGCTGGCGCAAAATGCCTTTTTAACCACCGAAACCACTTATGAACGTAAAATTCAGGAAATCTGGCTGGCCATTCAAATGGAACAGATGTACAGCAAGAGTGAAATCCTGGAACTATACCTGAACCGAATCTATTTTGGCAATGGGGCTTATGGAGTTGAAGCTGCTGCTTTAAATTATTTTGATAAAAGTATTAGCGAAGTCAACCTAAATGAAGCAGCTATGCTGGCTGGAGCTGTGCGCTCACCCAACGTGTACAATCCCTTTGACAACCAGGTTGAAGCTGAAAAGCGCATGCAAACAGTGTTGCATAATATGCAAAGGCTTGAGTATATATCTGAAGCTGAGTACCGGCAGGCTCTTGATAATGATATGAATTATGCTGAAATTAAAGCTACAGAATATCCTTATCCCCACTACATAGATTATGTAATTCATAATGAATTGATCCGCATCCTGAGCAACATGCCCGAGTTTGGCTCCCGGGATGAAGCATACCGGGCCATCTATACCGGCGGCCTGCGCGTTTACACTAACCTTGAACCCTCTGCCCAAGAGCATGTAGAAAATGTTTTAGCAGATGAGGAACTTTATCCGGCCACCTATATGGTTGATATGGATCAGGTAAGAGAAGCCGTTGCCTCAACACCCGGAGACGAGATCCTTACACAAGCTCAAATAGAGGAACTGGTTGTTGAAGAGAATGGTGTTGCTCAACCTCAGGCAGCTATTGTTCTTGCCGATCCTACCACCGGCCAGATAAAAGCCCTGGGTGGGGGGCGTGAATATACGAAAAACATAGATGAAGTGTTACGTTTTGCTACCTTACGTCAACCCGGTTCTGCAATAAAACCGATCATAACTTATGCTCCAGCATTTGAAGAAGGAGTATTAGCCGGTCCTGGCTCAACCCTGGATGATTCCCCCTATATTGGACCCAGAGAAGATTGGTTTCCGGAAAACTTTGATTACGCATTTCGGGGCATGACTCCGGTCAGAGAGTCTTTATTTAAATCTTACAATATCCCGGCCATCCGGGCCTTTGAAAAAATGGGCCCGCAAATTGGTTCTGAATATGCAGAAAAGATGGGTATAACCACTTTACACCCTGATGAAAAAAATAATCTCAGCCTTACTTTAGGAGGTTTTACCAGAGGGGTTAGCGCTATAGATATGAATCAGGCTTATAGTGTGCTGGCCAATAATGGGCTTAAAGTTGACCTGCACACTATAACTAAAATAGTGGACCGCGGCGGGAATATTATTTATGAAAACAACATCGATCCGCAGCAGGTAATCAGTCCGCGAAGTGCTTTTTTAGTAAACGATATCCTGCAGGATTTTGTAACCGAATACCTTGGTGGATCTCTTAGAATAGACCGTCCGGTGGCCGCTAAAACCGGAACCACCGATGAGTGGAAAGACGTATACCTGGTTGCCTATACTCCTAATTTAGTAGCTTCATTTTGGATGGGTTATGATGAGCCCAGAATGGGCCAAATCAAGCAGGGTTGGCGCTACTCCACAGCCTTTTTACAAGAAGTTTTTTTAAAAGAGTTCGAAAATCTGGACATAAAAGAGTTTGATATTCCAGATGGTTTAGTGCGGTTAAGAGTATGTGCTAGATCAGGGTTACTGGCCACTGAGGATTGTGCAGAGGCAAATGCAGTGAATTATGATTATTTTCTGGAAGAAGAAGCCCCCACTCGCAGCTGCAATATGCATGATGGAAGGTTTTACAGGCGCCCTGCTTACATAGAAACCGATGAAAGATGGTCATCACGAGGTGGCCCGGGCAGAAAACCGCAGGATGTAGAAGATATGCCCACCAGGACTTTAACCAGAGACCTGGCTGAGCGGCAAGGAAGCACAACCAGCGAAATCCCGGATTTTAATGCCTTTGTCTTTACAGACGGTGTTACTTTACAATGGGACTATGATGGGCCCAGCATTATGGGTTTTGAAGTTTCCAGATCGTTTGATGGAGGATCAGAAACAATTGTGGCAGAATTAAGTTCCAATGCCCGGCAATACTTAGATAATGAAATCGAACTGAACCAGAACTATACCTATTACCTTACAGCCATATTTGATGGCGGCGATATTTCTGAATCAGCAGTGGTTAATATCAGCACGGAAGCGACCGAAGATGGTGAAATTGCAGTCAGGCAGCAAGACAGTCAGGTAGTAATTCCAGATGTCACGGGTAGTTTTCAGGCCCTGGCTGAATCAGCACTGAGCAGGGAAGGCCTTAAAGTAGGGACAGTTGATCGTGAATACAGCGATGAAGTTTCAAGGAATAGAGTAATATCACAGCGTCCCGAACCCGGCACAACAGTGCCAGAAGGCAGCCAGGTCCGCCTGATTGTATCCATTGGTTCGGAATAATAATAACTTCTAGTACTACAGTGAAAGATTAAGAGTTAAGCGGTGCCATGGGGACGGTTCGAGCGTCCCGAAGCGCAGCGCAGGCCGAAGGGAAGACGATGGTAACTGTCCCCGTGGCTTAGCGGGCTCTGGTTCACGACATAAGTTTCGCAGTAGTGCTAGTCATTTCAAATAATTACTTACAACAAGCGGGAGGGGAAGTTTTACAGTTCGAGCTCGACAACTGTAACTCCTTCCCCACCTTCATTCGGAGATCCAATTCGAAACTGGCGAACCAATTTATGCCCTTTTAAATAATCCTGTAAACCCTGTTTCAACTTACCAGTTCCCTTACCATGAATTACATCTACCTGCTTTAACCCGGCCCAGAAAGAGTTATCAAGATGCTTGTCTACCAGCGGGATGGCTTCCTCAAGGGTTAATCCCCTCAAATCAATAGAATTACCCAATATCGGCTCTTTTTGGACACTATAGCCCCCGGAAACAGCCTTTTGAACTTTATTTTCCCCTTCTTCCTGCTCATCAATTCCTTTATCCCGGACCAGCCGCAGTTCGCTAATAGGCAGGTTGACTTTAATAGATCCAACCTGGACTGTGGCCTCATCCCTTGCAAAAGAAATAACCTCCCCCTGTTGTTTTAAGCTGCTTATATAAACGGTCTGCCCGGCTGCTATTTCCTCTTTGCTCAAAGCAGGACCTTTTACTTCCTTTTCGTCCGCTTCCTGTTCAGTATCCCGGCGCATTTTATTAAGCTCACTGCGGATTTGCTCTGCCCTGACCTGAGGTTTTTCAGTTCCCGCTTTTTTCATTTCCTGCAGTTCTTTTATCAATTGATCAGCAGAACTTTTAGCGTCTTTTAGAATTTGACGGGCCTCATCACGAGCCTGTTTTAGAATGTCATCTCGCCGGGCCCGAAGCAGGTTGCGTTCTTTTTCCAGTTCAGCCAAAAGTGATTCAGCCTTGTTTCTTTCCAGTTCCGCCTGCCTGCTATCTCTTGAATAGCGCTGTTGATCTTCCACCAGGCTGGCAATAATCGCTTCTACCTGTTCATGGGAACGATGCATATAACTTTTGGCTTTATCCAGGACGCCGCCAGGCAAGCCAAGTTGCCCGGCTATATGAAAAGCATTACTTTGCCCGGGAATTCCCTGCATGAGGCGGTAAGTCGGTGCCAGGGTGTCCAGGTCAAACTCCATAGCGGCATTTTGCATATAATCCTGGGCCTGAGCAAATAATTTCAGCTCATTAATATGGGTAGTAGCAACTGTTAAAGCGCCATTACGGGTAAGCTCTTCCAGAATAGCCA
The DNA here is from genome assembly GCA_003567725.1 of Syntrophomonadaceae bacterium. Taxonomy (GTDB): domain Bacteria; phylum Bacillota; class Dethiobacteria; order DTU022; family DTU022; genus B1SED10-74M. The sequence continues at coordinate 11,026 of PWYU01000027.1, read as the reverse complement.
TTGCCAGGGCAGCTCCTTCAGTGGGATCTGTTCCGGCGCCCAGCTCATCAAAAAGGACCAGAGAACCAGGCTCTGCTTCCTCAACAATGGCAATAATGTTTTTCATATGCCCGGAAAACGTGCTTAAAGACTGGGCTATGCTTTGCTCATCCCCAATATCGGCTCGAATTTTTTTAAAGACTGTCAACCTGGTATCTTTACCGGCCGGCACCTGTAATCCACTCTGAATCATAACAGCAAGCAATCCGATGGTCTTAAGAGATACTGTTTTCCCGCCGGTATTAGGGCCGGTGACCACCAGTGTTTGAGCCTCTCCTCCCAGCCTGACTTCAAGGGGCACCTTTTCACCTTGTAACAAAGGATGGACCGCTTTATTCAGCTGAAATTCCGGTTCATTTTGTTCAAGCAACTGCGGGTCTCTTCCTAACATTTCAAGGCTTAAACGGCCCCTGGCAACGATAAAGTCAAGCTTTGCATAAAGATCGCGATTGTAAAACAGTTCTTTTTGGGAACTGGCCACTTTACTGCTCAACTGAAACAGAATTCTTTCTATTTCTTCCTCTTCTTGACGGTGCAAGGAAGTCAGGGCATTTTGCATTTCCACCACCGGCAGAGGCTCTATAAAAACTGTGGCTCCGCTGGCCGATTGATCATGAACAACCCCATCCAGGTGCTGTCGATATTCCTGCTTTACTGGCAAGACGTAACGGCCACTGCGAATTGTTATCAAAGCATCTTGCAGGTAACGGCGATAATTGGCGCTCCGGATGTAATGATCAAGCTTTTCCCTGATCCTGTTCTGATAAGAAAGCTTTTTTTTGCGCAGCGAGGATAGGGTGGTAGAGGCACTGTCAAGGACAACACCATCCCGATCAATAGTTTGTTCCAGGGTTTTTACTAAACCTGGACAGGTATAGATATCCAGTGCAAGTTCCGCCATCAGAGGGTAAAGATCGCGGTGATCCCTGTTCTTAAAAAAGTTGTTCCAGCGCAGTGCAGCTTTAAGAAAATTCATTACCACCGCCAGTTCTGCCCCCGAAAGCATTGATCCTTTTAAAGCCCTGGACAAATAAAGCTTAATATCCTCAACTCTGGAAGGATTAAAAGCATTCTTTGAACAAATCAGGCGGCCCTCACCGGCTTCCTGCTGTTTTAGCGTGATAACCGCATAATTTGAAGAAGGCAGCAGCTTTTCAGCCTTTTCTTTAGCCATGGGGCTTACTGTCATTGACGCCAGCCTGCGGCGAATCTGGTCAAATTCCAGCACTTTTATTTCCCGTTCTGTAATCACTTCAGGCAAATTATCTTCACCTCGATAAATAATGATTTCCATCTATAATAAAACGTAAGCATTTATCACTGGCCGCTGATACACCTATCCGCGGGGTACTTTTAACGGTTAAAGCCCCTCTGGTAAAATTAGTATTTTTCAGGTACAGAGGTTTAGTGGCCAGGTCATGGCCGTCAAAAGCTTGATCTATGGCGAACGCCTGACAAAGTTTGCCCGGGCCGCTGGTTAGATTACCAACCGGGCATTTTTTACCACGACGCTTTTGCATCAACAATAAACCCTCAACCGGTTCTAAAGCCCTGATTAAAACTGCTTCGCCCTGACCTTCTTGCCCGGTTACAACATTAAAACAATAGTAATTACCATAGATGAAATAAACATAAGCAAGACCAGGGGGTCCAAACATGGTACGATTGCGCCTGGTTTTACCCCTTGAAGCGTGACAGGCCGGATCATTTTTGCTCAGGTAAGCCTCAGTTTCAACAATAATTCCAGAAACCAGGCCTTCTTCCGATTCACGGCACAGGGAAAAACCCAGGAGTTTACGTGCAACTTCTACGGTGTCACAATCAAGAAAAGCTTTATTAAGTAGTGTCCGGTAATTATCACTCATGATCGCTATTTAACCTTACCATTTAAAACACAACCTTAGATCAATTCCTGACATTCTTTTAATCACTTCTAAACTAAAACTGCTTAACCATAAAAAGCCGGTTTGCCCGGCATCCAGTGCGGTTCAAAACCAAAAACCCAGAAACCGTAATAAACCAGCTTTAGTTAACTGTTAAGGTTAATATAATAATTCACAGCAACTGCTTTTAACTTTTCAAATAGAGGCGTAAAATAGTGGTCGGTAATAAATGCGACCTCCGAATTATCAACGGCATCTATAAAAAACTGCAGGGGTATCAGGGAAATTGCCGCTACTATAACGTATACAAATACCGCCCCAATAAGCGCTCCCATCATGCTTCCCCCAATCCGGTTAAAGAAACCAATCACCGGAACATGGTTGAACGATTGAAATCCGCTTGAAAAAAGCCGGAAAACAATACTCAGGATTATAAAAAGCCCCAAAAAAGCCAGGATTCCCCCAATGAGCAAAGGCACTTGCTCCAGAACCACCTCCAGGCCCATGTTTTCAAATAACTGATGATGGGGAATTATATTTTCCGGATTTATATACTCTGCCAGCACATCAGCAAAAAACCTTCCGCCCCAAAATGACAAGAGTATGACTACTATAAAACCAAACATATCAAACAATTGCTTGACCATACCCCGCGAAAAACCGCTTGCCAGGTGCAGGAAAAAAACAACCAGCAAAAAAATATCGAGCCAGTTCATTATTTGTCACCGCTCTTTTCATTTTGCTCAGGCAGAGTAGGGTCCTTCCTGTGATCTGCTTTGATTTTAAGCAGTTCGTCAGCCAGGTTAATGGCTGCCAGGACAGCAATCTTTTGTTTGCTCATATGGCTATTTTTCTCAGCCAGTGATTTCATTAAATTATCAACATAAAGACCCACCCTGGACATTTCTTCAATAGAGGAAGAACCTCTAAGGATATATTCTTCCCCCAGAATATTAACCGTTACTTTGTTTTTGCCTTTGTCCTCCATAACATCAACTGCTTTCCTCTTAAAAGCCGGAGTACCTTTAAAGTACATTATTCGAGATAAAGCGCCAGTTATCCTGCCTGCTTAGCTGCGCAGAACAGCTCCCAGATCAAATAAAGCTTTTTCAATATTTTCCTGGGCCTGGTTTATTTCTGCCTCGGTCAGAGTTTTTTCATCTGTCCTAAAGGTTATTGAATAGGCGAGGCTTAGTTTTCCAGCAGGAATCTGTTTACCTTCATAAAGATCAAATAACTTGACCTGGCTAATCAAATCGCCACCTGCCTGGCGGATACTTTCTTCCAATTTTTCAGCCGGAATATCTTTAGACACCACTAATGCCAGATCTCTTTTAGCGGCAGGAAAGCGCGGTAAAGGTTCCACCCGGGGAACCAGGTTGGCTTTTTCAGCAAGCAGCTGTAAATCAATTTCGCAAACCGTTACAGGCTGATCAATTTCCCAGGCTTCAGCTACATCAGGATGAAGCTGGCCCACATAACCGAGTGTTTCACCCTCTAACTTTATCAAGGCACACCGGGCCGGATGGCTGAAAGGCATCGCTTCTTGAGTAAAAACAACTTCTGTGATCTGAAGCCGCTTAAACAGGGCTTCCAGGACACCTTTAATCTCGAAAAAATCTGCTTCCCGGGAAGGATTAACCCAGTTTGGGTCCGGAACCTGCCCGGTTACAGCCAGCCCCAGCTTCATCTTTTCCTGGGGCAAATCCTCAAGGGGTAAAGCGCGGGCTTCAAAAACTGCGCCCAGCTCGAAAAGCAGTTGATTAAGCTCACGGTGGCTGTAATTATGCTGAACGGTCTTTAACAGGCCGGGGAGTAAGGTAGTACGCATTACAGCCTGCTCCTCAGAAAATGGATTTTGAACCGGTATTGGATTCAACCTGGAATCCTCGTCCGGGAATCTTAAACTGCTTAAGGCAGCGGGATTAATAAATGAGTATGTGATACACTCATGATAACCGCAGGAAGTAAGAATATCCCGGATCAGATCATGCACTTTCTCTTCATATGATTTAACATTACCTAATAGTTCACCCCGGGGCAAGGTAACCGGTATTTTATCATAACCATAAAGCCTGGCCACTTCCTCAATAATATCTTCTGCTATGGTGATATCACTTCGCCTTAAAGGGACGGTGATATCTAAAGTGCCAGCTCCTGTTTCTTTTACCTTGAAACCAAGTCTCGACAAAAGCTCAATAACCAGATCTTTACTCAATTCCAGACCCAGCACCTGGTTGATTTTTAAAGGATCAATCTCTACCTTGCTTTCCTGGCAAGGTGCTTCATTTTGATCGACTAGACCCTTTAATACCTGGCCGCCTGCCAGTTCATGCATCAAAAAGGCTGCCCGGTCCTGGGACCAGATAACCGCTTCCGGATTAACCCCTTTTTCAAAGCGCTGAGAAGCTTCCGAGGGCAGGTTATAGCAACGGGCGGTACGCCTGATACTGGTCGGGTTAAAAACCGCAGCTTCAAGCAAAACCTTTCTGGTGGCATCGTTAATTTCAGTATCCTCACCACCCATAACTCCGGCCAGGGCTACCGGCCTTTTCCCATCGGTTATAACCAGGGCTTCGGCAGTCAATTTTCGCTCCATTCCATCCAGAGTAACTATTTTTTCACTTTCTTCTGCCCTTCTGACCACAATCTCACTGCTTTTTAGCAGTTCCAGATCAAAAGCATGCAAAGGTTGACCGAACTCCCACATCACATAATTAGTAATATCAACCACGTTATTAATAGGCCTGATCCCGGCTTTCAGGAGCCTGAGCTGCATCCACAAGGGCGATTTGCCAATGGTAAGATTATCAACTGCCCGGGCCGTATAGCGAGGACAGAGCTTACTATCAGCAATAGCCACTTTGAAAATACCTGGTAAAGCTTCGCCGGACTCAGATACTGACATTGGTGGCATTTTTACTGCTCTGCCGGTTAGAGCTGCAACTTCATGCGCCACACCCAGCATGCTCAGACAATCGGAACGATCGGGAGTGAGTTCAAGCTCGATAACCTGATCGCCAAAGCCTAATAGTTGATCTACAGACTGACCAATTTTTGAAGTCTGGTCCAGGATCAGGATTTCCTCTTCCGAACCCAATTCCAACCCCAGCTCCTGGGCAGAACAGAGCATCCCCGGTGAAGTGACTCCATGAATATCTGTTTCTTCAATGATGCGATTTCCGGGCAGGATCGCACCGGGCTTTGCCGTTGGCACTTTATCGCCAACCTGCATATTTTTTGCCCCGCAGACAATCTTTAAGGTTTGATCGCCAATATTTGTATCAACCAGGGTCAAATTACTGCGTCCCGGATGCGGCTCCATGGCCACTATTTCACCGGCGACTACTTGCGGCAGGTCACAGCCAAATACCTCTACTGCTCCGACCTCTACGCCGGATAGGGTTAAAATCTCAGCCAGTTTTTCAGCAGAAATGCCAGGATCGATGTAATCTTTAAGCCAGTCATAAGAAACACGCATCTATTTCTTCCTCCTTCAATCAATTGTCATTGTTCTAATTTAGCTAAACTGCTTCAAGAACCGCAGGTCATTGGAAAAAAAGAGGCGCAGGTCACCAATGCCGTATTTCAGCATGGCAATGCGCTCCACTCCCATACCGAAAGCAAACCCGGTAACTTCGCGTGGATTGTAACCGGACACCTCCAGGACCCGGGGATGGACCATACCTGAGCCGAGTATTTCCAACCACCCGGTATAGCTGCAGGTCCGGCAGCCTTTGCCGCCGCACATTATACAAGAAATATCTACTTCGGCGCTTGGTTCAGTGAAAGGGAAAAAGCTGGGCCGGAAGCGAACCCGCTGATCCGGTCCAAACATCTCCCGGGCAAATAAATCAAGAGTTCCTTTTAAGTCGGCAAAAGTAATATCGCGATCAACTACCAGCCCTTCACACTGATGAAACATCGGTGAATGGGTGGCATCGTCATCTCGGCGGTAAACTTTGCCAAGGCAAATGATCCGTACCGGCAGATTTGGAGCCTGCCGTTCCATGGATCTGATCTGCACCGGAGAGGTATGAGTTCTAAGCAAATACTGGTCTGTTATATAAAACGAATCCTGCATATCCCGGGCCGGGTGATCAGCAGGAATATTCAAAGCTTCAAAATTGTAGTAATCAGTTTCAATATCAGGCCCGTACGCAAGCTGGAAACCCAGTCCGGTAAAAATTTCTTTAATCTCATCAATTATCATGGTCAGGGGATGCCTTTGCCCGATTGCAGCCGGGCGGCCCGGCAAAGTAACATCTATCCTCTCCTGTTCCCATTTTTCCTGCCGCTGGAGATCCTGCAGGGACTGTTCTCTCAATTCAATAGCGCGTTCTAATTCCTGGCGGAGTGCGTTGGCTTTTTGGCCAATTACAGGCCTTTCTTCGGCAGGAACACTGCCCAGGCTGCGCAGTACCCCGGTGAGCTTTCCTTTTTTCCCCAGGTATTGCACTTTTACGGATTTAAGCTCCTCCAGGTCTTTAACTCCTTCAATTTTACTCCGCGCTTCATCTTCCAATTCCTTTAACTTATTCAGCAATTATTTACACCTCCAGATAATGAAAAAATCCCTCTCTAAGAGGGACGAAAGATTATCTTCCGCGGTACCACCCGATTTAGCTACCGCCTAGCTCACTTTATAATTGATAACGGAATTATCCGTAATCTACCTACAAGGCCCTTAAGAACCCTTCAGTGGAAAGCTCAAGAGTGAATTTCGGCCGGGCACACCGGAACTGGCTTACAGTCGCGGCCGGTCCTCCCTGAACGGCGCCATAACCCCTGGCTTACTTAACTCTTTCATAGCCATACCTATTGAAATATAATAGCATTATAGCACTAAGCTGCCTGCTCATCAAGAATTATTTAGCAGCTTTCCTTATGCTGGTAAGATATCGCTGTAGGCTACCATACCAAATGGTGTTAATAGCCCCTTTACATCATCTTTACTGACCACTGCCCATTCTTACTTCCTGGCCTTTTCTGCCTTGATCTCCCGGTCCCGCTTGATCTCAAGGAAGGCGTTAAGGTAGCTGTCAGGAGCAATATGTCACCCGCTGTTTTTTACTCTGGTTTTGCGCTTTTTTAATCAAAGGGTTCTGACCGGGAAACTTTGTCCTGTTTTAAGTTGAAACTTCATGTCTAAAAAAGGATAAACAGCTGGCGGGTAGAAGTATTGTAGATATTTCCTAAAACTTGATTATTCATCCTAAAATGAAGCCGGTTTTGTTGATATAAGTTTCGAAGGTTGTTTTTATATTAAACCATTAAGTTTTAGCAGGAAGAATTTTACACCCTGGATTACTATTTGCTTGATGGGAAGTGGCTGCTTGTGAACCGGGATTCAGATAATTACCGCCAGCTGATTGAAAACCTGCCCGATACCAAAACATATTTCGGCACCGGCATCGGTTTAAGCATCGTTTCAAGGATTATCTCTCACCACGACGGTGAAATCTGGGTTGATGGTGAATTGGGCCAGGGTGCCTGTTTCTACTTTACCCTGCCCTGATAAAAGATTAGGCTTACCCGGCAATGAAAATACTAATGAGGTGTTGAGATGGAAACTGACCACAACAAGATTAACCAAACCTTAGAAACCCTGCCCAGCGCCTTTGCCCGCCACCAAATAGTCTTAGACGAGCAAAATAACCCTGTCGACTATGTTTTCCTTGCAGTTAATACTGCCTTTGAGGAAATGACGGGGTTAAAAAGAGAAAACATCCTGGGCAGGAAAGTGACCGAGGTTCTGCCCGGCATCGAAAAAAACGATTTCGACTGGATCGGCGTTTACGGCAAAGTAGCCACAGAGGGCAAGAGTTTAAACTTCGAACAGTATTCGGAGCCGCTTAAACGCTGGTACGAGGTGCAGGCCTACAGTGACGAACCGGGCTTTTTCACCACCGTTTTTAACGAAATCACCGCGCGCAAGGAAGAGCTGGCCTCGATGAAGGGGTTGCTGGAACTAACAGAGGAGCTGTTTAACACCGACCTGGCTACCTTTGACTACCAGTCTGCGGCCGGTAACCTGCTGAAGCTCTCCGGGGCCAAATTTGCAGCAATCAACACCTACGAAGATGACCGCACCAAAACAGTGACCCGGGCAATCTCCGGGATTCCTTCCATGATTGAAAGCGTCTCTAAGCTGCTGGGGTTTAAGATAGCCGGGCAGGCCTGGGAGATTATCCCCGAGCGCCTGCGCAAAATCGAAGGCGGCAAACTGGTCCGTTTCAGCAGTCTTTATGAAACAGCAATGGGTGCGCTGAACAAAACCACTTCAACCGCGCTCCATAAACTTACCGGGATCGGTGATATTTACGTCCTTGAACTGGCCTACGGCGGGCGGGAAACCACGGGCGACATTATCTTTTTCATGCCAAAGGGAAAGGGTATACACAACCGGGAAGTGATCGAGCTTTACGCCGGGCAGTTAGGGGCAGTGCTGGGCAGGCTAAGGTCTGAAGAGAAGCTTCTTAAGAATGAACAGCGCCTTTCCCTGGCCCAGGTCAACGCAAGGGCCGGTTACTGGGAATATGATCTCAAGGAAAAAAGGCTTTACTGGTCCAGGGAGTGCGAGGCGCTTTTCGGCCTGGAGGAAGGCGAATTTGAAGGAACTTTCGATGCTTTTTTTAAGCGGGTCCACCCGGAAGATAAAGAATATGTGCTTTCAAAGAATCAGCCGATTACAGAAGGCAAAAAAAGTATTCCGCTTGAGTACGAGCACCGCATCATCAAAAAAGATGGAACTGTAATCTGGATTAGAGAAACTGCAGATACGGTTTATGACAAAACCGGTGAAGCTGCTTTCATCACCGGGTTTGTTATGGATATCACCGAGCGTAAAAAGGCCGAGGAAGATTTATTCATGCAAAGAGAGCGCCTTTCTAACATTGTGGAAGGGGCTAACGTGGCCACCTGGGAATGGAACGTTCAGACCGGAGAGCACATTGTTAACGAAAGATGGGCTGAAATGATCGGCTACAAGCTGGAAGAAATACATGCAGGATCTATAGAAACCTGGCATAAGTTTACACACCCCGTGGACCTGGCAATGAGCAACAATGAAATGGAGAAGCTATTTAAAGGAGAAGTCAACTTCTACAACGTGGAAAACCGCAGGAAACACAAAAACGGGCAGTGGATCTGGGTAAATGACCGCGGTAAAGTTATTTCATGGACCGATGATGGAAAACCACTGTGGCTTTTTGGAACCCTGATCGATATAACCGGGCGAAAAGAGGCGGAAGAAGCCCTTTCTGAGCGCCTGGCTTTCGAAAAAATGGTGTCGCAGATCTCCACTATTTTTATCAACCAGCCCCCGGAAGAACTGGACATGGGGCTTAACGAAGCGCTTAAAGTTGCCGGTCAATTTTTCGGTGCCGACCGCAGTTATTTATATGCATTCAGTGAAGATGGCAAGACCTACAGCATTACCCATACCTGGTGTGCTCCCGGGATTAAGTCTTATTATGAAAAAGATCAGAACCGGCAGGTAAGGCTCCAATCCTGCTGGGCAGGCGAACTGCTTAAAGGAAACACGGTGATTATCAATGATGTTGAATCCATGCCGCCCGGGCAAGAGGAAGACAAAAAGGACTTTTTATCAGAAGAGATAAAGTCGCTTTTGAGCATACCCCTGGCCGGAGGGGGAAAGGTGTTTGGTTGCTTCGGCTTGGACCACGTCAACCAAAAGCATACCTGGGCCGAAGGCCAGGTTAACCTTTTACAGGTAGTGGCCGAACTCTTCGCCGGCGCCCTGGCCAGGCACAAGAATGAAAAAACAATCCGCCGCTTAAGTTTCCATGATCAGCTGACCGGCCTTTATAACCGCCGCTACTTTGAAAACGAACTCGAGCGTCTTGATAGCTCGCGTGAACACCCGGTTACAGTGATATCGGCCGACTTAGATGGCCTGAAGCTTATTAACGATACCCTAGGCCACAGTGAAGGCGACCGCTACCTGCAGGCCGGGGCGGACCTTTTGAAAAACACCCTGCGCGAATCCGATATTTTAGCCCGGGTAGGCGGTGATGAATTTGCCCTGCTGCTGCCGCGTACAGGTAAAGTAGAGGCAGAGCTCCTCACAAACAGGATTCGCTGCCAAATTGATAACTATAACCGGGAGCAAATAAACCTGCCCTTAAGTATTTCACTTGGCCTGGCAGTAAGTGAAAACCCGGAATACTCCTTGGAAGAAGTATTCAGAATGGCCGACAACAATATGTACACTGAAAAGCTGGAACAAGGCAAAAAGGCCCGCACAGAGATTGTCTCCTCTTTGTTGGCCTCACTTTTCAAGCGCGACAACCTGGCCGAGGGTGAAAGGGCCCAGGTTCAGGAGCTAGCCATCCGCCTGGGTCTGGCCTTAAAGCTTGAAGAAAGCCGCATGGCTGACCTGGAACTACTGGCCCAGGTTTACGACCTGGGTAAAGTGAGCCTGCCAGATAACCTTTTACACCAGAGTATTTTAGAAAATACAGAGGAGCTAACCGAGGCAGAGCGCGAAGCAATCCACCGCCACCCGGAGACCGGTTACCGGATTGCCCTGGCCTCGCCTGATTTAGCCGGTGTGGCTGAACTGATCCTCAGGCATCATGAGAACTATGACGGCAGCGGTTACCCCCTTGGCTTAATAGGGGAAATGGTTCCGGTTGAATGCCGTATTTTAGCCATTGCTATCGCCTACAGCGCCATGACCCATCCCCGGCCCTATGGTAGAATACTTACCCACGAAGAAGCACTGGCCGAGCTAAAACGCTGCGCCGGAAGCCAGTTTGATCCGCAGCTGGTGGAGATCTTTAACGAGCTTATTGAAAAAGACTTGAATAGTTAAACAGGTGATCTGTGCATAACACCTGCAAAAAGACCTTTAAATGAACAAAGAAATAGTAAAGCTGATCTGATCATTAATTGCTTGATGGGAAGTGATCGTTTATGAGCAAAATTGACGAAAAATACAATCTGCTGATAGAAAAAATGCCCGATGCCTTTGCCTACCACCAGATAGTTACTGATGACGATGGCACCCCGGTGGACTATATCATCCTGGAGGTAAATGCTGCTTTTGAAGAAATGACAGGGCTTAAGCGGGAAAAGAT
>PWYU01000046.1 GCA_003567725.1 Syntrophomonadaceae bacterium | reverse complement strand
TGGTATAATCTCAATCCGGTAATCATCTACCCTGACAATTCTCATTTCGTTGTTGAGTATAGTACCGGCCAGGTTATGCTCTTCACTGCCTGACCTGGCTTTAATTGTAATCAGATTGCTATAATTCTTAGCTTCCGTTGTTGAACTCTCTTTTACAACTATACCCCTCTGCTTGGCAATATAAGGAGCATTAACCCAGTTTACCCCATCGCCGACAACATGCCGTAAGTAACCAATCAGGCAGGAGATTGTCATCGGACCAAGGGGCAGGGAGGATACATCCCCGCTATAAGTTATTTCTATTTCATCTACAGAGCCGCCAAACATCTGCAGGTATAGGCTGCCCATCACTCTCATCAACGGCAAGTATGGTTCAAGAGCCACTCTTTTTTCAGGCATTAGCGCAGGAACGTTAACAGCAGAAACGATCGGATCTCCCTGCAGGGCTTTTATGACCTGTTCAGAAACCTGAAGAGCAACATTAGCCTGAGCCTCTAAAGTTAAAGCTCCAAGGTGCGGAGTGGCAATAACATTATCTAACTCTAATAGTTTGCAGCTTTCAGGCGGCTCCTGCTCGAACACATCCAGGGCAGCACCGGCAACCTTCCCTTCCTGAAGTGCACTGCACAGTGCATCCTCATCAATAAGTCCTCCACGGGCACAATTAACTATGCGCACAGCGGGCTTAAGCAGGGAAATCTCTTTTTCACCAATCAGATGATGAGTTGAAGAGCCCAGTGGCAGGTGCAGGGTTATAAAATCTGACTGCTTTAACAGGTCCTCAAAGGCAACCATGTCGACTCCCATTTTTTCAGCCTGTTCCGAGGAAATATAGGGATCATAACCCATAATTTTCATGCCCATAGCCCTGGCCCTGCGGGCAACTTCACTGCCAATTCTGCCCAGGCCGACAACTCCCAGGGTTTTATGGTTAAGTTCAACCCCGATATGTTCAGACCTTTTCCACTCGCCTCTTTTTACCGAGCCATTAGCTACCGGAATGTTACGGGCAAGTGAGGTTAATAGAGCTATTGCATGCTCAGCAGCAGATATTGTATTCCCATGTGGCGCATTTACTACTATAATTCCTTTTTCTGTCGCTTTATCAACATCAATATTATCAACCCCGACCCCGGCTCGTCCAATGACCTTAAGCTTCTTGCCGGCTTCAATAACTTCAGCTTTTACCTTGGTCCTGCTGCGCACAACCAGGGCATCATATTTTGCGATTTGCTGCAAAAGCTCTTCCGGACTGATTTCAGGGCTATAATCAACCTCAGCATTTTCTTTTAAATATTTAAGTCCTTCACCGGACAGGGAATCACTGACCAGTACTTTCACTAGAAGACACCTCCTGTTTAATAACTCCTGTTTTAATTAAAACTGTATATTGTGGAGCATACTTACCAGCTTATTTGTGCATTAAATATACCTGCAGCAAAAGCGGCTATGCTAATAATACTATATCATATGGAAAATAAAAAGAATAACAAGTCAAGACCATTTTGCTTTCGATCGACTTTTAAACACCAACAGGGGCTGCCTCTAAAAATAGTTTAAGTTTTTTCTTTTTCTTGCAATCTTTCTTCCATATGCCCGGATGAACTAAAATTTGTCCCTCCTTTGGCTGGAGTAAAGATGCTGCATCATGATCTAAGATAACCAGTAGATTTTGATGCAGCTGTAAAAAAGATGCCGGCATTTCAGTAGTAACCTTACCGCTTAACATTTCTTTAACAGCATTTGCCTTATTATTACCGAATGCGAGCAGCATGATCCTTTTTGCCTTCATAATTGAACCTAAACCCATTGTTATCGCCCTGTTAGGCACATCATTTTTAGACTTGAAAAAGCGGCTGTTTGCTTCTATTGTTTCTTCGGTTAATTCCACCAGGTGTGTATCGACAGTGAGAAACCGGTTTGGCTCATTAAAACCAATATGGCCATTTGTACCTATGCCAAGAACCTGTAAATCGATCTGTCCGGTATTGTATATTTTTTGATCATATTCCCGGCAAATTTTTTCCGGGTTACCTTTTTCAACAGAGGGAATATTAATATTACTTTTTTTTATATTAACATTGTCGAAGAAGTGATGTTTCATATAGTAATGATAACTCTGGGGATGATCAGGCGCCAGGCTAAAATATTCATCAAGGTTAAAAGTAGTAACACTACTAAAATCAAGATTATCCAGCTGATGCATTTTGCTCAATATAGCATACATACCTTCCGGTGTTGAACCTGTTGCCAATCCGAGAACTGACTTCTTATTGCTCCGAACCTGTTCTGCAACAACTTCTGCGGCCATTTGACTTAACTCTCTGTAACCTGCTGTTACCACTATTTTCATATAAGGCAGCACCCCTTTAGCAGATTAAAAGATTTCTTCTTTTTCTTCTGTCGTATAAAATAAGGTCATTAAACCATCATGATCTGAAGTATCAGGAGCTTTTAGTAATGTTTCTTCTGCCTTAAATCTGTCATCAATCGCGGTTTTTTCAAGAACGCTTATTTTACCGGGAATATCAAATTTAACTATTAGTTCCTTGATGCGGTCGAAAACTGCCCGACTACCGTAAAGATAATTTCCTTCATGCAAAATTTTTGCGGCAACCATTTTCTTGAAGTCGTTAAATAAGAGCTGCTGCTGAACTGTTTTTATATCCTTAACGATGTAATCCAATTCCTCCTTGGCAGCAGGATTCATCAGGAGGCTATGTTTTTCCTTGTACAACATGCCATCAAGCGCTTCTAACATTTTCCCCGGCAAATCTTCTGTTAT
>PWYU01000022.1 GCA_003567725.1 Syntrophomonadaceae bacterium | reverse complement strand
TAACCTGGTTGAAAGGAAGTGCCTTCAATTCAAAAACAATACGGTATAACTGTCAAGGAAGCTCTTTCGCTTGATGTTGTAAATCGCCTCGAAGTGGTAGGCGGAAAAGAAGGTTTAGACCGCATAATTAAACTTGTCAATGTTATAGAAGTACCGGATATAATGGACTGGCTTATCGATGGAGAATTTTTGCTGACTACCGGCTACTCTTTTCGGGAATATCCTGAATTAATGGAAACTTTGATTCCCCGCATGAGCCAGGCAGAAAGTGCCGGTTTGGCTATAAAAACCAAGAGATTTTTAGATGAGATTCCGAAACAAATAATTGATAGTGCTAATGAACATAAAATTCCACTGATGGAAGTTCCCTATGATTTATCTTTTTCCGAGATAATTGCGCCCATCCTGGGAGTTGTTTTTAACAAACAGAATAAAATACTACAAAAGCTTGAGCAGGCTCACAAAAAGCTAATGGACCTTGCTCTTAATGGCAGCCCCCTGGAAGAGTTGTGCAAAGAGACAGGAATATTAATCTCCAATCCGGTTGCTATTGTTGATCGGGATGGTTCTTTGATAGTAAATGAAGACTGCCCGGATAAGTACAAGTTTGAACTTTTCTTTTCTGACGTTAGTGTGGAAATCAAGCAGGAAAAGCTGCGCTTTGGTAATATTAAAGAAGTAAAGTACTCTCTTGAGTATGCCCCGGATACTGACAAACCGTTAACAATAAAAGCGATAAGGATTCCGATCATTGCTGACAAATATGAATACGGGCACATGGTATCCGTAATTAACACCCCAATTTATGAACCTGACATTTTAACCCTGGAAAGAGCTGCAACGATAGCCGCGCTGGAATTTACCAAGCGCAAGGCTATTTTTGAGATTGAGAAAAGCTACTACAATGATTTCCTGGAAATACTTTTATCTGCTGATTTTGAAAATGCAGATGAAATTGTTTCTCGCGGCCGGGTGTTTAGCATTGACCTTGAACAGCCAACAACAGTTGTTATCATCAATAGCAGCGGTTTAAATGAAATTAAGGATATTGAGAATTATATGAACATGAATGGTACCCGTTCCAAGGAAGATTTACTGAAAACTATTAGCGGTTTTTTCAGGCAGAATGACATACACAGCTACATTGCCGGGTTTAAGGGTAACAATATCGTTATTATTCTGAGCGCTGACATCGAGCAGAAAAATGAACTAAAAGATACGGTAACTGAAATGGCCAGGTACCTGATAAATTCAACAAGCCTGGGTACTAATATCAACATCGGTGTGGGCAGGGTTAACAATGATATAAAAATGATTAGCCGCAGTTATGAAGATGCACGGGAAGCCCTAAAAATTGCCCAGTTGTCAGATACCGCCCAGGTTATATTTTTTGACAGCCTGGGATTCTATAAAATATTAAGCGAAAAAAACCGCAGCGAGTTGGAAAGTTTCATCGAAGAACTGCTGCAGCCTGTATTCGAATACGATCGTAACAAAAAAGGAGAGCTGATTAAAACCCTTGAAACCTATTATGACAACAATCGTAATCTAAAACTTACTTCTTCCAAAATGTACACTCATTACAATACTGTCCTCTACAGGATTAAAAAAATTGAAGAACTGGCCGGCATCAGCCTGGATAATCCCGATGATGCTTTAAACCTTGAAATAGCTGTGAATATTCTCAAACTATTCAGAAACAGCGCTGTTTAACCGCGTTGGTTATATCTAAACGCCGGTATTATTAAATGTATTTGTTAATTACTAATATTAAAAGGCTGTCCCAAATATATAATCCGGGACAGCCTTTTTTTAATTTGAATCGGTTTTAGAAATTAAGCGTGCGGGAAATCACCCGGTTTGGGTGGCCCATACCTGTGGTCATGCGCCAATCCACGTTCTTCCTGTGTACCGGGAATTACGTTATCGAGGATCAAACCGAAAATAGCTGCTACAGCCATACCGGTTGAACCGACAATGTTGATGATATTTGATAACCAGGGAGCCCAGTCGAATTGCAGGGCCATGGGATCTGACAGGTGGGTTCCGTTAAAGATACCGGGAACGGAAATACCCATGAAGAGGCAGAATCCCATAATCATCTGGTTACGCATAGAAGAAAGATCGGCCCTGGCAGAGTTGCTGAGCCCGATTGAAGCAATCAGGCCAAACAGTGCACAGTATAGACCACCGACGATCGGTGTGGGAATTGTAGATACCACAGCACCGAATTTTCCGAAAAGGCCTAAGAAGATCAGGACTACAACACCGATATTAACAACATAGCGGCTGGCAACCCTGGTCAATCCAACCAGACCAATGTTTTCGGTATAGCTGGTGCTGGAAAAACCTCCGAATACACCACTTAAGAAACAGCCGACACCCTCAAAGCCGATACCGCGGCTGACCTGCTGCTCTGTCAGCGGAGGTCCTTCGCAGGCCTGGTTAATAGCATGGTAGTCACCGTAAGACTCGATCATTGAAGCCAGGTAACCGGCCAAAATTACCAGGAAGAAACCGACATCAAACTGGGGCATACCCCAGGGGAAGATCAGGTTAACCCTGAACCAGGGAGCAATAGCTACAGGTGAGAGATCAATGAATCCCGGGTCACCGGGAGCATAAACTCCGGAAAGTGATAACACTAACCCGAGGGTCCAGGCGATTACTACCGCCAGCAGGACCGGAAACAGCGAGAAAAACGGCTTATTTGGTCCAAGGATAAGAGCGAAAATAAAGGTTAAGGCGATAACTGTTGTTGCTAACAGTACATTCGTTGCAGCATTGGGCGCCCCGACATACCAGAG
>PWYU01000072.1 GCA_003567725.1 Syntrophomonadaceae bacterium | reverse complement strand
TTTTTAATAAACTTTACACCTTATTGATTAACCCCAGACTCAATTAACACTGATCACAAAGGCTCTCTTATCTTAATTCTCTTACAGAGACCCTTTTACTCTGCTCAGTTTTCAAAGAACGAAATTTCCTCTTTTTTAGTGCAAGATTAATATTAGCACAGGCCCTAGTTGATGTCAAGATAAAAAGTTCGATTTTCATCTAAAATTAGCTTAAAATCGCTTGTTAAAAATATTTAGAATATCAATATTTTAGTAAGAAAATCAATTCTATCCTGTGCGCTTTTATTCAATTTCAGATTTCTATTTTAAAGCCTTAAAAATCAGCTGTAAAGATCTTAATCTAAAAAAATCCAGGTAACTAACTCAGGCATAGTCCGCTAAGCCACAGGGGACAGTTTCACCGTATCCCCTTCTGATTTAAAGCGATGCTTTAAGGGACGTTCGAACCGTCCCCGTGGCGCCGTTTATCATTCAACAAAGGCAATAAGCTGTGCAGTTACAAATATAGATGCTAAAGTGATATTAATTTATTTATATGTTAAAATATATTAAGGGATGCATAATGAAAGACCTAACCGGTCAAGATGATTTTAACTTGCAAAAACCACCTTATGACGCTGTTAGCCAGGTTGTTTCAACAGACCTTGGACGTCTTCATATCAGGGGTCCTTTTGATCCAGAAATACTTTCCCAATACCAGTTATCTGGTGGCCTGAATTGTTTCAGGCCATCAAAGCGGCAGCATGATTCACTTATTGAACTGGCAAAGCAAGAAGACGGCTTAATTTTTGCTGCAATTTTGGCCAACAAAATTATCTCTTATGTTACTTTCCAAAAGCCAGATTTCCCGTGGTGGATCAGGCGCTGTTTTCCAAGATTACTGGAACTCGGGTCTATGGAAACTGATCTTTCCTGGCGAAATATTGGTTTGAGCAAAACACTTATGGATGCAATTTTTATAAACAAGGATTATAACTTCTTCGAAAACTTCATCATTATAGCCGTTCATACCGTCCACAGTTGGGATTTAAAAAATACCTGCCTTGACCCCTGGAGTTACCGGAAAATCATGCTTAAAATGTTTAAGCAGTATAACTTTGTTCCCTGGGAAACTGAAGATCCGGAAGTCAGGGAACACCCTTGCAACATCTTATTAGCCCGGGTTGGAGCCAATGTCAACCCCGAAGAGATCAGGCATTTTTCAAATTGCTGCCTGGGCCTTAATTCACAAAACTCTAAGTGTTAAGATTGCTATAAAGCTTACAGCCAGTAATTAACTGAACACCTGACCAGCTGTTGCTAAATAGCCCCCCATTAAAGGCTTTTTTTATATACTATCAATTCCATGAAAATTATTGCCTGAATGTTGCAGGTATTCAACTTCTTTAACGCGAACTAAATTATAAATACTTTAAATACTTTAAAAATATTAAATTGGGAGGATTAGCGTATGAAGAATAGACAAGATGATGATTATGTAAAGGAAAATCAGTTTGAACCTTTACAGCCTGCAGCAAATTTTGCAAAAACAGCACAAGTAAATGATGACAGCCTCTACCGGGAAGCAAAAAAAGATCGCCTTGCTTTCTGGGCTAAAATGGCTGATAACCTAACCTGGAATAATAAATGGGAGCGTATCCTTGATGATGATAACCCGCCCTATTACAAATGGTTTACTAATGGAAAACTTAATGTGTCGGAAAATTTCCTGGATATCCATATTAAAAACGGCCTGGGCGATAAAAAAGCCTTAATTTTTGAAGGCGAAAAAGGAGATAGCCTGGCTTTAACCTACAAACAGCTTTTAGAAGAAGTTTGCAAGTTCAGCAATGTCTTGACGAAACTGGGGATTAAAAAAGGAGATACCATAACGATATGGATGCCCATGATTCCAGAGGCTATCATAGCCATGTTGGGCTGCACCAGGATTGGGGCCATTCATAGTGTGGTCTTTGGCGGGTTTAGCCCTGAAGCCCTAAAGGACCGAATTCTTGATTCAAAATCAAAGCTGGTTGTAACAGCAGACGGGGCTAACAGGCGGGGTAAAGTTATACCCATGCGCAGTGCTGCTGATCAGGTTCTGGATCAATGCCCGGGTGTAGAAAAAGTAGTGATCGTAAACCGCACAGGAACTTCCTATAATTCTAAATCAGGACGGGATTTAAGCTGGTCTGAGTTAATGGCAGATGCGGATCATAATTTTGAACCGGTCACTATGGATGCAGAAGATCCGCTATTCATTTTATACAGCAGCGGAACCACGGGTAAACCGAAAGGGATTCTTCACACTACTGGTGGCTACCTGGTAGGAGTAAAAACTACTTTTCGGTATGTCTTTGATCACCGGGAAGATGATCTTTACTGGTGCACCGCTGATATCGGCTGGATTACCGGGCACAGCTATATAGTTTACGGCCCCTTATCAAATGGTTCCAGCACTTTTATATATGAAGGGACTCCGGATTACCCGGGCCGGGATCGGTTCTGGGAACTTATTGAAAAATATCAGGTTACAGTTTTCTATACAGCGCCGACAGCAATTCGGTCTTTCATGCGCTGGGGTGATCAGTATGTAGATATGCGTGATCTTTCCAGCTTGCGCCTGCTCGGTTCAGTTGGTGAACCAATAAACCCGGAAGCCTGGTTGTGGTATCATGAACATATTGGCAAAGGAAAATGCCCCATTGTTGACACCTGGTGGCAAACTGAAACGGGTATGATTATGATCACCCCTCTGCCCGGAGTAACGCCTCTTAAACCAGGCTCTGCTTCCTGGGCCTTCCCCGGTATTGAAGTTGATGTATTTGACGATAATGGTAATCCTACCGAAGCAGGACAGAGAGGATTCCTTGTTATTAAATCTCCCTGGCCGGCAATGCTGCGCACCCTGCATGGCGATCCGGAGCGATTTGAAAACACTTACTGGCAACAATACCCCGGATTCTATTTTACCGGCGATGGAGCCTGGAAAGATCAAGATGGCTATCTTTGGATTATGGGCCGCGTGGACGATGTGCTAAACGTTTCAGGGCACAGAATTGGCACTATGGAAGTAGAAAGTGCCCTGGTCGAACATCCATCTGCCGCAGAGGCGGCGGTTATTGGTAAAGTACATGAAATTAAAGGCCATGCCATTACCGCTTTTGTAACTCTCAAAGAAGGCTATGAAGGCAGTGAAGAACTGGTCCAGGAGTTAAAGAGTCATGTCGGTAAAAAAATCGGGGCTATTGCTAGGCCTGAGGAAATTTTCTTTACCTATGAATTGCCAAAAACCCGCAGCGGTAAAATTATGCGCCGCCTGCTGCGAGATATTGCGGAGCAAAGAGATCTCGGCGATGTTACTACCCTGATGGATCCGCAGGTCGTGGCAAGTATTAAAGAAGGCTATACGGAAAAGTAACTGTTTAGTAAGGCCGCCTGAATTTTAGGCGGCCCCTTTATGTCTTTTATTATATATTTCTTACTTCATTTTCGGCCCGGTTCTAAACCTTCATGCGCGTTAGTTCATTTTTACCCGGGCAAACTTTCTTTTACCTACCTGAATGATATAATCCTTGTCTTCTTGATGCTGCTTTAATTCCATGTCGATTGAGTCAGCAGGCTCGCCGTCTATTTTTACGCCGCCCTGTTTAATCAGGCGCCTGGCTTCACTTTTACTTGCACTCAAACCGGTATCAACCATTACCGATACCAGGGGGAGAGGCGATTCAAAAACAAAAGATTCCATCTCGCTGGGCATCTGGCCTTTTTGAAAAACCTGCTTGAAATTATCTTCAGCAAACCTGGCTGCTTTTTCCTCGTGATAAAGAGTTACCAGCTCTCTGGCTAAATACATCTTGGCATCGCGAGGGTGCATTTCTCCGCTTTTTACTGAATCTAGAAGGCCATCTATTTCGCCAGAAGCTAAAGTTGTAGCCAGGCGGAAATATTCTTCCATAAGATCGTCTGGAATGGACATTGCTTTGCCATAGATCTGATCAGGAGATTCGGTCAGGCCAATATAATTACCCAGGCTCTTGCTCATCTTTTCAACCCCGTTAGTGCCAACCAAAATAGGCATTGTAAAAGCAACCTGGGGATCCTGGCCGTAATCTCTTTGCAGCTGACGGCCCATCAGCAGATTGAATTTTTGTTCAGTAGCTCCGAATTCTATATCGGCCCTGACGGCAATGGAATCATATCCCTGCATCAAAGGATAGAAAAACTCATGAATGCCGATGGCTACATTATCTCTGTATCTTTTATAAAAATCCTCTCTCTCCATCATCCGGGCTACGGTCAATTTCGAAGCCAGCTTGATAACATCAGCAAAATTGAGTTTTGATAACCATTCACTGTTAAAGACCATTTCTGTGCGATCTTTATCAAGAATCAAAAATAGCTGCTCCTGGTAAGTCCGGGCATTTTCCATAACCTCTTCTTCTGTTAGCTGTTTACGCATCTCAGATCTGCCTGTAGGATCACCAATCATGCCTGTAAAATCTCCAATGATTAAAACCACATGATGCCCTAAATCCTGGAACTGTCTTAGTTTATGCAAAACAACGGCATGCCCTAAATGCAGGTCCGGGGCGGAAGGATCAATACCCAGTTTACAACGCAATGGCTTGTTTTCAACCACACTTCGTTCCAGTTTGTTGCGGAACTCTTCATCGGTAATGATTTCTGAAGTGTTTTCAGTTAAAATTTTGTACTGTTCTGCTGCACTTAAAAAACCCATCTCATAATACCTCCATCTATCAACTATACTTTTAGATTTATGAATTACAAAATCCGGTCCAGATCAAAAGTTAAATCGTCTGTGGCGGCAACAATTTTTATCCCCGTTTTTTTAGACAATGCTGCAGCTAATAGTCCAGGATCGTCCTTTAACATGGTTAGTCCAAAATGGGTCATTACAGCCAGACGGGGCCGGATTCCCTCCACTAGATATTGGGCAGTGGTCAGATCAAGATGTTTTATATCCTTTTCAGGAAACGGCTCTTTTAGCAATACATTCATAATCAGCAAATCAGTTCCGCTGTATTTTTCTATTAAAGCCTTCGAATATTTTGTATCGGTAATAAATGACACGCAGCCTCTATCCAGGTGAAATTTCAAGCCGTAAGTTTCTGCTGAATGATCATGCCTGATCGGGGTTTCAAATAATAACGAATCGACCCTGTAACTACAACTCTCTTTTAACACTTGCAGACTCTCTACAGCGCTGCGCACATGAGAAAAGATTACCGGTTCAAAACCATCAACTGCATCATTTGGAGCAAATACATGGCCTCTACGGTTAAAAGTACCGTGAGTCATAGCCTCAATTATTACATTGACATCAGTTGAATGATCCAGATGGCGGTGAGAAAGGATCACCACATCAAGATTTTCGGGATTTAAAACCTGATCCCCAGAAAAGCAACTTCTTAAAGTGCCCGGGCCGGGATCAATCAAAACGTTTTTCCCCTGAAAATAACACCACGTCCCTGCAGAAGAACGGAGCTGTTTAGAAACAACAAAGCGTGCTCCGGCAGTTCCCATAAACTTAAGCCAATCGGACAAATAAATCCATCCCCTGCAGAAATTAGTATCTTTGTTATTTTACCATAAGATCGGCCATTATCGATGGTTGTTTTTATACCTTTAAAACGTTAATAAAAAAAATAATCCCGGCAGGGATTTTAAAGCAAGCATTAGGACCGAGCAAACTAATAAGCCGAGTTCTGTTCTTTCCGAATTGTTAACGGATAGCAGCAGCCATCTATCTCGGATGCCAGTTACCTGGCATCTCAAGCAACCTAACCCGGGGAGTCGGCGGGCAACCTCATCCCCCCCCTATTTGGTTTTGCTCCGGGTGGGGTTTACCTAGCAAACCGGTCTCCCGGCTTCTGGTGCGCTCTTACCACACCGTTGCACCCTTACCCGACGCTCGGTGACCAAGACATTAAAAAGCTTTTCCTAATACCCTCGTCACTGAGCGCCGGGCGGTATATTTTCTGTGGCACTGGCCTTAAGGTCACCCTCACTGGGCGTTACCCAGCACCCTGCCCTGCGGAGCTCGGACTTTCCTCGAGAAGAGCCTTGCGGTTTCTTCCCGCGACTGCCTTGTTTACTCGGTCCTTACTTACCTACTAATGAAAGTATAGCACCGTCTAAAAAACATGTCAAAACCATAATTGTTTATTCTGTAATACCTTCCATAAATTGCAGAACTTCTTCCAAATCTGACACCGGAACCAGGGTAATATCCCGGGCAGCACTTTTAGCTTCATCATAATTGCTTTGTGGAACTAAAAAATAACCAATTCCGGCATTTTCAGCGGAGAAAACTTTTTGAGGAACGCCTCCCACCCGGCCAACCCTTTCTTCTAAATCAATAGTACCGGTCCCGGCTATTTCTTTTCCACCGGTGAGATCTTCCGGGGTTAACTGGTTTAAGATTTCAAGGGTAAACATCAAACCGGCTGAAGGGCCTCCAATATTTCCGGTATCCATGGTAATCTTAAGGGGAATAAGAGGTTCCCAGGGCATTGTTTTAATATATATCCCCAAAAAGGGCAGTGTTTCGTCGTCAGGATGGGGCCCGGTTGGCGCGGATACACTTATTGTTTGACCTTTACGTAAAACTTCTAAAGTCACCTCATCGCCTACTTTACGATCCTTGACCAGCAATTGCACCTCAGAAGCAAGCATGACAGGATTATCGTCCAAATATTTAATAATATCGCCAACTTCAAGATATCCTTCTGCTGGTGCATCTTCAAGAAAATCGATAACTTCAACTCCGTCGCTTTCGATATCTACATCGTAATTCAGCCTGCGCAAAGCTACTACCTGGGCAATATGCTTGCTTTCGCTCATATGTTCCCGAAGTAACTCCCGGTATTCCTGTTCATCCATTTCTCTGGGGATTACTCTTTCCCTGGGGTTTAACCTCATCTGGGGATGAATAATACCAAAGGCAGCATTTAAAAGATTGGCCTGGCTTTGGGAAATCGTTAAAAGATAAAAATGTCCACTATCTCCGTTATGAAAATTTTCTACTTCCACAATATCTTTCAAATCAACGGCCCTGCTGGGCCTTACTACGTAATAATCTAGCTCAATGAAATACCCCGCCAAACTCACTGCCAAAACTATGATACAAGTAGTAATAAGTTTTTTTGCTTTCAATAATCCATCCTACCTTCAGATCTAATATGTCAGGTTCACGAAGATACCCGGTTTTAAAAAGCTAATTGATCAGGATTGGTATTTTGCAATAATAATGTTGTGCACTTCCGGTGGAACGAGACTTCTTATATCCCCTCCGAGGCATGCAATTTCCTTGACAATGCTGGAGCTTAAAAAAGAATATTTATTATTTGTCATCATAAACAAAGTTTCCATGGAAGGGCTTAACTTTTGATTGACCAGGGCCATTTGAAATACAAATTCAAAATCAGACATGGCTCTTAAGCCTTTAATCACAATATTGATGTTATTATTTTGCGCATATTCAATCAATAAACCTTTATAATAATCGACTGTAACATTGGGGTACGGTTCAGTGACCATTTTCAGCATTTTAACCCTTTCCTCAATACTATAGGTAGCTATTTTACGTGGATTTTCTAAAACGGCAACCGTGACCTGTTCCATGATTTTACTGGATCTTTTAATGATATCTAAGTGCCCTTTAGTAACTGGATCAAAGCTTCCGGGATAAATTACCTTGGTCAATATTTCTCCTCCCTTGCTATAAGCGAATTAATTATAGTTGAATTTCGCTATTTATTTGCTATAACCTGCATAATTTCAGTAAAAAATCTTGTTTCACTCTTTTTAATGTGCTAAAATATAACGCGTGATTATAAAAGAGCCGGGAGGTTTAAACATGGCCAAGATATGTGTAGTATGCGGCAAGAGCAAAACTACTGGTTTCCAAATTAGCCATTCTAATATTAAAACCAAAAGAAAATGGCACCCTAATATCCAGAGAATCAAGATTATGAAGAATGGATCGCCGCAGCGAGTTAATGTTTGCTCACGTTGCATTAAATCCGGCAAAATTGAAAGAGCCATATAGTTAAAAACTCTTTATTACTCTTTAATATTGGAGGGAGCAAAGATTGCTCCCTCTTTTTATTACTCGATTTAGATTAACGTTACAACACTTCTGATGCCCACTAAAGCTCAGATGCGATCCAGGAAATATTTTTTGGATGCATAAACAGCTTCAGCAATTTTTCGTTTAGGAGCATAAATATTAACAGGTTCATATTTAGTCAGCAAGCGGATCCCTGAATAGGCTTTACTTGCTTCCTCACCTTCAAGCGTCCCGGCAATAATCTCTTTAGCCCAGGTTTCCATCTTCGGCACCATTTCGTGGATAAAGCAAGACATCATATCCATAGCCAGGGTAGATTCTTCGCTTTCGCCCTGGGCCAGCATTTTTTTCGCTCTTAAAAACCCGCTTTCTGCAGCAAATATTTCCATGGCCATATCGGCTAAGCGGCTGAGCACTTCCTGCTCGTTGGTAATATCTTCACCGTATTTTTGAGCGGCATTTCCGGCAGCAAGCAGGAATAAAGTTTTCATATTTTTAAGGTAAAACTCTTCTTTATCCGGCCTTTTTTCCGGTAACTCAGCATCCTTAAGCTGCTTTAAAGTTCCTCCCAGACCCATAACTGCTTCCATGAAAGGCACTTCATTTTTCATGGCTTTTCTCAACAATGTTCCTGGAATTAACATTCGATTGATCTCGTTGGTCCCTTCAAAAATCCGGTTAATCCGGCTATCGCGATAGGACCGCTCTGCAGGGTATTCCTGCCCGTAGCCATACCCACCAAATATTTGCACTCCTTCATCAGCAATTTTATCCATGCTTTCTGAACAAAATACCTTGGAAATAGAGCATTCTATAGCGTATTCATGAATCGCCTTGGCCAGATCAGATAAATCTCCACCGCTTTTTTGCACTTCCTCAAGCCGTTCGTCGATCATGCCGGCAATACGGTAAACCATACTTTCTTGAAGGTAAATCAGGATCGCCATATTGGCAAACTTATTTTTCATTAAGTTAAACTCAGCAATCGGCTGTTTAAATTGAACCCTTTGCTGGGCATATTCAGTTGCAAACTCCATCACCATTTTACTGCCACCTACACAAGCTGCACCAAGTTTAAATCGGCCAATATTTAAAATATTAAAGGCAACCTGGTGACCTTTGCCCTCTTCCCAGAGCATATTTTCCACTGGAACCCTGGCGTTTTCCAGGATAACACTACAGGTTGATGAACCTTTGATGCCCATTTTTTTCTCTTCAGGATCAATGGAGACTCCTTCGGTATCTGCCTCTACAATAAATGCGGTAAATTTTTCACCATCAATTTTAGCGTAAGTTACGATGACATCTGCCCAGGCAGCATTGGTAATATATTGTTTGGCACCGTTTAAAATATAGTACTTACCATCTTCAGAAAGAACGGCCCTGGTTTTACAATTTAGAGCATCTGAGCCTGCTTCAGGTTCAGTTAAAGCATAAGAAGCAATTTTTTCGCCACTGGCCAGGCCCGGCAGGTATTTTTTCTTTTGCTCTTCAGTACCGAAAAAAACTATGGGCAGAGTACCTATCCCGGTATGAGCGCCAAAAGCAGTAGCAAAAGAACCGCCGGTTCGCGAAGCACACTCAGCAATTATATTTGTTGTTATTTTATCTGCTTCTTCTCCGCCGTACTCTTCTGGAATATCGCTACTTAAAAGTCCCAGTTCTCCTGCTTCTCGTAGCAAACCTGTCATTACGCCATCAGTCATAGCCTCAATTTCATCAACTTGAGGTTCAACCCGGTTTTTCATAAAATCATAAGAAGTCTTTTTTACCATAAGATGCATATCATCAAAGTCTTCGGGTGTAAATAAAGAGTTTTCATCAACCGGCCCCAGTAAAAATGCCCCACCTTTAATTAATTCACTCATAAATAATCACCTCATCTTCATATAAAAATACTTTCACCATTTAATATTTTCTATGGTAAAGCATTTTTCCCTGCTTTGTGAATTTATTAACTTAAATAAATAAAATAAGTGCTCTACCCTCTTGCTTTAATGATTATAATTGGACAGTAAATGATCTTTAATTCCAATCTGCGGTGTTTTGAATGATTGATTTGAACAGGTATTTATGCTAATATGTAATAAATCTCAGGCCGAAGTGGCGGAACTGGCAGACGCACACGACTCAAAATCGTGCGCCCTCCGGGCATGTGGGTTCGACTCCCACCTTCGGCACCAATAGAAAAAGCTTTTAATGAAAGGGGTTTCTGGGAACACCGGAAACCCTTTTTAGTTATCAAAGACCATAATTTTACAACCAGTAACCATTTCAGTAAACATTTTTTGATTAAACCTTAGCAAGATAACAATTCCTGCGGTAGTTGCCGTATGCTTATCCTTTATAGGACATGTACCATTAAAAAAAGCATAAAATATAGCGTATACTACTGTATTATAAAATTAACCACAACAACTTCAATAGCCGTTCACTACTCCATTAGCCTGTCTAATCTGCATAGCACATTACGTAAGTCGCCAATATCCTCAGAGTTGGCAATAAAAGCATGAATACAACCCAAATCATAGGAGATTGACCTGGAAAAGCTGCTCGATAGTCCAGCGCATCTGTGCGAAGCGTCTCTTTTAGCGACATGTCTTCGAAAACGTTGCTGAGCATGGCTTTAATTTCTCCATCGCTGTTCCTGCGTAGAAGCAGCCACAGTTCCTTCCCGGGAACGCCGTCTCGATGCTCGATCACACGGAAGCGGGCGAACCAGCAGATAATCGGGCCTTTGGCCCCTTCGCCCAGGCTAACCGGTTCCCAGCGAAGAGCAGGATCTGCGGCAATTTTAGCGACAGGTTGCGGCAAAACAGTGGGTTTTTTCTTTTTCGGGTGCGGACCCCGACCTTTGTACGGTGGGTAGGAAAACTCCGGCCGCTTTGTCCAAAGTAAAGTGTTGGAGCGGATACCGGCCAGCCGATGTAGCTGTCTCTGGGGTTTAGTTTTATACTGGCCGCGCGAAAGCTCAAAGCGGCAAAGGTGGATATTACCGCTTAAAACCAGGTATTTAATGTGCGCACCCGGCATTTTGCCGTGGCCCAGGTAGTGGCAACTGTGCACCAGTTCGTCCCATAAAGGTTCCAGCTCGTTTTGACGAACCAGCTTAAAATCAAGGGGCAAAAGGTCCTTCAGCGCGCCCGAAACCGGATCCCGGGGGTAGGTGATCGTCATAATACTCCTGTTGATTAAGTTTATTAAGGGTGCTTACGCTTAAATAGGCAATAGCATTTCGTTTCGTGATTTGGTGGTTTTGAGGCTTTTACGGGTTGGTTTCAGCCTCTTCCAGCGTCCTGCAAGCCCTTAGCGGTGTGTTACTATGTATAGAACACATATTCGCATTTGGAGCACAAACAGATGTCGCAGCCCGCATCACTACTTTTAGCCGGTGAACTTAAACCCCCTTACCTTCCCCGTGTGCCGCAACAAAGCGTCTACTACCGTTTGGTGGAAGAACACTTTGAACGGTTAGAAAGGGTCTGGGAAGAGCACTACCAGGCCAGACTTGGCTACTGGCGCTGCTTCGTAAGCGAGGTCATCTACAAATACTTAGAGTGCGGTGATCCGTATTTTGGCTTTGCCCGCTTCAAGTGTGAAGATTGTAATCACGAGTACTTACTGGCCTTCTCCTGCAAGTGCCGCCTTTTTTGCCCCTCCTGCCACCAGAAACGGGTGGTGGACCACAACCTGATCCTGAAGCTTTGGAACATGCTTTCCGGCTGGAAGTTTTTAAAATGCTTAAAAAAGATGGCAAGATCTCAGATGCCGTTATCGACAATATGCTCAGCCGGCACCTATGAAAATGACTATTCACAGCTACCCGCTGAAGAGCTCTGTTTCTAACTTTCTACTTCCGGGTAAAAGCTTTTAAGGTCATCTTTAGCTTTAGCTATGTTCATAAACAGGGGTAGTTATTCTGCTTTGGGTTGCTTATGGTGCTCTTCCCGATAAAACCCTTAGATTCCTGCCGCTTTGCGTCTCTCCATGCCGAATGAGACCGAAAAGATGACAGTATTTGGGTCGGGATAGCTTAACATGTCGCAGGATAGCAGGGTATTATAATCCCAGCAGAAAAGCAAGTTCTTATCTCTGCTTTAACCCGATTTTTCCTGGACTTTCAACCGGGAGCTGGGAGAAAAAGCAGTAAAGATGGCTGAAAAATTATGGGACAGGGTTTCTGAACAGGTAGATATGTAATTATTTTGAAGCTTGGGAGTGTAGATTATGGACGAATACTGCGTGATCAGTCTGGAGGAATAAACAAAACCGGTGTCCGAGGAAAAGGTGGAAGCGGTGAACCCATACGAAAGTATGGGTTTTTTATTAATGCAGATCCCTAACTTTTCGCAGGTCTAATCAAAGTCCTTTTTTATTATGATTAATACAGCCTCAAGTTGAAGGGTTGAGGTTAATCAATAAACGATAGGAGAGTGAAAAATGTATTTCAAGACGGAAACAGGTTATATTTATTATGAGGCCAGCGGTTCCCAAAACGCGCCGGCGGTGGTGTTTACGCATGGTGGGGGTTTGAACGGCGACATGTTTAAAAGCCAGGTACAGGCATTAAAGGATAGTTACAGGGTGGTTACCTGGGACCTCCAGGGGCA
>PWYU01000106.1 GCA_003567725.1 Syntrophomonadaceae bacterium | reverse complement strand
TACCGTTATTATGGAACAGTTGATTATGACGAAATTTGCCTGATAAGGAGCCAGGAGTAGTGGGATTAACAAATCATTTTCCAGCATTAATCTTAGCAATTCTTTTAGGCATTTCATTTTTGTCTCCAATTTTATACCGCTGGGCCAGAAAAACTAGCGCACCGGCTTTGCTTTTCTCTCTATTTTTGGCCCTGGTTATGGCTGTTTACCTTTTAATTCAGACCGCACAGGTTGGTGAATTTTCCTATTATATGGGCGGCTGGCCTCCTCCATGGGGTATAGAATTTAAAGTTAACCTGCTCAGGGTTTATATGTTGATAATTATTCTTGCCGTCAGCCTTTGGATCATGGTTTATGCCTTAAAAGATCTTGAACATGAATTAAAAACAGAAGTTTTAGGCTGGTATTATACGCTTTATGCCCTGGTAGTTGCTTCAATGGCCGGTATGGCTTTGACTAACGACCTCTTTAACCTGTTTGTTTTAATGGAGATATGCGCTATATCAGCCTGTGCTATTATTTCAATCAAGGAAGATCGCGCCTGTCTGGAAGCAAGTTTTAAGTATTTAATTTTGAGCGCCATGGGGACCGGTTGTTTCCTGCTGGGAGTAGCCATGCTTTACATGGTAACCGGTCATATGAATTATGACCTTGTTAATGAGCATTTACCCGCTGCGGTGGAGCAATATCCTAACAATATGTTTGCTGCATCAGCCTTGTTTATAGTGGCTTTTGGAACCAAGGCTGCCCTGTTCCCGCTGCATGTCTGGTTACCCGATGCCCATGCTTCGGCTCCTTCACCTTCCAGCGCAATGCTTTCAGGTTTGGTAATAAAAATATATGCTTTTGCTCTTTTTATAGTTTTTTATCAGATTTTCCCCAGGCCGCTGCTGGATTCTATCCCCTTAAATGAAATCATACTGTGGTTATCTTCAATGGGGATTATGTTTGGTTCAATTTTTGCCATGGTGCAGGTGGATTTAAAGAAAATGCTTGCCTACTCCAGTATCGGGCAAATTGGATATGTATTTATGGGTATAGGTTTAGATGACACCATAGCGATGACCGGTGGATTTTATCATTTGCTTGTCCACGCCATCATGAAATCCATGCTTTTCATGTGTGCCGGCGTTATTATCTATACTACCGGCATTCGCCAGATTAAACAGCTGGGAGGTATCGGGCAGGTTTTACCTTTAACTATGATTGCTTTTACTATCGGCAGCGCTTCTATGATCGGCATTCCGGGAACCGGGGGCTTAATCAGCAAGTGGTACCTCGCTCTGGGCGCTTTGGAGATAGGAAGGCCAATTTTTGTCGTAGTTATCCTGGCCAGCAGTTTGCTTAATGCCATCTATTATATGCCAATTATTGTAAATGCTTTTATGCAGCAGGTAGAATTTCACTATGAAGTTAAACCGGTCCCCCGGCAGATGTTGATTCCTTTACTTATTGGAATGTCAGCTATTGTCATTTTTGGGGTATTTTCCAGGCCTGTTATAGTATTACTGGAAAATGCATTACAGCTGTTTTTTTAACAATCCATAGGACTGTTTAAAAATATTGTCGCAAACTTAATTGAACTATATAATGAATCTTGGAGGTGGCTTCGTTGGATGAAGCGACAGCAATAACAATTATTCTTTTTGTAATTCTTTTCCCAATCGTGATGACTCCGATTTTGATGTCTGTCAGCGGCCGTTCAGAAAAGTTAAGGAATATACTGGCTGTGCTGACAAGCGCTATTACATTTATAATGGTCCTCACTCTATATCCAATGGTAGTGAGAGGAGACATTATTCAGCATACGTTTTTTGAAATCTTGCCCAATCTTGAGATATCAATTCGCTTAGATGTCCTCAATTTCAGCCTTACCGCCCTTGCTTCATTTATCTGGTTTTTATGTGCGATTTATTCTCTTGATTATATGGCGGAAGAACATGGTGGAAGCCGTTATTATCCTGTTCTAATTTTTACCTTGGGTAGCTGTCTTGGTATTTTTTTGGCCGGTGATTTTTTCACCCTCTTTGTTTTCTTTGAGTTAATGTCCCTTATCTCTTATATCCTGGTTGTTCATGAAGAAACTGAACAAGCCTTAAAAGCCGGGTATAAATACCTGGTAATGACCATCATCGGCGGCCTGGCTTTGTTTTTCGGGATTATTATTACTTTCGAGCTTGGAGGGACCGTTTCGCTCGGTGTAGGGACTATTATTGAAGAAGGCAGCCTGCTGGCATTTTTAGCTTTTATCTGTTTTATCATCGGTTTTGGCATGAAAGCTGGAATGTTCCCGCTGCACGTCTGGCTTCCCGACGCTCACCCGGTTGCTCCTTCTCCCGCCAGCGCCTTGCTTTCAGGGGTCATGTTAAAAACAGGAGCCTATGGATTGTTCAGGGTGATCTTTAATGCTTTTTCAATAGAGGTAATGCAAACCAGCAATTGGGACATAGTCTTAGGAGTATTAGCGGTAATAACGATCCTGCTTGGCTCCGCTGTTGCCTTAACCCAGAATGATATAAAGCGCCGCCTGGCTTATTCCAGTGTGGGGCAGATGGGTTATGTCCTCCTGGGTCTGAGTATTCTTAATGAAAATGCACTAACCGGAGCCATGTTTCACATTTTTAGCCATGCTTTTATGAAAAGTTGCCTCTTTCTTGCGGCCGGTGCGATTATTTGGAAAACAGGTAAGCGGGCGATTTCTGATCTGGGCGGTATCGGCCGGGAAATGCCCTTTACTATGGGTTGTTTTTCTATAGCTGCTCTGGCCATGATCGGTATTCCTCCTTTAAACGGTTTTTTAAGCAAGTGGACTTTGGGCCTGGGAGCTCTTGATGCTAATGCTACTATTTATGTCCTGGTCCTGTTAATCAGCAGTTTGCTCAATGCTCTTTATTATTTGCCGATCATCGTACCCGCCTTTTTTGAAATTGTTGGGGAAGAGCATCATGGGCATGCTCTGCAATTTAAAGTTCAGGATGCCACTCCCAAGATGCTGGCTTCAATGATTATACTGGCCATATGCACAATCATTTTTGGATTATCACCGATTAATATTCCATTTAACCTTTCTCAAATGACATCAGATTTTCTGTTGCAAGGAGGTTTGTTTTAAATAATCTTTATTGAGGTGATATAACCCGTGGATGACTATTTACTTATTTCCTACGTCCCTCTGTATTTGGTATTAGTCCCGATGTTGGCAGGTATAATCCTGTACTTCTTTCCAGAAAACCAAATGCTGGTCAGAAAAGCGGGTTGTTTTTTTGCCTCGTTGTTCTCCCTCGCTGGTGTGATCTGGCTTTTGCCTACCATTTTAGAGGGAAATGTTTACTGTTATCTGATAGAGTTCATGCAATTTGGCCTCTTTTTTAAAGTAGACATAATAAGCTGGGTCTTTGCTGTTTTAATCACCCTGGTTTATTTCCTGGCTGTATTATTCTCTTTCTCTTATATGAGCTATGAGCACAATTTACGCCGTTATTATAGTTTTTTAATTTTTACTTTAGGAGCAATTCTAGGAGTAGTTTTTGCCGGAGATTATTTTTCGCTTTTTATATTTTTTGAGATTATGACTTTCAGTTCTTTTGTCCTGGTTATACATAAACAGGACCGGGAAGCCATGCAGGCAGGCTCACTCTATCTTTACATGGCAATAATGGGTGGACTTGCCCTGCTGTTTGCTATTTTATTGCTATACGGTTGCACCGGGCACCTGGATATGGTTCCGGCTTTGGAAGCATTGGGAAATCAGCGCTTTGCTGTTTTACTCTTATTCATGATCGGATTTGGAATAAAGGCCGGCCTGGTTCCTTTGCACATCTGGCTGCCCCTGGCTCACCCTGTAGCTCCTTCACCGGCCAGCGCGCTGTTGTCGGGGATCATGATTAAAGCCGGAGCTTACGGTATATTAAGAATTAGCTTGATTCTTTTCCGTCCGGCTGGTGAAGGCAGTGTGAGTGACTGGTCTTTCATTTTTAACAGCGGCTACATACTAATGTGGATCGGTATTGTAACCATGCTGGCCGGGGCTTTGATGGCCCTGCTGCAGAGTAATACCAAGCGAATTCTGGCCTACAGCAGTATCAGTCAAATGGGTTATATTGCCACTGGTCTGGGCGTAGCAGTATTTATGGGCTTGGAGGGGGCTATGGGTTTTACGGGGTCCCTTTATCATATAGCCAATCATGCTGTTTTCAAAGCCGGTTTATTTTCCATGATCGGAATTGTATATATGTTAACTCACGAGCTGGATTTGTCTCGTTTGGGCGGTATGGCCAGGAAAATGCCTCTGGTAACGATTACCTTTATTATAGCTGCTTTGGGAATAGCCGGTATTCCAGGCTTTAATGGGTTTGCCAGCAAGACTTTAATTCATGACTCCATGCTGGTAGCTTATACAAATCTAGATATTTATGGTATCTTTGTCGCTGAACGTATTTTTGTCATAGCCAGCGCGCTAACGATCTGTTATTTTGTGAAACTGTTCTATGGTGTATTTCTCGGCCGGGTGCCGGAAAAACTCGACCGTAACTACAGTTTGCCTTTGTCGGCTAATTTTGTAATGGTTGTTTTTGCTGTTCTGGTTTTAATTACAGGAATATTCCCCAACCTGTTGCTGGAGCAGTTTTTTATACCCGGAGCGCAATTACTTGGCTTTTCTGATTCCAGCCTGGGGCACTTGTATGGATTTGGATTTTTCGAATGGTATCCGCTTAGAAAAATGCTGGTTGTAATCTTGTTGGCCCTGTTTATCTATCTGCCGGCATCAGCCAGGGGCTGGTTTGATTGGTCTCCTCCACCCTGGTTTAGTATACAAAAACTGGTGTTTCAACCTTTACCTCAGCTGATCCTTTCATTTTTCTTTAGAGAAGTTAACATTAATGACATGGCTCTGGGGCAGTTTTATGAGCATGTAGATAATGATAATGCCAAAAGGGAAAGTTATTTAGATGAACTGGAGACATTTCCGGATCCGGCTCATGATGAAGCGGGGCAGTCAGCATATTATATGTCCGGCAAAGGATTGGACCGAGACAGGCGGCTAAAAGAACAGTTTAAAAGTTTTTTCTGGTGGGACCAGGAGCAGTGGACTATTAAGAACCTGAATTTTGATAATTTGTTACTGGCCTTTGTGCTGGGGGTAATTCTTTTAATTGTATTCTCATTTGGGAATTAATTAATGTCTTGCATTGATATAATTTAGCCGTAAATGCTGGTTGACATTAATGGCCTGATCGTCTAAAAAAGTATTAGTCAAATAATAAAAGACTACCATAGTAATGGAGTGATTAGGATCGATATTTTTATTATGACAGGGATAGCGTTACCCTTGGTAATTGTTCCAGGTGTCTTATTTGGACCTAAAATTTTAAGATATATACTAATGCTGGGCGCAATTGGCGTCTTGCTTTTCCTGGCATATTTTGATTTAACTGAAGCAACTCTTGGTTCAACAGTTTTATTTGGAGATATTGTGCTGGCATCGGTTTCATTTAGCGAGCATGAATACAGCAGGATTGCTGTATTTGGTTTTACTCTGGTAGGTTCTTTTGCTCTGTTATATGGCTTGCAGCTTTCCAGGCCCAGTGAGCAAGCTGTCGCTCTTGTTGCAGTGGCCAGTGCTGTTGGCATTGTTTTCTCAGATAACTTCGTAACTCTATTTTTATTTTGGGAAATGCTTACATTGGCAACAGCAGGTTTGATACTCCTTCGAAGGACTCCGGAATCTTTGATGGCCGGTTTATATTTTCTTTCTTTTCACCTTGCCGGCGGCCTTATCGTGCTTCTGGGGATATTACTTCATTATGAGCAGGCACAGAGCTTTTTGATAACTACCCCCCAGGCGGGCCTGGCTTTCTTTATAGTAGGTTTTGGCTTTAAGGCAGCTTTCCTGCCTTTTCATTTATGGGTGGCCCGTGGTTATCCTTCGGCCAATTTCCCTTCAAGCGTTATTTTAGCAGGCCTCACCACTAAAATTGGTGTTTATGCCATTGCCAGGATTTTGCCGCCAAGTGAAATTATTATGTATATGGGTGCCTCAATGGCCCTGGCCGGGGTAACTATGGCCATGCTTCAGCACAATATGCGCCGGCTTTTGTCATATCATATTATCAGCCAGGTTGGCTATATGGTAGCCGGAGTAGGATTGGCAACGGAAATGGCGACAGACGGAGCTCTTTTACATGTGGTCAATCATATGCTTTATAAAGCCCTGCTTTTTATGAGTGTAGGAGCAGTCTATTATGCTACCAATACAGAAGATTTACATGATCTGACCCATGAAGATTCAGAAGCAGAAGAAAAAGAGAAAGACAGTATCTGGAAGGCTATGCCCCTGGTTACGATAGGAGGTATAGTTGGAGCCCTGGCCATTTCCGGATTCCCTTTATTTAATGGTTATGTTAGCAAATATTTGCTTAAATATGCTTTTTACGGCATGGGACCGGCGGAAACGATGTTAATGATAGCCAGTATCGGGACCGCAGCTTCTTTCTGTAAGCTGATTGGTTTTGGATTTATCAAGGGGCGGGCAAAAATATACAGAAAACCGCCTGTAAGCAGTTACCTGGCAATTGTTGGAACAGCAGCTTTCTGTATAATTTTAGGAGCATATCCGCAGATGATTGAACCTTTAATTCCCTATGCTTCTAAAGTCGTTGGAATCTATAGCCTTGACGGGATCTGGGGTGCTGTAAGATTAGGTATAGCAGGTCTATTGTTGTTTCTAAACCTTTCCGCAATCCTAAAAAAGGGTATTCACCTGCCGCCCTGGGTCAGTGTGGAATACCTGATTTTTAATCCCCTGGGCAAAGCGGTTTATAAAAGATTTTGCGACTACGGGTCAACTATTGATTCATCAGTAGATAACCTTTACATGAAAACAGGACGCAATTTGTACCAGTTTTGTCAGTATATAACGACTCTGGACAAAAGTATTGACAGCGCATTTCAAAAATCTGCAGAAGCCGGACGCAGCCTGGCAGAGCGCACCCGCTACCTGGATCAAGCCATAGATGAAGGATATACTAAGACCGGTGATGCTGCTCGTAAAATTGCCGATCATTCCAGAAGATTTGATCAGGGGATTGATGAAGGTTATGTCAAGACAGGAGAAGCGATGCGCCGGGTGGCCGATAGATCGGAAACAGAAAGTGAAGAAGATGCTCGCAGAAAACAACTGCGTTTTAATCCCATCGAATGGACAACGAAGAATTTGAATTTCGACCAGCTGATTTTGGCTTTACTGCTTGGTGCAGTTCTGCTTGTCATTTTTTATAGCGGGCGTTAATTTTTAAATTGCGGAGGATTTCTGCTTAAGTGGACAGGGTAATTGTTTTTTCAGGGACCCTGTCCTTTAATCTATCCAGTTCAGGGCACTCATTAATAATAACCGCTTT
The DNA here is from genome assembly GCA_003567725.1 of Syntrophomonadaceae bacterium. Taxonomy (GTDB): domain Bacteria; phylum Bacillota; class Dethiobacteria; order DTU022; family DTU022; genus B1SED10-74M. The sequence goes on along the minus strand of PWYU01000106.1, from coordinate 5,487 downwards.
ATGCATGGAGTGGGGAGGAAATAATAATTAAAAAAGCAAACCAGGCCAGTGCCAGGTTGGAAAATAAAAGCAATCGCTTAAAAAAATATATAAAACCGCTCTATCTTGTTCCGCTTTTAATAGTAATATTGCTCTCTGGTTACTTTTATACGCGTACTTATCATGCCGTTAATACTTTCACTTATTCTCATATAACCATGGATACGGTAATGGAGATCAGGTTTCAAGCTCCGGGAGTAAGGGCTGCTGAAGAAATCAGGGACGATATCTTTAACGAAGTTGAGCGCTTAGAAAAATTATTTAGCAGAAGTATTTCAGATAGTGATGTTACAATAGTTAATAATAATGCCGGGCAGGAACCGGTTCAGGTTAGCGCAGAGGTTTTTTATGTGACTAAAAAAGCCATTGAGTTTGCCGAGCTAACTGAGGGCGCTTTTGATCCAACCATAGCTCCGCTAACCGATCTGTGGGGGTTTTTTTCCGAATACGAATACCGGGTGCCTGATGAGAAGGAAATAGAAATTGCTTTAGAACTGGTAGATTACGCCTTGGTGGAGCTTGCTCCTGAAGAGAAAAGCATTTATCTGCCTGTAGAAGGAATGGGTTTGGAACTGGGCGGTATTGCCAAAGGCTTTATTGTTGATCGGGCCCTGGAAATACTCACAGAAGCTGGAATTAAAAACGCTTATGTTAATGCCGGAGATATAGGATTAATTGGCTATCGGCCTGATGGCGAACCCTGGCGGATCGGCGTAAGAAATCCCAGGGATGAAAGAGACATGATTGCTGTTTTACCCTTAGTTGATCAGTCTGTTGATACTTCGGGCGATTATGAACGCGCTTTTGAAAGAGATGGTATTAAATATCATCATATCCTCGATCCTTATACGGGTAAACCGGCTAAAGAATTAGCCAGCGTAACTGTCATAACCGATACGACTATGGATGCCGATGTTTTATCGACTGCGGCTTTCGTTCTTGGTATAGATGACGGATTTAAGCTGATTGAAGAACTGGAGAATGCGCAGGGTATTTTTGTTACCCCCGAATTAAAGATTACTTATACCGGCGGCTTGCAAGATATTATTGAGTTTGAGCAGTAATTGCTAAAAAGGATAATAAGTATTTTTGGAAAGGATTATTCATATGCAGGATTCCGGTTTACGGACCAGGAACCGCTTGAAATATCTAACTTACCTGGCCTTGTTGATTACTTTTGCAGTAGTTATCCATACTGTTGAAGCTGCTATGCCTTTGCCAATGCCGGTTCCTGGGGTCAGAATTGGCCTGGCGAATATTATTACGCTGTTGGCCTTGATTTTGTTTGGCCTGCGCAGTGGGTTGGTGGTTGCTGCAATTCGTTCAGTGTTGGGCAGTATTTTTGTAGGGGGATTATTCGGTTTTGGTTTTTGGTTAAGTCTTACTGCCGGCCTGGCAAGTTGTTTGGCCATGGCTTTTGTGCTGCTTTTTCAGAGGAAGGGACTGGTCAGTCTGATTTCAGTCAGTGTGGTTGGGGCGGCAATGCATAACTTAACCCAGCTTAGTATGGCCAGTATTATAATTTCCAGTTTTGATTTACTAAAAGGCTATTATCCATTTTTGTTATTATTATCAATACCGACCGGTATATTTACCGGGTTGGCTGCTTATTACCTGGAAGGGGTTACCGGCCGGATGATCAGGCAAACAAATCTGAGTGATACCTCATGACCCTGATCCTGGCCTCTGCGTCGCCTCGCCGAGCTGATCTATTAAGGCAGGTGGGCCTATCATTTACAGTTGTAGAGCCCGGTATTGATGAAGATCTGGCAGTTATAAAAGAACCTGGTAAAATGGTTGTAGCACTGGCCCAGGAGAAAGCATCGGTTACAGCCCGCCGCTTTAACAGCGGTTTTGTGCTGGCAGCGGATACGCTGGTAGTTTTAGATGGCTTATATCTCGGCAAACCGGCGGATGAAGACGATGCCCGCAGAATGCTTTTTATGCTTGGCGGAAGAGAACACGACGTTTATACCGGCCTTGCTTTATTGAATGCGGCAACAGGAAATCTGAAAACCGATTTTGCAAGGACCAGGGTTTGGATGAAACTGCTGGACAGGGAGTATGTCGAACTATATCTCAAAACTCAAGAGCCCTTTGATAAAGCAGGCGCTTATGGTATCCAGGGCCGGGGAGCATTGTTTATTGATAAAATCGAAGGATGTTACTTTAATGTAGTGGGTTTACCTTTAAGCTTGCTTTTTGAGTTGTTGATTAAAATGAAGGTTCCAACCTGGTTAACTGCTAAGGAGGGTAGACATGGACAATGAAAGCATAACGATAAAAGATTTACCCCTTGAGGAAAGGCCCCGGGAAAAATTAATAAAGCTGGGAGCGGGTGCCCTTTCTAATGCTGAACTGCTGGCAATTTTACTGCGGATTGGTAACAAAGCTGAGTCGGCTGTTCAGCTGGCAACAAGAATAATAACGAAAAGCGGAGGCTTGCGGAATCTGCCCGATCTATCCCTGGAAGAACTGCAGGAAAATAAAGGTGTCGGACCCGACAAGGCGGTCACCATTAAAGCAGCCCTTGAGCTTGGTTCCAGATTGGCTACTGCTCCCAGGGAAGAAACTGGCTCGATTACTACTCCACGGCAAGCTGCCGCACTATTTATGGAAGAATTACGCTACAAAAAGAAAGAGTTTTTTAAAATTCTGCTGCTAAACACCAAGAACCACATTATTTCCAGAGAAGAAGTTTCAGTCGGTAGTTTAAGTGCCTCTATTGTGCATCCAAGAGAATTATTTATTGCTCCCCTTCGAAAAAGTGCAGCTTCGATTATTATGTTTCACAATCACCCCAGCGGTGATCCAGCTCCCAGCCAGCAAGATCTGGAGGTTACCAGGCGGCTGGTCGATGCCGGCAATATCCTCGGGATAGCGGTACGGGATCATATCATTATCGGTGATGGTTGTTTTTTCAGTTTCAGGGAAAAGGGATTGCTATAAACTGTAGTTATTATATTGCGTGTTTTATGATATCATAAACCTGATTTGCTTTTAAATAATCAGATAAACATAAGTAGCGTTTATAAAAAGAAAAATTAAGATAGAGATGTGTAAATATGCCCGTACCAGATCAAACAATTAAAAGCCTCCTCCTGCAGGTGCAGAAGCCGGCCCGGTATAGGGGTAATGAATGGAATGCCTGGCATAAAGATCACGCTGCTGCAGAGGTAAAAATGGTCCTGGCCTTTCCTGATCTGTACGAGGTGGGGATGTCTAACCATGGTTTGAAAATCTTGTATGAGAGTGTTAACAGCAGGCCTAACCTGCTAATGGAAAGGGTATTTGCTCCCGGTACCGACATGGAAGCGCTGCTGCGGGCCCATGGTCTGCCGCTGTTTGCCCTGGAAAGCGGCAAACCGCTTAATGAATTTGATCTGCTTGGGTTTTCACTGCAGTACGAGTTAAGCTTTAGCAATGTTATTAATATGCTTGATCTGTCTGGAGTTCCCCTTTATGCTGATCACCGTAGCGAATCTGATCCTTTAATTATTGGTGGTGGCCCCTGCGCTTTTAACCCCGAACCACTGGCTCCCTTTTTTGATTTTTTTGTCCTGGGGGAATCTGAAGAATGCCTGCCTGACCTGCTGAACGGATTGAAGGAGTTAAAACAGGAAGATCTGGATCGAAAAGAGCTGCTGCTACGCCTTTCAGAATGGCAAGGGGTTTATGTGCCATCTTTATACCGGCCGGTTTACCGCCAGGATAAACTTGTTAATCTGGAAAAGATTGAAACCAGGGCTCCTGATATAATCAAAAAACGCCTGGTTAAAAAGCTCGATAGTTCCCCTTACCCTGTATCTCCGGTTGTCCCTTATGTTCAGACCATCCATGATCGCGCAGTGGTTGAACTTTTTCGAGGATGCAAGCGAGGTTGCCGTTTTTGCCAGGCTAGCTATATTTTTAGGCCTGTCAGATTTCGCAGCAGAGAAAAGATAGTTGAAGCAGCCAGGAAACAAATCTCTCTTACCGGTTATGAAGAACTTTCCCTGTCTTCTTTGAGCAGTACAGATTATCCTGACCTTGACAACCTCATTGATGAGTTGGACCGGGCACTGGCTGGAGAGCAGGTCAAATGTAATCTTCCGTCTTTACGCCTGGACTCTTATTCAATTAAGCTCGCTGAGAGGTTGCATCGTGGCAAACGAAGCAACCTGACTTTTGCTCCTGAAGCGGCAACGGAACGCCTGCGCCGCGTAATTAAAAAAGATATTACCGAAGAAGAAATATTTTCTGCTTTAGGAGATGCTTTAAATGCGGGTTGGCAGGGGTTTAAGCTTTATTTTATGATAGGATTACCTTCAGAAAGGATGGAAGACGTAGAAGCAATTGTAGATTTATGTTCGCGGATCAGGGCATTTTCCCGAAATCAATCCAGCACTAAGGTTGACCTTTCGGTGAGTGTGTCCACTTTTGTTCCCAAGTCTCATACGCCATTTCAATGGGAACCCCAGATAAGTATGAGTGAAATAACCGGGAGGCAGGAAGTAATTCAACAGGGTTTTAAAAAAATGCCCGGTATCAATTTAAGCTGGCATGATGCCGAAACCAGTTTTTTGGAGGCGGTTTTTGCACGCGGAGATCGCCGCCTGGCTCCTGTCCTGGAGAAGGCCTTTAAACTTGGCTGCCGTTTTGATGGTTGGTCAGAGCAATTTTTTATGCCGTTATGGGAGCAGGCTTTTCAGGAAGCAAGCATCAATCCTGAAGATTATGCTCAGCACCGTTTTGCCTATGAAGACCTTTTACCCTGGGATCATCTTGATTGTGGAGTAAAAAGAGAGATTTTTGTCAGGGAACATCGCAAAGCTTTTGAAGATGATAAACCTGTTCAAGGAGTGACTGAATGACCCGGATTCGATTTAGTTTTGCCAGGCATGAAGCTTTGAAACATATTTCGCACCTGGATATGATGCGGCTTTTCCAGAGGGCCCTGCGCAGGAGCGGTTTGCCTTTAGTATACAGTGAAGGCTATAATCCGCATATACGCTTTAACCTTGCCCTGCCGCTTCCTGTTAATGTTACAGCTTCAGAAGAATACGGAGAGATATTTTTATCCGGCCCTGTAACTGGTGATCATTTTACTTCGACCTTAAGAGATCAAATTCCTGAAGGACTGGTTATAACCGGAGCAAAGGCAGTTGATTATAGCGCTCCGCTGCTGCCTTCTCTGGTCAGCGCTGCTTTGTACCGGGCTTCACTTCTGGCAGAAAAGGAAAGACGATTAGATTTTGAACAATGCCGTGAAGCCCTTAAGCGGCTTATGGCCAGGGACGAGATTTTGACAGCAAGGAATAAAAAAAAGCAAAAAAAGCAAAAAACGCAAAAAAGAGCTTATGTTAATGTCAGGCCCTTTATATTTGAAGCTTATTTCAGTCAAACGCAGGCGCCTTGCTCTTTAGAGCTAAAGATGCTTCTGCAAACAGGCAACCGGGGCGGGGTTTC
>PWYU01000098.1 GCA_003567725.1 Syntrophomonadaceae bacterium | reverse complement strand
GTAGATGGGAATCGAACCCACCGCAGGGGGCTGCCCTGCCACTGGATTTGAAGTCCAGGAGCGCCACCAGGCCGCTAACTACTCCCTTTCAAAAGATTAAAATAGTTAATCCATTTGCTATTATATTGGTTTTATCCTGTCCAGGCAAGCATATCCTTAACTTAAAAATAAAACTGCTGACAATAATCAGCAGTAACCATGATTCTTAAAGATGGCAAGATGTTTTTATTTAAAGTATATTTAAAAAAAGTTCCACAAGTTTCGGATCAAACTGACTTCCTGAATTGCGCTTTAGCTCCTCTATGGCCTGCTCCCGGGTAAGTGCTTTACGATAAGGGCGATCGTTAGTCATAGCATCATAAGCATCAACTATGGAAAGTATTCTGCACTCCAAAGGTATTTCTTCTCCCTTTAAGCCTAAAGGATAACCGCTTCCATCCCATTTTTCATGATGTCTAAGAATCAAATCAGCTACCTGGCTTAATTCCGGTGAAGTCTGGGCAATACGATAGCCCTTCTCTGGATGCTGTCTCATTATCACCCATTCTTCGTCAGTAAGCCGATCTTTCTTGAACAATATATTGTCCGGTATACCAACCTTACCAAGATCGTGGACCTGTGCCACAAGGGAAAGAGCGGTCAAGCGATGTTTGTCTAAGCCTACAGTTTCCCCCATTTTTAAACAAAGTTCATCCAGCCGGTCTGCATGACCATTCGCAATATAGTCTCTTTCAGAAAGCGCAGCAAGTAATGCCTGGACTACCTGGTTTCGAGCACTCTCGTTTCGATCCTGCTTGTCCAGGTGAAGTTTTTTATTTGCTTCTGTGAGAACATCTTCGAGTGGTTCAGACTGTCCATCACTTTTTGCATGCCCGAGAGCAATGCTGATTGGAATATCTTCATGTTCCAGGTTGTGTGTATCAATTTCCTTCCGGATTTGATTAACAACTTCCTCGCCGTTTCGGTCTGTTGAACGAGGCATGATAGCTACGAATTCATCACCACCAACCCGTGCTAATACATCTCCTTTACGAAGAATTTTTTTCAAAAGATCTGCACATTTTTGAAGAATACGATCTCCTTCTTTTTGCCCCATCGTTTCATTTATAAGTTTTAAACCATTTAGGTCGGCAGCAACCAGTAGTACTGGATACTCCCGACTTCCCTCCAGGCGTTTAAGTTCATTTTCAAAATAAACCCGGTTATATAGCCCTGTTAGCTGATCATGAAGGGTCAAATACTCCAGCATCTCTCGATCCCGCTTATGCTGCTTGCGAATCTCTGCTTCACCAACCTCCCTTTTGACAGCAGGAGCCAACCTGGCCAGGTTGTCTTTCATGATATAATCATGGGCACCCGAACGCATTGCCTCAACGGCAATTTCTTCTCCAATAGTTCCAGATACAATTATAAAGGGCAGATCCCGCCCACTTTCTTTTGTAACCTGGAGAGCCTCCGGAGCACTGAACCGAGGCATAGCATGATCTGATATGACAAGCTGCCAGCTATCATCAGAGAGAGCTTCTTTTAAGTCATCACTTGTTTCTACACGTGTATATATTGTTTCGAAGCCACCTTTTTTCAAAGCTCTTAATAACAGCAGCAAATCATCTTCAGAGTCTTCAACTATGATTGCCCGGATTAAAGTCACTAACAATGCCTCCAGTAGTGAAAAATTCTTTATCCATTGTACACGATTGGAACAAATAAGCCAAGTTTTAAGCAACTTTTTTAGCTTTTTTAGCTTTTGATCTAATTCTTTCAATGAACCTATATACTACTTCTAAAAAGCTTGCTAATATCTTGGGGGAAAAAGCTGCCATGATGGCAGCTTTAATTGTAAATCATAATATTTCTAGAGGCTATTATTTACTATTGACTATAAAAATTTTCGGTTAAACCGAATCTTCTGGCCAGTTCAACAATGCTTTCTTCCCTGCAAACTTTTAGCTTTTCTTTTAAGTTCTCTTTATGCCTGTCCACAGTTTTAGCACTGATAGAAAGAACTTCCGCGATCTCCGATCTGCCGCATCCTTCTGCAATCATCTGCATTACTTCACGTTCTCGGGGAGATAGCTGTTCAAAATCATGCTGACTGACTTGCTCTTCTTTATCTCCAATAAAACCATCAACTAAGACCTGTGAAACAGCGGGACTTAGGAAGGTTTTATTAACCTGAACTGCTTTAATTGCCAACTCAAGATCATCAAAAGCAGATCCTTTATAAACAAAACCAGAAGCCCCACACCGTAATGCTCTTGCTACATAGTTTTCCTCAATGTGCATTGATAAAATTATTATTTTTACCTTCGGACACTCGTTTACAATTTGTGGCAAAGCATCCAAGCCATTCAGTCCTGGCATGGCTATATCCATGATAACTAGATCTGGATCAAGTTGGCGGGTAAACTCTATTGCTTCTCTTCCGTTAACGGCTTCACCAACCACCTTAATTTTGGCTTTATTTTCCAATAGCAACCGCAATCCCTGGCGTACTATGGTATGATCATCTGCGAGAAGCACTTTCATCGATTTTTACCTCCTTCAACCAGTCCTGCCATGGTACTTCTATATTAATTGTAGTGCCTTCGCTGGGCGCAGAATTTATTTTTAAACTACCATTAAGTAACTTGATCCTTTCCTTCATCCCTGTTAAACCTATATGTTCTGATGATATGACCATTTTATCAGCTTCAAAACCAACCCCATCATCACGTACTGATACTTGCAAAATCCCATTTGTCTTGCTAATAACAACTTCAACATTTTTGGCATTTGAGTGACGAGCCACATTTGTCAGTGATTCCTGGACACAACGATATAGTGCTGTTTCAACCTGCTGCGCCAACCTTTCATTAAAACCGTTAGTTGCTAAGCTTGTATTTATGCCGGTCCTATTCTCGAACCCTTTAACCATATTTTTAATAG
>PWYU01000043.1 GCA_003567725.1 Syntrophomonadaceae bacterium | reverse complement strand
TATGAAAACATGCTCGAAGATATAGCAATTCTGGATAATAATTATAATATTATCCGGATTAACTGCACTCCTATAATATCTACTTATGCCCTGCCCTGCACAGTATACAGCATCAACAATAATCCCGGAACTTCCGCTCCAGTGCCGCTGAGACTTGAAACTTATGCCAATCACTCCCCGGAAATTGAAAGCAATATTGTCAATGACACTTATGACTTGGGTATTATAATTGGTGAGCCGAAACTTAAAATTTTACATTCAGAGTTAATTTCCACCGATGCCCTGATTCCAGTTGCATCACCAAAATACAAGATTGATGAAGCATTGACAGCAGAAAAACTGGCCTCCACTGCCCTGATTCTGCCAAGCGACAAGTTTAACGTTATGGAAAAAGTTACAAAATGGTTTGCTGAGGCTGGATTCAAAATGGACCAGCTGAACATATCAACCCGGATGGATGAAATAGAGTCCATCAAATCCACAGTTATTAAAGGTTACGGAGTTTCGTTTTTACCTTACCTGGCTATAAAAAAAGAACTTTACACCAGGCAGTTGAAGAAACTGGAAGTAGAAGATTATAGTATTCGCTATGAAATATTCATGATATTTAAACCGGAGCGGTTAAACGACTTTAATTTTCGCAATTTCGTTAAAATGTTTAAAAGGAGCGCCAAAAAAACCTTCTGTTAAGACAAGCAGTCCAGCAGGTTACCTTTTGGACACCTTGATTTCCCAGATCCCGTTCATAACCTCATCTTCTTCAATTAAGTACTTGTCTTTCTTCATTTTTTCAACCAGGGCCCGGGCTACGCAGCTGTGATCGGTAATGATCAGCACTGAATCGCCGCTGCTTAATTTCTCAAGCTCTTTAGTAGCTTTTAAGTATGGAACGGGACACATATCCCCGAGGCAGTCTAGTTCAACTTGCATGATTTTTCCTCCCCCTGCTTTAGCTCATATGATACCTTAATACTATCATTACTGCAAACCACGGTGCCAGATTATTTAAGGTCACAGGATTATAGCGCAAAAATATTTATCTTTTATCGAAAATGACGATAAACTAGTTTAATAGGCACAAATAGGTTATCCTGGAAACAGCTTGCACCGGGGATCCGGGCACATCTTTAAAAGTTGCTATCTCTTTACGATAAGTAAAAGACCTAAAACCCGATCGTGGGGACACCAGAATCGCAGCAATAAACTTAACTGATAGCATACCGATCTATTTTTTTAAGTAATCAGATTTTTTCTCGTAAGCAGGAAAATTCCTGGAAGCATAGAAACAAAAGAATATTTCTTAAGGAGGCCAAGGCATGGAGACCGCTAACAACAAGCACTCTTTACAAAACAAGCACTTTTTACTAGTTGAAAACCTTCCCTTTGCTTTTGCCTATCACCAAATCGTTACTGATGATTATGGTGACCCTGTAGATTATATTTTCCTGGAAGTTAACACAGCCTTTGAAAATAAGACCGGTCTAAAGCGAAATAATATCATCGGCCGAAGAGTAACAGAAGTATTACCCAGTATCAAAAAGGCCGAATTTGACTGGATTGGAATTTATGGCAAAGTAGCCCTGGAAGGGAAAAGTTTAAGCTTCGAACAGTATTTTGAGCCGCTTAAGCGATGGTACAATATACAGGTATATAGTGATGAACCAGGCTACTTCATTACGGTTTTTAGTGAGATCACTGCAGTGAAGCGGGAAACAGCCTCAATGCAAAAGCTGCTTAAGTTAACTGAAAGAATGCTAGTCTCTGACACAGCCGACTTGAACTATCAGGAAATAGCTGAAACCCTGCAGCAACTTTCAGGGGCAAAGTTTACAGCAGTCAACACTTACGAGGAAGATCGGACAAAGACTATCACCCGGGCCATTACCGGTTTACCCCAATTAGTTGATAAAGCCTCTAATGCGCTCGGCTTTAAGATTACCGGCCAATCCTGGGATATTATCCCAGACCGCCTGCGTAAAATTGAAGGCGGTAAACTGGTCCGTTTCAACAACCTTTATGAAACAGCAATGGGATCTCTAAGTAAAACCACATCATCCATGCTTCATAAACTGACTGGAATCGGTGATATTTATGTAATTGAGCTGGCTTTTGTCGGACAGAAAGCCCTTGGCGATGTAATCTTTTTCTTGTCGAAAAATAAGGATATTGAAAACCGCGAAGCGATTGAGCTTTACGCCAGTCAGCTTGCATCACTGCTGGCCAGGTTTAAAAGCGAAATAAGCTTACAGCTAAAAAGCGAAGAACTGGACCGTTACTTTAACAACAGCCTCGACCTACTTTGCGTTGCCAATACAGATGGCAATTTTGTACGGGTTAATAAACGCTGGCAGGAGACTCTGGGTTATTCTGCTGCAGAACTGGAAGGGCGCTCTTTTTTAGAATTTGTCCATCCTGATGATATGGCTTCAACCCTAAAAGCTATCAGCCAGCTTACTTCCCAGGTTGAGGTTACAAGTTTTAAAAATCGCTACCTCTGCAGTAACGGCAGTTACCGCTGGATTGAATGGCGCTCTAAACCGCAAGGTGATCTAATTTATGCCGTTGCCCGCGATATAACTGAAACCCTGAAGGTAGAAGAAGAACTAAATCAACAAAGAGATCTTTTGAACCAGTTTTTTTCTCAGTCCCTGACCGGGTTCTTTTTCATGATGATAGATGAACCTGTAACCTGGAATGAAGAAGCAGACAAGGAGAAAATCCTTGATTACGTTTTCCACCACCAGCGGATGACCAAAGTAAACCAGGCCCTGCTGAACCAGTACGGGGCAGCAGAAGATGATTTTATCGGTAAAACCCCTTATGAGCTCTTTAAGCACGATCTGGAACACGGCCGATATATCTGGCGGGGTCTCTTTGACCAGGGCCGCTGGCTCGTGGAAACAGACGAAAGGCGTATGGATGGCACACCAATGATA
>PWYU01000007.1 GCA_003567725.1 Syntrophomonadaceae bacterium | reverse complement strand
TAAGGAAAAAACAACCTCTGACAGCTTTACACCCAATCCCTTCACTCAGGATGATGGTTTTAAGGAAGGCAAATATGACGCTACAACAAAAGAAATTACTTGGACAGTTGGTATAAACTACAACCAAAAGAGTATAAAAAATGCTAAGTTTTATGACTATGTCTCCGCCCCCGATGATTACGATTACGATCTGGACCACCCAGGCGAGATTAAAGTATACGAGGCTACCATAAAAACAGGTGGGGATATGGAAATAACAAGTGGTAACATTAGTAGTGAGTTTACTATAACTAATAACCTTGAAGATGAAAACGGCAACCCCGGGTTTAGTATTGATTTTGGAGATATTGGTCCGGATGACAACTATATCATTGAGTACAAAACTGATCTGACAGGCAAGTTGATCGCCGAAGAATACCAAAATAATGCTGTTTTACAACAAGAAGGCGCCGACCTGGTTAAGCTGGATCACACAGTTACCATCCCGGGCGGAGGTGAATACGCCGGGAAAGACGGAGAACAAAGTGGTCGCTACATTTACTGGGAATTAGATATTAACAAGGGGCAATCAACCTTATCCAACGTGGTAATAAAAGATACCTTTGATGACGGTCTGTTATTTTTACCGGAAAGCTTGGAACTCAGTCGCGCTACAGTTAATGCAGATGGCAGCATAGCAAGTGAAACCCTTCAACCGGACAGCTTCTATGAACTAGAAATTGACGGAGAAGATAATGGAGAAAAATATTCTTTTAAATTAAGCTTCAATGAAAGCATCGACAGCAGGTATGTTTTAAGGTACCGGACATATATCAACGCAGCTCCAAACCAGGACTTTGAAAATACCGCCGTTTTAACTGCGCATGAAGAGATCCCTGCAGATGGCTCAGAAGATTCTCTAGCGATTCCAGTTGTTTATCAGGATGGGGTTGGCTGGGCTGTAGCTTTGAGAGATCACAATCCAGATCAAGACGACCCTCCAATAAGGAACCTTATTATAACTAAGACAAGTGATTATGACAACACACCTTTACCTGGAACTGAATTTGGTCTTTATGATTTTGAAGGTGAGAGTTTAATTAAAAGTGGTGTAACAGACGAAGATGGAAACCTTGAGTTCGAAGATCTTATTTACGGAAGCTATATAATAAAAGAACTCGAGGCTTCCGAAGGCCATGCGGCTAATGTAGACCCGATAAATGTAGAGATCGATGAGAATGATCCTGAAGAAGGCAAAAGTATTACAATTGAAAATGTACTAATCTTGGGCAGTATAGAACTGTCTAAAGTTGATGGTGATAATAATGAACCATTAGCAGGTGCTCACTTTATACTGGAAGATAACGAAGGCATCATTTACCAAGATGGAGTCACAGATGAATTCGGAAGAATTACTTTTAACGATTTGCCTCCTGGAAATTACAAGTTAATCGAGACAGCACCGCCAGACGGTTACCAAATGCCGGCAGATAATGAAATTGACGTGACGATCGAACCCGGTGATTCAGATACTGGTGGTGATCTTAAAGAAATAGAAGTTAAAAACTATTTAGAGGGATCGCGCAGACTGTTGATCGAAAAAACAGACAGGCATGATTCAAGCAAAAAGCTTTCCGGTGCAATATTTGAAATAACAGACTCCGCCGGCAGTGGGGTTGCAACAGTGGAAACGGATGAAGATGGCCAGGCAGAAATAGGTGGTTTATCGCTTGGCGAGTATACCTTAACGGAAATTTCTGCACCGAGCGGTTACCGGCTGAACAGAGAACCGTTGGTTTTAGAAATCACTCCGGAAAACACACCTACACCCGACCTCGTTAAAATTGTAGAAATTGAAAACACCAGGATCTTTTCAGGCGGTGTTGGCGGTGGCGGCGGTGGCATACTGCCTGGAACCACCCAATCCGCCATTGACGAACAGGTCGATCCCGAAAAAAAAGCGCCCAAGTCTGAAACCGAGGAAGAAGAGTTCACACACCCCCTGGCGTTGCCCCCAACAGGCGGTTATCTTTTCTATTTCTATTACTATATGATCGCCGGAGGATTCAGCATGTTACTTGCTGCTGCCGTTAAAAAGAAATCCACGGGCTATTCTATCCGGCACAGATTGGAATAGACAATCTATAATTAGAAAAAAAAACAACACAATGGGTTTCGGGCTTGGCCTTGAAACCCCTTATTTTTTGGAACTTATTATTCCGCCAACTCAATTCGTCAATCATTAAGATGTCTATCTTGCCTTAGCTCTTTTCCTGACTTGAAAGGCGGTTTAATACCAAGGTTTCATTTACTTTATTAACCACCAGAGTCATGTCACTGTAAATGTTAAAATTAAAGGGTTCAATACTTGCCCGGTTTAAAGATTACTTTATTATAGTTTTCACGTGCTGCATGACAGGGACAATACTACACTACCCTTTGGTGGAAGAACACTTAGAGCAACTGGAAAGAAACTGGGAAGAGCGCTACCAGGCCAGATTTGGCTGCTGGAGTTTGGTCAGTGGCTGCATGCAGCGGTATTAATAAAGATGCCCCATCGGCAGTGAGTTTTTTTCGGTTCCTAAGAGGCTTGAGGATCTATTTCATATATGACTGCAGCCTGCTGGCCAAAATCAGTCAGTGTGCCTGGAAAGTTCTATTGTCTATTGTCTGTCCTAAATGCAGCGGAAAGATGAAAGTGATTGCCCTGATTGGTAATGTTTAAGAGATAAAAAAACCTTACAGCACCTTGACTTGCAGGAAACAAGAAACCACGACTCAGAGTCCGGCAAAGTCTTACTTGAATTTGTGCCGGATCAGATGCAGCATACATACTCTTAAGCGTAAAACCCCTATTTGATCCTTAAGCGCCCTCTGTCTTACCTTTACCCGTGGTGAACCAGACCGGAACTCTGCTTTTTATGGTCAGGTTAGCTTGACCTGCAGCTTTATAGCGTAGTAGGATATTGCCAACAGAAAAACAAATTCTT
>PWYU01000101.1 GCA_003567725.1 Syntrophomonadaceae bacterium | reverse complement strand
CAGGCGGGCTTAAGACTGGCTAGCCCTGTTATTATTATCGGCTTTAATGTAGTTTTTAAAAGGGGGCAGTTAAGCGGATTTGCCCAACCGGATTTTTAGCATAATCACTGCTGTTAATACCAGGGCAACCCCAAAGTACTGGATGATACTTAGTCTTTCGCCCAGGAATATAAAAGCCAAAAAAAGCGCAGCCGGCGGTTCAATAGCGACAGCGATACTGGCTTTGCCTGCTTCAAGGTAGCTCAGGCCGTAGATATAAAGAAAGTGGGAAGCGAAGGTGGAAATTATGACCAGGGCGATAAAAGCCGCTATTAAATGAGGGTAATTCAGGACTTCCATGATCCCCAGCCAGGGCGGTCTGATCAGCGCCAGGAAAATTGATCCGGTAAAAATAAGGTAAAAAGAGGTTGTCAGGCGGTGCGATGTGCCGGTGAGGTATTTGCCAAAAACGCTGAGCGTGGCAAAGAAAAATCCTGCGCCCAGGCCCATGAGGGCTGCCTGCGGTTCGTGAATCAGGGCCATGATATTAAAAGCTTCCACCACCAAAACAACACCGGAAAAGGCAATTACTAAAGCGGCAACCTTCAGCCCGGTAAGCAGTTCGCCAAGAAACAGGCGAGACATAATCACCGCGAAAACCGGAGCGGTATAAAGCAGAATCACGGCGGTAGACATTCCTGCAAGGTCTATAGCGCTCAGGTAAAAAACATTGAAAATTGCTATTCCGGTTAAGCCGCCCATAGCCAGCAGGGCCAGCTGTTTTTTGCCTACTATTAATTTATCCCGGTGTGCTGTTAGAAGAAATCCTAAAAATAACAGGGTGGCCAGGGTATTTCTGGCAGAAGCTATATTAATCGGGTCAACGCCTTCGTTAAAGAGGAAGGTGCCAAATAGCCCGGTTGTAGCCCAGCAGATACCCGCACAGGAAACCATGAGCAAACCTTTACTCGTGTTCAATAGTTAACACCTGTCTCATCATTTCTTATAAATGGTTAATTAATTCAAGCGCACTATGCCATTTTAACACAAGCTGTTAACCATGCCTTTTTTTTGGCTAATTTTGCGTTAACCCAGGATTATGTTAAGATAAAACAAGGTGCTTTTCCGCTTAAGGTTTTTTACCCTTGGGCTTGATTATAAATGCTGCTATACTTTGTGGGAATACTTTTTAAGCTTTGTGTCTTCACCACCTTTGCTGTAATGATATGTAGAACTTGCTGAAAAAAACTGAAGCGGGCACAGTTTCCTTTAGCAGGCAACCGCAAGTGAAGATGGCTGAGTTTTTAAAATATAAAGTAATAACTTTGTCTATTGTCCTTGTTAAATGATAAGCGGCGCCATGGGGATGGTCTTAAAAGGTAGCTCTAAGGCCGACTCATAGACGGTGGAACCGTCCGTGCGGTTTAAAAAAATCTTTATTTAGTTAAGGATAAGGATTATAATATTGCAGAAATGAACAGCAAAAACTTGTGGCAGCCGGTTTAGAAGTTTTTTTGTGCTTATAATAACCTGCTCTGCTGCATTTAAAGAAAGGTATGTTTAAACTGTATCTCTTAGTATTTGGCGTTGGTTTTTTGCTTTTGATCTGGTTTATCTATAACAGGCAGCTGCAGAACCCGGTCCGGCCGGTAAAATTTTATGCCCATAGTACAGGGGCACCTGATTACGTGGCCGGGACTACGAGCGGATCGCCTTTAAGCGACCTGGGCAGCCACTGTGGTTTTAAGGCCGTTTCGGATAAAAAGCCGGCTGCCGCAAGCGCCCTGTTTGCTACAATAGCATCCTTTGGAGCGGGCCGGATGTATGATTTTGCTGCCTGCCTTTATAGCGGTGAAGGCCACACTTATTTTAAACAACCGCAGCACAGAAAAATTGATCTATCTCCCTGCTGTATAGAAGAAACAGCCCGGGATGGCGCTTTTAGCATGACCAGTAAACTATACTTTGTCCAGTGTAACCTGGCGGTTCTGGAAACTGAATGGGAGTTACTGGAAGGTGAAGCAGCAGACTTAAAAAAGGTAAAGCCGGCCTTTTTCTTAATGCCCACCAGGGGGCGTGATCTGGAAAATCCATATCCTCATTTTAACGGCTTTACATTTTTTAAAGAAAAAGGCCGGGGTTTACAACTATCAAGCTGCCACCGGCTGCCCGGCCTCAAAATGCATGCTTTTTTTCTTCCTTCTTCAGGCGGTTATGCCGGTAAGAAAGAACTGCAGGCTGAATGGATGGAGTTAAAACCGGGTCAAAAAATTAACTGGTCGGTTATGATCAGTTTTTCTGCCGATAGTGATGAAAAACTTTTACAACGCGCTGAAAGGGCTCTTCGTAACTTCAAGCAATTAAAAGCGGCATCACAGCTGCGCTGGTCAAGGTTTGAAAAGAGGCTGCCTGTGCCTTATGAACCAAACCGGGAGCCAGCCAGGGCCATCTTGAAGCTTGCGGCCTGGGCTTTGCAAAACAGCCTTTATTATCCCAGGGCCAGGATGAGAGGATGGGGCTCTGTCCCCTCTAAGGTATATTTCCCTTTCATCTGGGGGTGGGATACGCCCCAGCATGTCCTGGGTTTAAGTGAATGGGATCCTAAAAAAGCGGGAGACGTACTGTTAACCCAGCTTGATGGTAATTATTTTGCTCCCAGGGTAGCCAGGTTAAAACTTAAAATAAAAGGAATTACTTTTTTGTCCGGTACTCAAAGCAACCTGATTCCCAGTAAGCTAAACGATTATTTGCGCGGCGTGCTCGATTTTTATTCTCAGCCTCCCCTGCAATCATGGGCGGCAGTCAGGGTTTATGAACGCTTTAAAACTGCGGATACAAAAAATAATTTTCTCCGTCAGGTTCTGCCGCCGCTTAGAGAAAACCTGGCCTGGTGGGAAGAGAACAGAAGATTAAAAAACGGGTTTTTCTCCTTTATCAACGGTCTGGAGTCCGGTTTAGATGACAGCCCCCGGTTCTATCCGCCCAGCTTTTTACCCAGTTTTATTATCGGTCTGGTGCCCCGCTTTTTCAGCGCTGTCGATCTGAACTGCTGGATTTTCCAGTCATATATTAATACAGCCTATCTTTGCCGGAAAGCCGGCCTTAATGAAGAAGCCGATGAATATAAAAGGCGTGGTCTTAGTTTAAGGGATAGGATTGATACAGAGCTGTGGGATCCTGATCATGAAGCCTGGCTTGATCGCAGGAATGGAAAATTTATCGAGGTTTTTACGCCTACCGTATGGTGGCCGGCTTTTGTAGGAGCTGTTTCCAGCCTGGACAAGGTAAGGACTGTTATCGAGAAATACCTCTTAAACCCGGATAAATTTTGGGGCCAGCACGGCATTCCCAGCGTAGCCTTTGACGATAAGTCCTATAACAGCCGTAAAGACGGCTATTACTGGCGCGGCCAGATCTGGATGATTAATAATTATACAGCCCTGGAGGTGCTGTACCGTTTTGGTTATGTCAAGGAAGCGCAGGAGCTGCACAGGCGTATCATCGACACCCTTTATGCTTCCAAAGGTTTATATGAAACTTATAATGCTCAAACCGGTGCAGTCGGTTGGAGCTCCAGGGGCCCGGGCGATCCTGCTGTAATGCAGTTTGGCATGTCTTCTGCATGGGCGATGCAGATAGTGATGTGCCGCTATCAGCATTTCCGCTATATTTTTCAGGATACTAAAGAGTTAAGCGGGCATATCCAGTGGGCAGCTGGTTTCGATTGTCTGCCTGAGCTGTCGCCGCCGAGTGTGGAAGAATCCGCTCAAAATGCTGTTTTGAAAGTTGAGGTGCCCGGTGAGCACAGCTATGATGTGCCCATGCTTCACCTGAAGGCCAACGATGGCAGGCCGCTATTAGAATCCTCTTTAATCAGCCTGCGTTTTGAAAATCCAGCCGGTTGCATTGAACAGAAAAGCCCTGTTATCTTTACCTGGCGGGGGGAGAGTTACCGGGTCAGGTTAGATACAAGCTACCTGCTGAAGCCGTTTGCTCATACCGGCAAGCTAAGCTCTGCTTAAATAATAGGCTGTGTTTTGATGAGCGGTTTTCTTTAAAAGATTTTTGAAAGATTGCTTTGCCGAGGAGGTTGAGTTTTGCTTATTGATTTATTTGTTAGAGGTCTGATCATGATGATTTTTGTTTCAGGCTCCGTAGTAATCAGTTATTACACTACCAGGGTTTTTGCTTTCCTGATTCCTGTCGCTAAAATAAGTGAACTATTTTTGTGGTCAGGGACGGTGGTTATATCAGCAGGCCTCTTAATGGGAATAGCTTATTATTATGTTTATCACGGCTTTGGGCTGCAGACCGATATAATCCGCCGCAAGCCTTCTGCCGGCAATAAAGTGGTTTTAACCTTTGATGATGGTCCCAGCGAGGTTTATACCCCTGACGTTCTAAAGGTTTTGGCTGAAAAAGGGGCCAGGGCCACTTTCTTTATGGTAGGCAGTCACGTTGAAAAATATCCAGAAATTGCTAAAAAGGTCATTGAAGAGGGCCATGAAGTAGGCAACCATACTTATGGCCATATTACAGTTCCCAATTCACCGCCGCCGCAGCTGGCTGCACAGATCATGCGGACCAACCTGGTTATTCTGCAGATCACGGGTATCTACCCCCAGTATTTGAGGCCGCCCAGGGGGCTTTACGATATGCGGATGCGCCGGATTGCCAAACTACTGGGGCAGGAGCTGGTTTTATGGAGCCTTTCCTCCCAGGATTGGCATTCACGTGCGAACAAAGCTTCTATTACCAGGCGGGTTGTGGAAAGGGCTGCAGGTGGAGATATAATCCTTTTTCATGATAGCGGGTCCTTGTTAAACAGTGAGGGTGCGAACAGAAAACCCACTGTTGAGGCCCTGGGCCCCATTATCGACGGATTGAGGGCTAAAGGCCTTGAAATAACCACCATGCAGGAATTCATGGATTACCCGCCGGAGCAAACCAGGCGCCTTTCAAGTTGACAGGTTTTTGAATAGCTGTATCAACGCAGCCCTATTTAGCTGCGGTTGTCTGCTGCAGAAAACTGTGCTCGCTTCAGTTTTCTGCAGCAGGTTTTACTGTATCATGACAGTTTAGGCTGTGCGGTTGCGAAGAGATAATCAGATGGCCGCAGAAGCAGCCCGGTAAAAACCGGTTAAGCAATTGGAGCAGTAGTGATCTGCCTAACAGTGATGGACAGGGCCGGTGGAAGAAAATATTTCGCATGGAAAGGTAATATTTGTTATAATTATAGCATATATATGCTAAACTACTTTTTTGCCTTTTTTGCTGTCAGCTAAGATCGAGATTTTAATGAATCATGATTTCTAAAAAGGTTGGTGGGGAAAATGACTTTTAATGACTTGATGCAAAAGAAAAAGATTGTAATTTTTGATGGTGGTATGGGTTCTCTTTTGGCCGGGAGAGGATGCGGCACAAGCGGGGCAAGCAATTTAGAAAATCCCGAAGCAGTGCGTGAAATTCACGGGGAATACGCCGCCGCAGGAGCTGATGTTTTAATAACCAATACCTTTACTATGAACCGGATTAGCATCGAATCCCACGGCCTTGACCTTGAGCTTGAAGAAGTAAACCAGGCCGGGGTAAGCCTGGCCAGGCGGGCTGCCGGAGCTGAAAAGCTGGTCTTCGGCGATATTGGTCCTACCGGCCAGCTGCTTGAACCTTACGGCTCATATAAGGAAGAGCAGTTTTATAACAACTATCTTGAACAGGCCGGGATTTTTGCCGGCGAGGATGTTGACGGTTTGATTATCGAAACATTTACCGATTTGCGTGAAGCTGAGTGTGCTCTTAGGGCCTGTAAAGATCAAACCGATTTACCGCTTATTGTGTCTTTGGCCTATACAACGGCCGAAAAGGGAGGCCGGACCATAATGGGCAGCGCTGTTAAAGAAGCGGCAGCGCTTGCTGAGAAGTACGGCGCAGCAGCAGTAGGGGCAAATTGCGGGGACCTGGACCCAGAGGGGATGGCCGTGATAACCGGTTTTTATCGTGAAGCCACATCGCTTCCCCTGATTATTCAGCCCAATGCAGGCAAACCTAAGCTTGTTGGCAGTGAAACCAGGTATGATATGCAGCCGGATCAATATGCGCAGGGAGTGGCCAAATGCATTGAAAATGGCGCCTTAATTGTCGGCGGATGCTGCGGAACCCCCCCGGCTCATATCGAAGCGGTAGCTGCATTGTTAGATCATTAATAAGGCGGAGCTTATGCGAAAAGTGGGCATTGAACATCTTAAACCCGGCATGGTAACTAAAAGACCGGTCCTTGGTTTTGTAGGGCAGGTAATGCTCAACGTTGATGTGGAGCTCAAGGCCAGTCATATTTATTACCTTCAGCAGATGGGTATTAAGGCAATTTATATTCATGATGAAAAGCTTGCCGACGTGCAGGTCAATGATTTAATCAGCGATCAGCTGCGCGGAGAAAGCCGCGCTCTTTTAGCCCAGATCATGAAAGATATTGACTCTGCAGCTGAGGTAAAAAAAGGCTTTGCTTTCCGGGAAAGGGAACTGAATGACGTTGTTTCCAGGATTATTGATGAGGTAACCAAAAATTCAAATTCTCTGGTTCAGTTAAGCGATATTCGCAGCCTGGATGGATATATTTTTGCGCACAGTGTTAACTGCTGTGTCCTCTCTGTTTTTATGGGCGTTAAGATAAATTATAGCCGAAAAGCTCTTACCTTACTGGCTACAGGGGCTTTTTTGCACGACATCGGTTTTGTTGTTGTTCCCCAGGCCATCCTTAATAAGCAGGTAGCGCTTACAGATGAAGAATATGCTGCTGTAAAAAAACACCCCGATGAAGGCTATCAGCTTTTTCGTCACTCACGGCTGTTTTCAGAGCGTGCGGGTGAAATAATTAACTATCACCATGAGCGCTATAATGGTGATGGTTACCCCGGTGGATTGAAAGGAAAAGAAATTGCATCTTTGGCCCGTGTGGTAATGGTTGCTGATGTTTATGACGCCCTTACTTCAGATAAAACATTCCGGCGAGCTTACCCGGTTCATGAGAGTGCAGCAATGTTAGAAGCATGGAGCGGGGAGCTGTTTGATCCGGAAATCGTAGAGTTGTTTTTAGAAAATCTGGCTCTCTATCCGGTTGGTTCGCAGGTGATGTTAAGTAATGGTGAAAGCGGGTTGGTTGTTGCCAATAATAAAAAGCACCTTACCCAGCCTGTAGTTCGTCTGCTTTACAAAAAAGATTTAACCCCTCATCCCGCTCCATACGACCTTGATCTAAGTAAATTCAAAGAAATATCTATTACCGGGCTGGTTAATTAAAAGCGCTCTAATCCTTTTGGCCCTTTTATTTTTTAAGTTTATTCGGCGGGCTATACTCCACCCCGAATGTATCAACAGTAATGCTTTTGATCTGCTGTTCTTCAAAAGGCCTGTCTGCGGGGTTTCGTTTTAAATTGACAATCCTGTCGGCAAGGTCCATTCCTACAATGACTTTTCCGAAAGCGGCATATTCGCCGTCTAAATGGGTAGCATCGCCAACTGTAATAAAAAACTGCGATCCGCCTGAATCATAGTCTTTAGCCCTGGCCATGGCAAGCGTTCCCCGTGTATGGGAAAGAGAGTTTGCGTGGCCGTTAGCTTCAAATTCGCCTTTGATTTTGTAGCCGGGGTCGCCCGTACCATCACCGCGGGGACACCCTCCCTGAATCATGAAACCGGGAATAATACGGTGAAAGATGGTGCGGTTGTAGAATTTATTCTGGGCGAGATGGATAAAGTTACGAACAGTATCAGGTGCATTTTCCGGGTCTAATTCAATAGTGATTTTTGCTCCCTCTATCATTTCGATCACAGCTAAAGGTTTTTCTTCGCTCATCTTGATGAATTCACTCCAATCATAGTTTAAAATTTTAGAAGGTCCGCTTTTTTAAGAAACTGGCTCTTCTTTTATGAAGTTAGTTTTTTTCTTTTCAGTCAGCGCAGCTATAATAATGCTGCCAGTTTAAAAGATGTCCTTGTTGATTATTTTAAAGGGGTGCCGGCTGTTTTTTTAACCGGTTTAATATATTCGAAAATGTGATTGATGATAATTTTCAACACCGTAAAGGTTGGTATAGCCAGGATGATGCCTAAAAGGCCCCCGAGCCTGCCGGCCACCAAAACCAGCAAAATAATGGACAGAGGGCTTAAGGACATCCGGCGGCCCATAATCTGCGGAGAAATAATCATGCTTTCTACCTGTTGAACGATAACAATAACTATAATAACCAGCAGCATCGTTAGGGGAGAATCCAGTAACCCCACTATGACGGCGGGGATAGAACCAATAAAAGGGCCGAGGAAGGGTATGATATTGGTAATCAAAATAAACATGGCCAGGAGCATAGCATATTCTAGACCGATAATCAAGAAACCGATGTAGGCCAGAATACCTACAAAAAGGCAGACTACCCCCAGCCCTTGCACGTAAGTGCCCAGTAACCTGTTCATTTCACTCAGTGCTCTGTGGACATTGTCCTTATATTCCTCCGGCGAGAGCCTTTCCACCAGGCCAGGGATAAATTCCCCGCCTTTTTCTTTAAGCATATAATAAAGCAGAAAAGGGATGATGATTATAGTCATAAAAAATCCGGTTATGAAATCAACCAGGCTGGCCAAACTCAGGGCCACCTGCGAAATAGTCTCGCTTACAGTCCCGGCCAAATTATTGATTATCTCATCAATATTAAGAGCCTCCATGTTCAGCAGGGTTTCAAAGACAGCTCTTTCTTCCAGTTCCTTGATTATTTGCTGTACCTCCCTGATTCCTTCCGGGATATTTACAGCCAGTTTGGTAAATTCAGCCTGCAGGATCGGCCCGATAGTAATAAATAGCAGGGCCAGCAGGCCGATAATCAATAAAAAAACAATTAAAATGGCCAGGGGCCGGGGTATTTTGTGGCTGTGCATCCAGTCAACTAAGGGAATTGTAAAATAATAAAGTACGCCAGAGACTAAAAATGAAATGAATAAAGCCTCGAAGGCAACCACAATTGGCCTGAAAATAAAGGAAATCTGGGTGCCCAGGTAGATGATTAAAAACACCAGTATAATGCCTACAGCGGCTTTAAAAAATTTGGAATCCCACATAACTGCTCCCTCAGTTTCTTTTAAGTCATAGCTTTGTAATACCAGCTATAAGGTTATGAAAGCTTTGTTTATTAATGAACCGGGTTTAACAGGTTGCAATTATAAATCTACTACACCGAAAAGTAAAGCAGCCTGGCAGTGCCTGCCGGGACGGCTCGACTGTAACCACAGTAAGCGCCTGGTTAATTCTTAAGGGCAACTTCAGCCTCTAGTCCTTGTTGAATGATAACCGTCCCCTGTGGCTTAGCGGGCTAGGCCTGAGTAGTTACCTTTATGGTATTAAATACAAGGTAATAATCCTAACTTTACCATTGTAAATCATATTTACCCTTCCTTCAAGCTGGCTGCAACTATATTTTAACGGCCTGGTTACCGTTATGAGCGGTGAATCTAGTTAAATAACTGAAGCTGCTGCAATATAGGCCTGGATGATCTGTGAGTATAGTGTTCATTGCAGCTATTTTAATCAGCAGCCCGGCAGTGGCTCAGCAGAAAGCATTGAAGGAAAAAAGGACTGTATATGGAAGTACTAAAAAAGCAAAGCAGGTGAAGATTTGCAGTGTGATCTATGTAAAAAAAGCGAGTGCTCTGAGGATAAAGATTGCCTGAATATTTCTGAAGGCGCTGTTGAGTTATACGAAGAGAGTGACTGGATTATTCACCGGGCAGCTTCTTTGATAGAAGCAGAGTATTACATGAAAAAAACCCGGGTGGAAGAATTGATTCTCTTTAGCCGGGAAATGGGCTATGAAACTCTTTGAGTAGCTTTTTGTAAAAGGCTTTAAAAGATAACAATACCAAGCTTAATATTACGGTGGGGCTTTGCATTGGGCATGACATCTGATTTAACAAACATGCACATGCTCCGGTTACCGCGCTAATTGTAAAGGACCGGGTTCCTGCCCATAACCCGGCCGGGGCCCTTTATACCGGCTACTATAATAAAATTTTGATAATTACTCAACCTATTGTCTTTGTTGAATGATAATCGCCCCCTGTGGCTTAGGCTTGAGTAGTTACAAATTTTGAAGCCATGATATTTTTTGTTTTATAAGTAACAGTTACTAAACTGCAGGCTTAAACCCGTAGTAAAGGCCTTTTAGTTTAGCTATAATTATTATAAGCCAAGATTGACCTTTAAAGGGGTGGTTTAATGTTTGATAGTAATCAAATAAAAGCGGCGATGAAAATCAGGCTTGATGATGGTTGGTTTGAAAAACCTGAATTTATAGAAGGTATCCGCAGAGCGCCGGCCAGGGATTTTACCCTGACCCCGAAGCAGACGGAAGTGGCCTTGAAAAACGCGCTGCGTTACGTACCTGAAGAATATCATGAACGGCTGGCTCCTGAATTTTTGGAAGAACTGCTGACAAGAGGGCGGATTTATGGCTACCGCTACCGCCCACCGGGCAGCATCAAGGCCAAACCGGTCGATCAGTACAAAGGAAAATGTCTGCCGGGCCGGGCTTTCCAGGTTATGATCGATAATAATCTTGATTTTGATGTAGCCCTTTATCCCTATGAGCTGGTTACTTACGGTGAGACAGGGCGGGTTTGCCAGAACTGGATGCAGTACCGCCTGATCAAGAAGTACCTGGAAGAACTTACAGAAGAGCAGGCCCTGGTAGTAGAATCCGGCCATCCCCTGGGTCTTTTTCGCTCCCGGCCTGATGCCCCCCGGGTTATTATCACCAATGCTTTGATGGTGGGCATGTACGATAATGCCGAAGAATTCAATGTGGCTGAACAGATGGGAGTGGCCAATTACGGGCAGATGACTGCCGGAGGTTGGATGTATATCGGGCCCCAGGGCATTGTGCATGGTACTTTTAATACCATTTTGAATGCCGGGCGGCAGAAGCTCGGGATCGATAGAGATGAGGATCTGAAAGGACGTACCTTCGTTTCTTCAGGGCTCGGCGGGATGAGCGGTGCCCAGCCAAAAGCGGTTGAGATAGCAGGAGGGGTGGGCATTATTGCTGAGGTCGATCACTCCAGGATCAAAACCAGGCATGAACAGGGCTGGGTGGGCAAAGTATCAGCCGATCTGGGTGCAGTATTTAAGATGGCCCGTGAGGCAGCCGCCAAAAAAGAACCGCTTTCTATTGCTTACCATGGCAATATTGTTGATTTGCTGGCTTATGTGGTCCAAAATAATATTCAGATCGACCTGCTGTCCGATCAAACTTCCTGTCATGCGGCTTACGACGGAGGCTATTGCCCGCAGGGTCTCACCTTTGAAGAGAGAACCGCTTTGTTAAAAGAAGATAGAGCCGAGTTTAAGAAAAAAGTGGATCAGTCCCTGCGGAAACACTTTGATTTGATCAAGGTTTTAACTGAACGGGGGACTTACTTTTTTGATTACGGCAATTCTTTTCTAAAAGCCGTCTTTGACGCCGGGGTGAAAGAAGTATCGAAAAACGGCCTGGATGATAAAGAAGGTTTTATTTTTCCTTCCTACGTGGAAGATATCATGGGGCCTGAGCTGTTTGATTACGGTTATGGGCCTTTTCGCTGGGTCTGCCTGAGCGGCAGGGCCGAAGATTTAAGAAAAACGGACCGGGCGGCTTTAGAATGTATTGATCCGGACCGGAGCGGGCAGGACCGCGATAACTACGTCTGGATCAGAGACGCTGAGAAGAACAGGCTGGTGGTTGGAACTCAGGCCCGGATTCTCTACCAGGATTGCAAAGGGCGGATTCGGATTGCTCTTAAATTCAACGATATGGTCCGCAGCGGTGAGGTGGGGCCGATCATGCTCGGCCGTGACCACCATGATGTGAGCGGCACTGATTCGCCATTCAGGGAAACGGCAAATATCAAGGATGGCAGTAATGTCATGGCGGATATGGCAGTGCAGTGTTTTGCCGGTAACGCCGCCCGGGGCATGTCCCTGGTAGCCCTGCACAACGGTGGCGGGGTCGGGATTGGGAAAGCTATTAACGGCGGTTTCGGAATGGTGCTGGACGGCAGTGAAAAGGCAGACCGGATCCTCAGTTCTGCCATGCCCTGGGATGTGATGAGCGGAGTAGCCCGCCGGGCCTGGGCGCGTAATGATAATTCCATCGAAACTGCCATGGAATACAATAAAGATCACGGTGAAACCGATCATATTACCCTGCCTTACCTGGCAGACGACAGCTTCATAAAAAAGCTGGTTAAGAAAACTTTAAAAGTTAAATTGTAACTGCTTTAAATAGTTAGCAGCCCGGCAGGGGTTGAGCAGGAAAGGATTGTTAACATGGAAATAACTCTGCTGATCAAAAATGCCAATCAGGTGGTAACCTCCCGGGGAGCTTCGGAGAAACCTTTGAGCGGGACGGGCCAGAAAGCATTAACGGTTATCGAAGACGGCGCTGTGGCTGTATGCGGCGAAACGATTGCTTTAGTAGGGTCAACTGCCGAAGTGCTGGATAAAATCCAGGTCGATGATAGCACGAAGGTGCTGGACGCTTCCGGAAAAGTGGTCCTGCCCGGCCTGGTTGATCCCCATACTCATGTCGTTTTCGGGGGATCAAGAGAGCACGAACTGGCCTTAAAATTGCAAGGTGTACCCTACCTGGAGATCCTGGCCCGGGGAGGGGGGATTTTAAGCAGCGTTGAGGCGACCAGGGCTGCTTCTAAGGAAGAGCTAATTGCAGGCGGGATCAAATCCTGCCAGCAGATGCTGGCCCAGGGTACCACTACGGCAGAAGCAAAAAGCGGTTACGGCCTTACCACTAAAGCTGAAATTAAAACCTTGGAAGCGATCAAAGCAGTAGACCGGGCTCAGCCGGTCGATTTAATACCTACTTTCCTGGGCGCTCACGCCGTACCGAAAGAATACAAAGAAAATCCTGACGGTTACCTTGATGTGGTTATCAAGGACATGCTTCCCCAGGTGGTTGAGAAAAACCTGGCCCGCTATTGCGATGTTTTCTGCGAGGAAGGTATTTTTTCTGTGGAGCAGTCAAGGCGGGTACTGATGGCGGCACGGAATCTGGGACTGGGCTTGAAAATGCATGCTGATGAGATCTCTCCCCTGGGCGGTTCAGAATTGGCAGCCGAGCTGGGGGCTGTTTCAGCCGATCACCTCCTGGTTATTTCCGATCAGGGCATTGAAAATATGGCTGCAGCCGGAGTGATTGGGGTAATTTTACCCGGAACCACTTTTTATCTCTGTGAAGATCATTATGCCCCCGCTCGAAAAATGATCGAAGCCGGTGTTCCGGTAGCCCTGGCTACGGATTTTAACCCGGGCAGCTCACCCAACAATAACTTGCAGTTAATTGTCAATATCGCCTGCCTTTACCTGCGGATGACACCGCCGGAGGTTATTAATGCCATTACCATAAACGCTGCGCACGCTATAGGCCGTTCAGAACAGGTTGGCAGCCTGGAAGAAGGCAAAATGGCGGACTTAGCTCTTTTTGCTGCCCCCAACTATGATTACCTGGCTTATCGTTACGGCACTAATTTGATCAGCACAGTAATAAAAAAAGGAAAAATTGTGGTGGAGGTGTAATAAAAAATGGCCAAAGTAGTAGAATGCGTCCCCAATTTCAGTGAAGGTCGCGAACTAAAAGTAATTGAAGAAATCATCGGGGCAATCAAAGCTGTTAAAGGAGTTAAACTACTTGACTATTCAAACGATGAAAGCCATAACCGTTCGGTGGTAACCTTTATCGGCGAACCCGGCCCGGTGAAGGAGGCAGCTTTCGGGGCAGCCAAAAAGGCAGCCGAACTGATCGATATGTCGAAACATGAAGGCGGCCATCCTCGCATGGGTGCCACTGATGTGATTCCATTTGTGCCTGTTGCCGGGATTGATATGCAAGAATGTGTGGAAATAGCTAATGAAGTGGCCCAGCAGTTGGCCGGGGAGTTGAAGATACCGGTTTATTTATATGAAGAAGCAGCAAAAAGGCCGGAGAGAAAAAACCTCTCAGATGTCAGGCGCGGTCAGTATGAAGGGCTAATTGAAGCTATTAAAGAACCGGGCCGCGAGCCTGATTTTGGACCGGCTGAAGTAAGCCTCCGGGCCGGTGTTACGGCCGTTGGAGCAAGGCCTCCTTTGATTGCCTACAATATCAATCTAGATACAGCAGATGTAGAAATTGCCAAAAAAATTGCCAGGACGATAAGAGGAAGCAATGGAGGTTTTCCCACCATCAAGGGGCTGGGTATTTATATTGAAGAAACCGGGCAGGCCCAGGTTACGATCAACGTTTGTGACTACAAAAAAGTGGCCCTGCACCGGGTATTTGAGCTGGTTAAACTGGAAGCGGCCCGTTATGGAGTAAAGGTAACCGATAGCGAAATAGTGGGGCTGACCCCCATGGAGGCCTTGATAGATGCTGCTGAGTTTTACCTGCAGCTCTCCGGGTTTGAGCCCGGCCAAATTTTAGAGAATCATTTACTGGAGTGATCATATAATATTGGATAACTATAGTGAAGAAAACTTTCAATCCTTTAATGCTAAAAAACCAGGTGAACCGGAGGCCTTTTTAGCAAACAGTGGAAATAGCCCTGATTTAAAAGCGGTGATGAAGCTGTACCTGGTAGTGTTTTTGCTGTTGCTGGTCTTTGGGTCTCTAGCGCAAATCTGGCAATTTGAAACCGGTATGATCATCACCCAGTGGGTGCTTATCCTTTTGCCGTCACTCTGGTTTTTGCGCCGCTACCGGGTCAACTGGTTTGATTATGGGCGTTTTAAAGCTTTAGAATGGCATTACATACCGGTTATTATCCTGCTGTCGGCTTCGTTCTGGCTTCTGAACATGGCCATTGCTGCTGGAATGGTGACCGGATTAATGGAGCTTGGCTATGAACCGGTTGTGGTTCTTGAACCGCCTGGAACTGTTCAGCATTACCTGGTATATATTTTTGTGCTTTCTATTTCTGCCGGAATTTGCGAAGAGGTTATGTTCAGGGGGACGATTATGCCTGCCCTGGAAGAGAGGGGCCTTGTGCCGGCAGTTGTATTCAGTTCCCTTCTCTTTGCCCTCTTTCATATCTCCTTTTTAAACCTGTTCAGCACCTTTGTGCTCGGAGCCGTAATGGCGGTAGTGGTTATAAAAACCGGCTCACTGTGGGGTGGAATCCTTTATCATATGCTCAATAATTTTTATGCAGCAACCTATCTTTACCTGGCCGGACAGCAGGAAACTGCAGCCGAAATCGATCCTCAAAGTTTATGGGGTTTGCTTCCCCTGGTTATTTTGACCGGAGCGGGCGCTTATGCCGGGCTCCGCCTGCTGGCAAACAGATCAAAGGTTAAGCCGCTTTTAGAAAACCATGCCGGGGGATGGCTGCCTCAAGGCTGGTTTAACTGGATGCTAATTATTTCTATCATTTTATTTTTACTAATGGCCATGCTTGAAATGGCGGTTGGTTTTGGTTGGTTTGATGCATTATAAGCAGATCGGGAAGAACCTGGCTCGTTCTGAAAAAGAAGCTTTTGAACGCAGGCAAGGTTGTTTTTATCATAATTAGACCGGGAGGAAATGACTATGAATCTTAAGGGTAAAAATGTTGCAGTTTTACTGGAAGAGCTGTATGAAGATCCGGAATTTTGGTATCCTTATTATCGTTTTCAGGAAGCCGGGGCCAGGGTAACAGCAGTAGCGCCTAAAATTAAAACATATAAGAGCAAACACGGCTTTCCGGCGACAGCGGACCTGGCCGCGGGTGATGCAGAAGCAGCCGCGTTTGACGCTGTAATTGTTCCGGGAGGATATTCACCCGATCACATGCGCCGCTCAAAAGAAATGGTGGCATTTTTAAAAGAAACATACGAACAGGAGAAGATAATTGCTGCTATCTGCCACGGTCCCTGGATGCTGACCTCAATAGGAGCGGTTGAGGGGCGAAAAGTAACTGCATTTTTCTCGATAGAAGACGATCTTGTTAATGCCGGGGCGCTGTTCGTCGACGAGGAGGTAGTCCGTGATGGAAATATTATTACATCCAGGACTCCTAAGGATTTACCTGCTTTTTGCCGTGAAATTATTAATGCTTTAAGCAGTTAATAGCGAATGCAGCTCTGTCCTGAAAACAGTGTGTTCACCTGAAGTAGCTAATTTAATAATAATACGGAAGAAGCAACAGGCTTTTTTCGTATTATTATTTTATTTTAAGGAAGGCGCCTCTTTCACGATGTTCTATCTCAATTTTTCCCTGGGCCAGTAGATGGTTGATATATTTTTGAATTTCAGCAGGCCTTAAACCTAGCAGGGCTTTTAAATCGGCTACGGTGCAGGGCCTCCTGCGCAGGGTTTCAAATATTTGCCGGCTGTAAGAATCATTAAAAGTTCTAATTCCAGGACCAGCTTTAAATTTACCTATAATTTCAGTGTTGCCCAGGTAAGAGGCGATGTCCTGCATGGTTTGATAATCGGCTGCCTCCAGCCATTCTTCTGCCCCCGGCCGATCCAGGGTTCCCAGTTGAACCCGGTCAGGTTTGATCTTTTCCAGGGCAGATTTAAGAGAGGAGAGTTCTTCCGGCTTGTCGTTGAAACCGGGGGCAATAAATATTTCCAAACATAACTCGCCGCTGTATTCACGGCGCAGCTTGATCAGGCTATCGATTATTTGCTCACACTGAAGATCCCGGTGAGGTCGGTTCAAGCGTTTGAAGCACTCTTCTCTGGCAGTGTCGAGCGAAGGGACGATTAAATCGATTGGGTTAATCTGATCTCTTACTGTTTTATCATTTAGCAGGGTGCTATTGGTCAACAGGCAGAGCTTGTATGCCGGAAAATTCTTTTTTAAAAAATTAACTACATTTCCCAGGCCGCTATGCAGGGTTGGCTCACCGGATCCTGCAAAAGTGATGAAATCGAGCTGCGGGTTTTTAGAGAGGTAATCTTTCAGCTCCGCATATACTTCCGCCACGGCAATATATTCTTTGCGTTCCAGGGTGCAGTTGTTGGTTTCGCCGCATTCACAGTAAATGCAGTTTAGGCTACAGGTTTTAAGCGGAATCAGGTCTATCCCCAGTGATACCCCCAGCCGCCTTGAAGGAACGGGGCCAAATAAATGTCTGTAGCGCATCATTTCGCCTCCTGCTGCTTTAATCATACCAAAAAGTAGTTATTGATGTATACCCAATAATGAGTTATAATTATAATGGATATATACCCATTTAGTAGGAAGGAGGTGGTAAAGATGAAATTAGCAGTGTGTGCTCAGGGTGAAGGGCTTAATGCCAAAACCGATCAGCGCTTTGGTCGCTGCCCTTATTTTGTGCTGGTGGATCCGGAAAAGCAGAATGTCCTGCAGACAATTCGCATTGATAATGCTGATTCTCCAGGAGGAGCGGGTCCGCAAAGCGCTCAGCTGTTGTCTGATCATGAAGTGGATGCGGTAATTACCGGAAATGTGGGGCCGAAAGCGGAGCAAGCTCTTAGCGCAGCAGGAATTATGATCTATAGCGGTATGGAAGGCACGGTGGGTGATGCAATCCAAAAATTCAAGGCAAATAGTTTACAAACTGTTTCAGGGGCTACTATTCTTGAACATTCCGGCTTTAAAAAACCTGAAAAGCAGTAATAATCTGGAGGTGAAGCCATGATTGTCGCAATTGCATCGGAAAATGGGCTGGTTGCCGGGCATTTTGGACGCTGCCCCGGATATGTTCTGTTTGAAATTGAAAATGGCGGGATTGCCTGGAAAAAAGAAATTGCCAATCCCGGCCATGAGCCCGGATTTTTGCCCCCCTACCTGGCTGATCTGGGAGTTCAATGTATCATCGCCGGGGGTATGGGTTCGCGGGCTCAAACCCTGTTCGCCGAGAAAGGAATTGAAACCTGTACAGGCATCCAGGGCCCTATTGATGAAGCAATCAAGGACTATATTTCAGGCAATTTGCAACCCGGGCCCAGCAGTTGCGATCACAGCTCAGGTGTTCACAACTGCGAGTAAACAGGTGCAGTTTATTATTCAGGTAATAAACTGGTGGGAAAAATTATACGTAAGAGTTTGATTAACAGCCTGGTAGTGGCTGAGCAGGAACAGATTACTAAGGAGGGTGATGGTAATGGCCAGCTGTTTGTCGGCATTTTAATGTTAGAACCGGGGTTTGCATTAACCGCTTTGACCTGGGTCTAGAGCAATCTAGCCAGATTGAAGATTACTGTCTTAAAGAGGGGCTGGTTATGACGGGCAGGATTCCATTTGACCGGGTCTTTTCTGAGGCCCTGGTGCATGGCTTGCCGGTTACAGTGTATGGTAATGGAAAGCTGAAAGGAATAATCGGCAGGGTCTGGGATAATTTTATAACAAACCTTAATCTCAGCTAGTTGTCTTATTGTTGACTATTTGCTAAAATGAAATGCAACTAAATTAATAAGATTAGGGGAAAAAGTGTTATGCCACGACCATATAAACCGCGCCGGGTCAGTGCAATGCCTCGGTACACTTATTTTAAACCCACCGGTATTCCAATGCCGTTGCTTGATGAAGTAGTTCTGACCGTAGACGAAATGGAAGCAATCAGGTTAAAGGATCTTGAAAAGCTGGAACAGCAGGAATGTGCCGACCGGATGGATGTTGCTCAAAGTACTCTGCAGCGCATCCTGGTTTCTGCCCGGGAAAAGATTGCTCTTTCTTTAATTGAAGGAAAGGCGATAAGAGTTCATGGCGGGCCTTTTGCCCTGGAAGGCGAACTGATTTGTCCACGTTGCCGAAGACGGCGGGTTAAACAGGAGAATTTAAGTAACGAAAAGCATGGTCTAAATATTAATGAATGCCCGGAATGTGCCGGCAAAGACGAAAAGTAAAGAGGTTTTCTTTTTTAACCCTTGTCAGCTGGCGCTTTAAATTATAAGCTGTAGTTATCATGAATAAACCGGTGTTTAAAACTGATGAGAACATGGCGGGGGTTTTTTACGGTTTCTTCGCCTTTGTCTTATGGGGACTGCTCCCGCTTTACTGGAAGCTTTTAAAAGCTGTACCGGCCATAGAGATCCTGGCTCACCGGGTTTTCTGGTCCTTTGTGGTTGTCGCCCTGGCAGTAATCCTGACCGGCGGCTGGAAAAAGTTCTCTGCTTCCTTCACCGATAAAAAAAAGCTAATCTTGATATTCAGCTGCGGTTTTATTATCAGCCTGAACTGGTATACCTATATTTATGCAGTTAACAACGGCTTTGTGATTGAAGCAAGCATGGGTTATTATATTAATCCCCTGGTTGTGGTTTTGCTTGGTGTAACCGTCTTCAGAGAAAGGCTTGGCCGCTGGCAGCTCACTGCCCTTATTCTGGCGACCACAGGAGTAATGCTGATCACGCTGCAGTACGGCAGAATACCCTGGATTGCCCTTCTTTTAGCCGGTACTTTTGCTGCTTACGGTTTAATCAAGAAAATAATTAAAATAGACCCGGTTTCCGGATTGGTGCTGGAAACCTTAATCGTTATGCCTGTCGCTTTGTTTTATATTGTCACCCTGGAGCGCTCGGGGTCAGGCGCCCTTGGTTCATTGCCCCTGCATACGTCAGTTATTCTGGCCGGGACAGGAGTTGTTACTGCTATACCGCTGTTGTTTTATGCCCGGGGGATAGAAAAGACTACTTTTTCCATGATGGGATTTCTGCAGTACATTGCCCCTACTATCAATTTGCTTCTGGGTATCTTTGTCTTTAGGGAATATTTTTCCACCACCCATTTAATCAGCTTCTGCTTTATCTGGGCGGCTTTAATTATCTTTACCTTCGCTAACATTGGAGTTTTAAATGATCCCTGCTTTATGCAAAAAGATCTGGTTGAAACTCCACTGCAGGCAATGGACAAGCACCGGGGGTAATGCTATAATAGCAGCGATTGATAATTTAATAAAGGTTTATCAGGTGTCAAAAGACTTAAAAAGGGAAGCCGGTGAAAAACCGGCGCGGTCCCGCCACTGTAAGTGGGAGGTGTTTCTCTTTCAGCCACTGGTTTTTAAACCGGGAAGGCAGAGAAGCACAGTGAACACGAGCCAGGAGACCTGCCTGAGAGCACGCTGAACCCCTTCGGGTGAAAGGGTAAAGCGGGTGTAAAGGCCACGTTTTACCGTGGTTTTTTGTTTTAAAGGCCCATTTTAACTTTTCAACCAAGGGAAACCAGTTAGTGCAATTATAGAAAAAAAGGAGAGAATAGAATTGAAAAAAAGCCTATTATTCATGGTGCTATTACTTACATTATCGTTTATTTTTGCAATCGGTTGCGAGCAACCCGAGGAAGCAGGTGATGTAGTAACTGATCAAATGGGCCGGGAAGTAACTATTAAAGGAGTCCCGGAAAGGATTATTTCTCTTTCTCCCAGCAATACTGAAGTCAGTTTCGGCCTCGGGCTGGATGAGCGGATTATTGGAGTTACTGAATACTGCAACTATCCCCCCGAAGCACAGGAAAAAGGTATTGTGGGCGGTTTTGCTTCGCCGAGTATCGAAAAGATTGTAGAGCTTGAGCCGGACCTGGTTTTAGCTTCCACTATCCATGATGAAGAAGTGCCTCGCTTGGAAGAAATGGGGATTGCGGTTCTGGTAGTTGAATCTTCAAGAGTGGAAGAACTTTTTGAGAGTATGACCCTGGTGGCTAAAGTTACCGGAGTTGAAGAAGCAGGTGCAGCACTGATCAATTCCATGCAGGAGCGGATTGATGCGGTTCAGGATAAAGTAGCGGATATTGAACCTGAAAACAGGGTCCAGGTTTTTTATGAAGTTTATTCCGATCCTCTGATGAGTGCCGGCAAAGGAGCTTTTATCAATGAAATTATCTCCCTGGCCGGTGGAGAAAATATTTTCGCTGATGTAGAGGATAATTATCCGCAGATCAGCGCTGAAGAAGTAGCCGACAGGCAGCCGGATATCATTTTGTTCCCCGATTATCACGGCACATCGGCTACCGTCCTGGATGAAATGTCCGGCAGGCCGGGGTGGGAAAGTGTGCCTGCAGTGGAAAATGAAAACATTCACGCTATTTCTGACGATATTTTTGCCCGTCCGGGGCCGCGTATAGTAGAAGCGATTGAAGAAGCGGCCGCACTTTTCTATCCAGATATATTTGCGGAATAATTGATTTAAAATCAAGCGAGGTAAATTAAGACGATAAAGCATACTATAAGATCTGACCAGGGTAAAGAGGGAACCAATCCCCGGAGAAAAATACTGATGACAGGATTAGTGATCCTGCTGGGTGTTGCTGCTCTCAATGCCATGGTCTGGGGTTCGGTTTCCATCGAGTGGCGAAAGGTGCTGGCAATTCTTATCGAAGCCATGCCCCTTGGTGTTGCTTTTGAAAATCTTGACATCCAGGCAGTGCACAGGGATATTTTACTTCAGATTCGCCTGCCGCGCGTGTTCCTGGCCGCGGCAGTGGGTAGTTCGCTGGCAGTAGCAGGAGCAGTCTTTCAGGGCCTTTTTCGCAACCCTATGGCTGATCCCTACGTAATCGGAATATCATCGGGAGCGGCCCTGGGGGCTGTTTTTGCCATGCTCAGCGGTTTCAGCCTGGCTGTAGGCGGTTTCGGGGCGGTCCCGCTGTTTGCTTTTGCTGGCGGTATCACCACCATCATGGTAGTTTACAGCATGGCCCGGGTTGGCAGGGCTGTTCCGGTGATGACCCTGCTTCTGGCAGGTATCGCCGTCAGCGCTTTTCTATCTGCCCTGGTTTCGCTGCTTACTTACTTTGCCGGCGAAAAACTGCACATGGTCGTGTTTTGGATGATGGGCGGCCTGGGTGGAGCAACCTGGCATCAGGTCAGGGTGATGGTGCCTTATGCCCTGGTTGGATTTATATGTGTCAGTATTTATTCTCGAGAATTAAATGCCATGCTGCTCGGAGAGGAGACGGCCAGCAACCTGGGGGTTAATACCGAGCGGGTTAAAAAAATATTACTGGCCGGCTCATCGCTGCTCGTGGCGGCGGCGGTTTCCACCAGCGGTATCATCGGTTTTGTAGGCCTGGTGGTGCCCCATTTTATCCGCCTGGTGGCCGGCCCGGATCACCGCTTCCTGATGCCGGCGGCAGCTTTGCTCGGAGGCGCGCTGTTGATTGCTACCGACACCCTGGCCAGGGTGGTCATTGCTCCATCCGAACTGCCTGTTGGGATCATCACTGCCCTGATCGGGGCTCCCATGTTTGTTTATTTACTGAAAAAACGCAAAAAATTGCGTTATTTTGGCGGGGGAGGATAATCTGCTGTGGGAATTAACATTCAGGTGCACGGGCTGAAGCTGGCCTATGATGCTCAACCGATTTTAGAAGATACCACTTTTAACGTGGATCGCGGCGACCTGGTGGCGCTGCTTGGCGCTAATGGGGCCGGCAAATCAACCCTGCTGCGCTGTGTCAGCCGTATTTTAAAACCCAGTGCAGGTTCAATTCTCTTAGACGGTGAAGAATTGCATCACTTTGACAGCAAGGAAGCGGCCCGCAAGATGGCAGTGGTGCCCCAGGAAACAACTGCCGATTTTGATTTTACAGTTGAAGATATAGTAATGATGGGCCGGTTTCCTTATTTGAACCGGTTTAAGAAAGAAGATCAGAAAGACCATGAAATCGTCCGCCGTTCCATGGAAATGACCGGTGTTTCTCACCTGGCCGAACGTTCCATCGCTTCCCTGAGTGGCGGAGAAAAACAAAGAGTAATCATGGCCCGGGCGATTTGCCAGCAGCCGGAGGTGCTGCTCTTAGACGAACCTACAGCCAATCTCGATATCGGTTATCAGTCCATGCTCCTGGAACTGGCTGCCCGCCTTAACCGCGAACAAGAGGTTACAGTGATTGCTGCCATTCATGATATCAACCTTGCGGTGCACCATTTTAACCGCTTTATTTTGCTTTCCGGGGGCAGGGTTATGGCTGCCGGCAGGGCAGAAGAAGTTATTACGCCGGAAAATATTAAGAAATCTTACGGGGTGCCGGCCACCACATACCGCCATCCCCTGCATGGGGTTTTGCAGATTAGCGTAGCCAGAGGGCGCAGCCCGGATGAAAATCATAACAGCGGCCCGGCGGTCCATGTTCTCGGTGGCGGAGAGGAAGCTCTTCCCGCTCTTGAGTCCCTCAACCAGTTTGGATGCAGACTTTCTGTCGGCCCGGTTTCGGCCCAGGATAGCGGCTGCCGTTTTGCACATTTCCACAGCCTGCCGGTGGTAATTGTCCCTCCCTTTACAAGTATGAACGGCACCCATAAAGAGGAACATCTTCAATTACTGCGTGATGCTGATCTGGTAGTGGTTCCACCCATTCCCTTTGGCGAGGGCAACCTGGCAGTTTTTGAAGAAGTTGAAACGGCCCTTGATGAAGGTAAGCCGGTTTATATCATTGACCTGGAGGGCGTTGAGAGGCGTGATTACAGCGGAAAGGCCAGGGCGCTTCTAGAAAACCTGGTTCAAAAGGGAGCAAAAGTTTTACAGGCTACAGATGATCTGCAGGCAGTGATCTGCCCTGGTAAAGGAGAAAAAAATGAGTGAACACGAAACAGGCTCCCTGGTTTTAATTACCGGGGGCGCCCGTAGTGGAAAAAGTACTTTTGCGGAAAAACTTGCCTTGCAGAGCGGTAAAGAGTTAATATACCTGGCTACGGCCAGGGTGGAAGATGAAGAGATGAAGGAGCGGGTTGCCACCCATAAAAAAAGGCGTCCCGCCAATTTCAGGACAGTGGAAGAGCCGGAGCAACCCCATCTGATTTTGGAAAAAGAAGCGCAGCCGGGCAGACTGCTCTTAATTGACTGCCTGACCCTGCTGGTGAGTAACCTGATTTTATCGGAACTGGACCGGGAAGGTGCGATCAGGCAGGGCGAAGATATTTTTGCCGATGAGAAAGTGCTTGAGAAGGCCGGCCGGCAGTCTCTTGTTTATATAACCACGCTGGCCCAAGCAGCGGTAAAAAGCCCTGCTGACCTTATAGTGGTAACCAACGAAGTGGGAATGGGAGTGGTGCCTGATTACCCCCTGGGCCGTATTTTCCGTGATTATTCAGGGCGAGCCAACCAGGTCATGGCCGAAGCTGCTGATCAAGTATGGCTGGTAGTTTGCGGCATTCCCCAGAGGTTTAAATAGGTGGAACGAATTTATTTAAGTATAGCGGCTTTGATTCTGGCTTATTTGCTGGATTACCTGATTGGCGATCCACCCGGCTTACCGCACCCGGTGCGCTTCCTGGGCAGAGTTGTATCCGGTCTGGAAAAGCTGACGCGTCACCAGTTCAAAACGCCGGCAGGCTTGAAAGCAGCGGGTGCTTTAATTGTAATGATTGCGGCAGGCGGGTCGCTGCTGGCTGCAATTGTCCTCATAGAGGGAGCGTACCGTATTCATGATCTGGTTGGCTTGATCATCGAGCTATATATTCTTTTTACTGTGCTGGCCGGGGGGGATTTACGCAAACATGTGGACAGGGTAAGCGGAGATCTTAAATCCGGCCGTCTGAATCGGGCCAGATCAAGTGTGGCCATGCTGGTGAGCCGGGATACAACAGAGTTAAATGAAAGCGGGGTTTCCCGTGCTTCCCTGGAAAGCCTTTTTGAAAACAGTGCCGATGGGCTGGTGGCGCCGTTGTTTTTTATCGCTCTCGGGGGTGCTCCCCTGGCGGTTTTTTACAAGGCGGTAAACACCCTTGATTCTATGCTCGGATATTTAAACGATGAATACAAAGATCTGGGATATTTCCCGGCCAAATTAGACGATATCCTGAGCTTTATTCCTTCCCGCCTGACCGCAATTTTGCTGGTTTTGGCCGGAGGATATGAGAAAACCTCCCGTCGCGGGTTAAGAGTGCTTTTAAGAGATCGCGGCAAGCATAACAGCCCTAACAGCGCCTGGCCGGAAGCTGCGGCAGCCGGTGTGCTGGGGTTAAAATTTGGCGGCCCTGATTATTACCACGGCCGCTTGAAAAAACAGCCGGTTATTAATGCTGCCGGCAGGGAACCCGGCCCGGATGACATCCCCAGGGGGCTGGAACTCTTCAGAAGGATTTCCGTTATTGCTTTTGGTTGTTCCGCGGTCATCTATTATTTATTCTTATCCAGGGAGGTTTTTGCTCTTTGAAAAGTTACCTGCGGGCCCTTTCTTTTTTGACAATTATCCCTCTGCCTCATGTTCAATTTGGACCCGGTGGTAAAGAACTGGCAAATTCAGCCGCCTTTTTTCCCCTGGCCGGGGTTACCCTGGGCCTGTTCCTGGCAGGAGCGGCCTGGCTCTTAAGCCTGATCTTCCCAGCGGGGCCGGTAGCCGTAATGGCCCTGATCTTGAGTTTTTTCCTGACTCGCGGCCTGCATTTCGAC
The DNA here is from genome assembly GCA_003567725.1 of Syntrophomonadaceae bacterium. Classification (GTDB taxonomy): domain Bacteria; phylum Bacillota; class Dethiobacteria; order DTU022; family DTU022; genus B1SED10-74M. Next base: position 15,765 of record PWYU01000101.1, on the reverse strand, counting down.
GGTCTGGCCGATACGGCTGACGGCCTGATCGGCACTACGGACCGGGAGAAAGCCTTTAAGGCTATGGAAGACAGCGCCATCGGGGTGATGGGGGCGGCTTCGATTTTTTTTGTTTACCTGTTTAAATATGCGCTGCTGGCCGGTTTTGAAGGCCTTTTTATTATGCCGGCAGCCCTTTTGTTCATGCCCTTAGCCGGCCGCTGGGCTGTTGTTTATGCCGGAACCTGGTCTGCACCGGCCCGCAACCGTGGTCTGGGCGACCTGTTCTTAAGAGAACTGCGCTGGCCCATCTTCTTGAAGGCTTCTATAGGGGCGGTTATCGTAATCGGTTTTTTTAGCTGGTGGCAGATCAACCTGGCCGCAGCTGTCCTGAGCGGTTGTATCCTGGCCCTGGTTTGTGCACAGGGGTTAGCCTTTTATGCCAGGCGCAGGCTGGGTGGTTTGACAGGAGATATCCTGGGCGCTTCCAGTGAACTGGGTGAGCTGCTGTTTTTGATCGGTTTTTACCTGGTCTTGTAAGCTGCAGCTTTCAAGAGTTTGACAGTAAAGGCGGTGATTGAGTTTGCCCAATATCTTTAAAGACGAAGCAGGAGGCCATGGTGGTGATCTGACCAGGGCGTTAGAGCTGTGGTGCCCGGATGGTGGCAGGATAATTGATTTTAGCAGTAATGTCAATCCCCTGGGGCCGCCGGAAGGTTTGCTGGAACATTTAAAAGAAAGCCTGCCGGATATCGTGCATTACCCATCACCACAGGCTCGCGAATTACGTGAACAACTATCCATATTTCTCGATCTTTCTGAAAAAAGGTTGATCCTGGGTAACGGAGCTAATGAGCTGATTCACCTTCTGGTAATCTGGAAACGTCCCCGGCGGGTTTTTATTCCCGCGCCCACTTTTTCTGAATACGAAAGAGCGGCCAACCTGGCCGAAGCGCAGGTGGAACGTTATTCTTTGCCCCCGGGGGAAGCTTTCGATCCCCGGATCCTGGCAGAAAGGCTGGGTTCCGGGGACCTGGTTGTATTCTGCAACCCTTCCAATCCGACCGGGAAATTATTTTCCAGGCAAAAACTGCTTGAACTGGTCCTGCTGGCGGAAAAAAGAGAAGCGCAGGTTATGATCGATGAAAGTTTTATTCCTCTTACCGGCAATCCGGAAACCAGTTTGCGTAAGGCCGGTACTGGCAACCTCTGGATCGCGCTTTCTTTAACCAAGCTTTGGGCCCTGCCCGGCCTGCGGCTGGGCTGCCTCATCGGCCCTGAATCCGGCATGGAAAAACTAATCCGCTGGGGCGATCCCTGGCGAGTCAATACCCTGGCTCAAAAAGCGGGCCTTTACTGCCTGCGGCAGGAAGGTTACCTGGAAAAAACCCTAAAGTTAATTGATCAAGAACGCCGCTATTTAACCGCATGCCTGATGGAAAAGGGTGTTTTCAGGGTTTTTGCAGGCGCAGCCAATTATCTTTTAGTGCAGGGAACAGTGCGGGGCTTTGATGTTGCTGATTTTCAAGCAGAGCTGGCCCGGCAGGGAGTATTAATCAGGCGGGCGGATAATTTTCATGGATTGGACCAGCGCTTTTTCCGGGTGGCGGTCCTGCAGCGCCGGGATAATAACCGTCTGGTTGAAGCAATAGGCAGGTACATGGAAAAATTCCACGCTGGATCTCCGGAGCCTTCAGAGGCTGGTAAGGATGAAACCGGCGGTTTTAAGGGAGGTGAAAGCCGGTGAAAGGAATGGTAATGCTGCAGGGAACGGCTTCCTCAGCAGGAAAAAGCCTTTTATGTGCTGCCCTGTGCCGCATCTTCAGGCAGGATGGTTACAGCGTTGCCCCATTTAAAGCTCAGAATATGGCTTTAAATTCTTACGTTACAAAAGAAGGCCTTGAAATGGGCCGGGCCCAGGTTATGCAGGCTGAAGCAGCCGGAATTGATCCGCACGTCAATATGAATCCTGTTCTTTTGAAACCTACTTCTGACCAGGGAGCTCAGGTTATCGTTATGGGCAAAGCTTTGCAAAATATGCCGGCCATGGATTATATGCAATGGAAAGAGACCTTGTTTCCGGTGATTGATGAAGCTTTTAACAACCTGGCCCGTGAACATGATATTATCGTTATCGAGGGAGCGGGCAGCCCGGCTGAGATTAATTTAAGAGATAAAGACCTGGTCAACATGGGCCTGGCTCTCAGATTGCAAGCTCCGGTTCTGCTGGCCGGCGACATTGATCGCGGTGGTGTTTTTGCCTCTCTTTACGGGACCGTGGCTTTGCTAAAGCCCGAAGAACGCCGGCTGCTAAAAGGGGTGATCATTAATAAATTCCGCGGCGACCGGAAGGTTTTGGAACCGGGATTAAAGCAGCTGGAAGAATTAATTGAAAAACCGGTTCTCGGGGTGGTGCCTTTTATGAAAATCAATTTGGATGACGAAGACAGCGTTACCGATCGTTTCCAGGTTCGTTCGGGAAAAGAGGGTTTAAAAGTTCAGGTTCTGCTGCTGCCGCGCATCTCTAATTTTACCGATTTCAACCCGCTTGAGCTTGATGATGATGTTAATCTATCCTATATCAGGCAGCCCGGGGAGCTCAATGATCCGGATTTATTAATTATCCCCGGTTCGAAAAACACAATCGAGGATTTACTTCAACTGCGCCGGGACGGTTGGGACGGGGCCCTGCAGGAATATGTGCAAAATGACGGCCTGCTGATGGGTATTTGCGGTGGGTTCCAAATGCTCGGGCAGCGGATTATGGACCCGGGCAAGGTGGAAAGTGTTTATCCGGAGGTGCGGGGTTTTGAGTTCCTTGCCATGGAGACGGTAATGGAAAAAGAAAAATCTACCCGGCAGGTGGAAGCAACCTGGCGCTACAGCGACGATGGCTATTTTTCGGCGATGGAAGAAGAGCAACCCCTGAAAGGCTACGAAATTCATATGGGCCAGACCGAGTACCGTTCTTTGAAACAACCGGTGTATGTGAAAACAAACGGCTGCTGGGAAGGAGCGGTTAATGAAAGCGGAAATGTGTTTGGCACCTATCTGCATGGGATTTTTGATAACCTCTCCTGGACCAGGCAGCTTTTAAATGTTTTGCGGCGCCGGCGGGGCCTGAATGAGAAAAGGGCTCAACCTTATGAGCATTATCGCGATTTCAAGGAAAAAGAATATAACGCCCTGGCTGATACAGTTAGGGATAGCCTGGATATGGATCAGGTCTACAGCCTGGTTAAGGAAGGGGCTCGTTAATATTGATCTGACAGGGGATAACTATCAGGTAGGTTTTATAGAATAACTACAAAGGTTCTGACTGCTCAGCCTCTTTTACATTAACCCGGCCGGTCTGCAATGAAAACTCTGGCGAGCATTAAGGGAAAGATTGCAATTGCCGGCAATTTAATCAACCGCCCGGCAATGGCTGAGCAGAAATCAAAGTTTTAATAATTGATCAAGTCGAAAGGGGTTTTAGAAAATGAGCGAACAGGAAAAAATGGAACAGGAACTGCAGGTAATCATTGATCAGGTCAGGCCGCTTGATGAGACCGCTATGGAAAAAGCCCGGGCGCGTATGGATATCCTGACCAAGCCGCAGGGCAGTTTAGGGCGGATGGAAGATCTGGCTGTTCAGCTGGCCGGGATAAACGGTGATTTTTTCCCGGTAAATACTCGCAAGCGGGTCGTTGTCATGGCTGCTGACCACGGTGTTACAGAAGAGGGAATTAGCGCTTATCCTTCGGAAGTGACCGCTCAAATGGTGGCTAATTTTACCGGAGGAGGAGCGGCTATTAATGTTTTCGGCCGCCAGGGAGATGTAGAGGTGGAAGTTGTTGATGTGGGGGTTAAAGTTGACGGCAATTTGCCCGGGGTGAAGCGGGTTAGGGTTAAAGCAGGTAGCGATAATTTTCGCCGTCAACCGGCCATGAGCCGCAGCGAGACCCTAAAAGCCGTTATGGCTGGCGTTGAATGTGCAAAAGAAGCGGCAGAAGACGGGGTTAAGGTCCTGGCTACCGGTGAAATGGGCATCGGCAATACTACTGCCAGCAGTGCCGTGATGGCTGCACTAAGCGGTTATGAAACTTCCCTTGTCGTGGGCAGGGGAACCGGGCTTGATGATGCCAAACTGCTTCACAAGCAAAAAGTAGTCAGTGAAGCCCTGGCCATGCACAGGCCTGATCCACAGGATCCGGTTGGGGTGCTCAGTCTGGTTGGCGGATTGGAAATAGCCGCCCTGGCCGGTTTGATAATCGGGGCTGCCTCACGGCGCATGCCGGTTGTAGTTGACGGTTTTATCTCAAGCACGGCAGCGCTGGCTGCAGTTGAAATGTGCCCCAATGTCAGACCTTACCTGATTCCTTCTCACCTCTCAGCAGAATCGGGACATGCTCTGTTAATGGACTACTTAAATTTAAAACCGTACATTCATATGGGAATGCGCCTGGGTGAAGGAACCGGCGCTGTTTTAGCCATGCATCTTTTGGAGGCTGCCGCCCGGGTAACTCTAGAAATGGCTACATTTGAAGATGCTAAAGTCAGTAACAAAGAGCAAAAAGAAAAGGAAGAAAAGGGTTTAAAAACGAAGGGAGAAGAGCAGTAAATGGAATTGTACCTGGTCCGCCATGGCGAGACCGAATCAAACATACAAAAACGTTATCAGGGCTGGATGGAATCGCCTTTGTCGGAACAGGGTCTCAAGCAGGCTGCAAAGGCAGGGTTGTTTCTGGGTAATAATACTATAGATGGGGTTTTTTGCAGCGATCTTCAGAGAGCTTTTCACACAGCCCGGGTTATCGGTTCCTTTTGCGGGCTCAAACCGGAAATTTCGCCTCTTTTGAGGGAAATTCATTTTGGGCGCTGGGAAGGTATGACCTACAATGAAATTGAGGCGCAGTGGGGTGAGGATATCAGGCGCTGGTTTGATGATCCTTTTACCCGCTCGGCCCCGGAAGGCGAAACTATTGAGCAGGTTTGTGAGCGGATGTTAGCTTTTCTCGATGAACTGATTTGGAAGAGGCCGGATTGCCGCCGGGCCGTGGTGGTTAGCCATGGCGGATCAATCCGGGCCCTGCTTCAATACTTTTTAAACTTAAACCGGGATAGATTCTGGGATTTAAAGGTTGAGAATGCCTCTATCAGCCTGGTTCGCAGGGAAAAAGAGAATTACCGGGTAGTATACTATAACCGGGTAGATCATCTCGACACAAAAGCAGAAGGCGAGCAGCCGGATGGTTTATAACAATAAAGGCGGGGAGAAAGTCTTTGTTTCCTGGAGCGGTGGTAAAGATTCGTACCTGTCGCTGCTCATGGCCAGAGAGCGGGGCCTTGATATTGTTTGCTTGCTTTCTTTTATCGGATCTGATGGCTACAGTCGTTCGCACGGTTTAAAAACTGAAATCCTTAAAAACCAGGCCTCGGCGCTGGGTATTCCTCTGGAGACGCAGGAAGTGACCTGGGAAAGCTATGAGCAGGGTTTTGAGGAAGCGGTCAAAGGCATAATAATTAAATATGCTTTAACCGGTGGAGTGTTTGGCGATGTAAATTTACAGGAACATCGCCAGTGGGTGGAAAAGATGTGCGATCGCTGTGGGATAAGCTACAATTTGCCTTTGTGGATGATGCAAGAGCGCCGGGTATCAGAGGTGTTGATTGAACAGGGTGGCAGGGCCCTGATTGTGGCTATCCGCAGCGACCTGGTTGATGAATCCTGGCTGGGCCGGATCATGGATGATCGCTACATCGACTACTGCTTGCGCCAAAATATTTCTCCCTGTGGCGAGGGAGGAGAAGTGCACACCCTGGTTGTTGGTGGTCCGCTATTTAAGTATGACCTCAGCTATAGGTCAGGAGAAATCAAACACCATCAGAACAGATCCCTGCTGGAAGTACATATCAGTTAATTTAAGCCTTATTTTCTGAATAAATGATTAATATTATTTACTGTTCAGCAAGTTACGCCTCAGGCCCGGTTATAAATAATGTAAAAAGAGGCCAAGCAATCACTTGAAATTAAATATGTGCGGCTCTGGTCGGCCCGGGTTGGAATATATAAAGAGCAGTTTTAAATTAAACGGGGGTAGCTGCTCAGCCTGTTGTCCTTGTTGAATGGTAAGTGGCGCCATGGGCACGGTTCGAACGTCCCCTGTGGCTTACAGCGGTTCTCGCAGCAAATTATGGGTTTTAAGATAGTGATAAACGTGCAACCCCAGGTTTAACTGCAGAGCGTCTGCGGGGTCAAGGGGATTGTAGCCGGTTAATTTGTCAACCTGGTCCAGCCTGTAGCGCATGGTGTGGCGGTGAATGAAAAGAATCTGGGCCGCTTTTTTTATGCTCATATGTTTCAAGAAAACCTGCATAGTTTGCAGCAAATCTCCTTTGCAGCGCTGATCGTATTCGATTAAAGGAGCGATAGTTTCACCATAAAGCTCATAAAGGGTTTTAAGATTTTTTATTTCCATAAGCAGGCGGTATAGCCCTAAGTTTTGGTATGCTACCAGGTTCATGTTATCGATCAGGCCCAGTTGGGCGGCCTGCAGGGCTTTTGCCGCTTCATTTAAAGCAGTTTTGAATTCCTTGATGTCATGATGGACATTGCTTGCTCCAATAAAAAGCGTTTGATCCGGTAACAGCAGATTCAACTCTTGATTTAGCTCTTCATATAGCGGTTGACCTGCATCTTTTTCTTTAGCTTCAGTTTGCCTTAATTGGACTAATAGTGGAATGTGCTGGTCTAAAGGCCCGATTAAAAAAGGGATATGCTTTTGAGTTAATAACCTATAGCTGGTCAGTGTTACAAAGGTGCTATAATTTAAATTATATTCCACAGGCGTTGATATCTGATCTGTATGGGCTGGCGAAACCTTGATTAGAAGAATTTGAAAAACCTGTAGAGGATTAATGCTATAGTACCTCAACTCATCATGATAGCGGCTTACATGTTCACTTTCTGCCAGGTTATTCCACAAAAGATTCATGTCTTTTATTCTCGAAATAATATGCTCCTGGGATTCAGAAAGGTTGGTACTGGCTTCAGCGAGCTCATAATGAAGAAGTTCATTCATTAAAGCCCTGGTTAAATCTTTAAAGCTAACTTCGGGAGGAATTTCAATTAATGGCAGCTTCAGCTGTTTAGCATAATTTATAAAAGAAGGTGGTATATTCTTGATGTAGTGCCCTGTTTGGATAGCGATTGCCGCCAATTTCCTTTCGGCAAAAAAATTAAGCATTTCTAGCTGTTTCTTTTCGCTGCTAATATCAAAACCATATGCAGTGGTGATCAGGAATTCTCCTTTATCAACATGGCTTAGATCATCCAGGATCTCAAGGATGTTAACCCACTTAATGCTGTTAGTTAAACCTACCTCACCGGTCAATAACCGGCAGTTATTAAAGAATCCTTTTTCAAGAGCTTTTTTTACCGTAAAAGCCATAGTCCTGTCACCGCTCAAAAATGGTATAAATAGCTTTATTAAATTTCAACTTTGGCGTTGATATTCCTGCCAGCTTATACAGGATGTACAAAAATATCGTAAAATTTTTGTCCTAAAATATAATGCTTATTTAGTTTTAGTTAACTATACTAAATTTGATTCTACTGCCATCGAAACAATTGCGGTTAATAAAGCATATCTACTATACTGGCCAGCAGACAAAATAATTGTCTCAAAAGGAAACTCTTTAAAACATTGCAGTTGCAGTAGAATCTTTTTCTTTAAAACCAAATATAAGCGAAAAAGGGTTGATCAGAAGGGTTTTTTGAAGATGATTTGTATTATAATTTCTCTATATAATAAATCTCAACTAAACCTGTTTAAAAACCCGGGGCAGGCAAATACTATTTGCCTGCTTTTTTTACAACTATATAGTAACTACTCGTATGCCCAACGAAAGCTGGGGCGTTCAGCGGGAGACAAGCCCGCCGGGATAAAAGTCAGAACCCCGTAACTTGGGCAGCGGTGCGGCGGGAAACCAAAGCACCGAAGTCTGCTCATGGGGACGGTTCGAGTGTTCCGAAGCGTAGCGTAGGCCGAAGGGAAGACGATGGAACCGTCCCCGTGGCTTAGCGGGCTAAAAATAAAAATACCCCTTTTATCACTATTTGTAAAAGAGCAGAAATAACCAATCAAAGAAAGAAGGTAAGGTGCAGGCTATTGCGCAGCAAGCATGAACTATATCAAAAAGCAGTTGATAAGCTCAACAGGGAAAATATGATTAATCTTTTAAAAGAGTTGATCAGTATTAAGAGCCCTTTTTTTGAGGAGACAGAAATTATCGAATACCTGAGGGGCCGCCTTTCTTATTACAATCGCCTGTCAACCGAAATCCACCGCTATGAAGAAAAAGTGATCACCGGTTTTAAAGGAGAAAACCTGGTTGTGCGCCTTAAAGGTAAAGCAGTGGGCCCAAAACTGCTGCTCAATGCTCACGTGGACACGGTGCCTTTGTGTGGAGGCTGGAGCGTAGATCCATTTACCGGCTTTGAAAAAGACGGCCGTGTTTACGGTTTAGGTGCTCTTGACATGAAAGCGGGAGTTGTTATTTGCATATACTTGCTAGAAGCCCTTGTCGAAGCGGATATTGAATTATCCGGAAACATCATATTCACTGCTGTTAGCGACGAAGAAGGGCCTTTTGGCCTGGGAACACATTATACTATTATGGACGGCCTTATTAATGATTGTGATTATGCAGTGATTACTGAACCGGCCGGCCCTTTTGCTGCCAGCACGGAGAAGTTCCCCTGTGTTGCTCTCGGCAGTAGAGGTACAGCTGTTTATTTTGTAACAGTCAAAGGCCAATCCGCTCATGGCGCCAATCCTGAAAAAGGCATTAATGCGGTTGAAGATGCTGCTACCTTAATAACTGCCCTCACTGAAAAATTAGATTTAGGGTCCCACCCCCTTCTTGGCGGCGGTTCGATGTGTATAACCAATCTGCAGGGAGGAGACAAGTATCTATTAATTCCAGAAGAGACCAGTTTTACAATATACCGCCACACGGTAACAGGAGATGCTGCCCGGGCTTTACAAGAAGTAGAGGAAGTAGTGGGCGGATTGAATCTGAAAAGCGAAGTAAATATTCAGCTTCGTGATTTGCCTCACCCTGATACTTTTTTTAGGCCCTGGACAGTCAGTAAGGATAGTGCACTGGTGAGATCACTGGAAAATGCTACTAACATAGTTTTAGGAAAAACCCTCAAACCTACTTATTTCCGTTCCGAATCTGATGCCAATCATATTGCTAACCGTTTAAACATTCCTACTGTTTTGTTTGGCCCGGATGGAGCAAACTATCATGCTGCTGATGAGTATGTAGAAATTGAGAGCATGATTGATGCCACCCGGGTCCTTTTATATGCAGTGATAGATTTACTGTATTAATCAGATCTGTTTTGATAACTTTATAGCTATATTTTTACAATAACTATCGAAACTGATACCGGGTCATGGTACAGCAACTATTTTGTAACCAGACAGCCTATGCCGTCATGAGCAAGTAAAACCTGCTGAAGCTAAGCCGATGTGGTTTTAGTCTAAACGGTCAGCGGGCAAGGTTTACTTCTGCAGGGAACCGCAACTAAATATAGTTGAGTTGATAAGATTTTTTGTGACTACTCAGCCTATTGTCCTTGTTAAATGATCAGCGGTGGCACAGGAAGCGGTTCGAACATCTCTTCAAGCGTAGCTTTAAGGCCGAAGGAAAAACGGTGGAAGCGTTCCCTGTGGCTTATGGTTTAGCCGTTTCAATGGCTCATATATTCTAAAGCCTCTAATATTATTAATCGGAAAGTTTGCACGATGGGTTGCTGAGGAGTTGAAAGAAGAGTATAATAACAAAAACCCTGGCAATTTCTTATAGGTTTCATATTAAATGTAATTCTGGCAGCAGTGTAAATATCTAAGCTTTATCATGCAATGAGAGGAGTGACGCTGGAGGACTAATACCAATAACGGTTACAGGGGTTCGACAAAAGAATAAAAGGAGTGTTTAAGGACAATGTTAAACCGGAAAAGCTATCTGTTTTTTGTTTTGATGTTAGTGGCAGTGTTGTTTGTTTTTGTCGGTTGTGAGGAAGCAGAAGAAGCAGTTGAAGAAGTAGTTGAACCCGATGGCGATGGCAGCCTGCAGAGAGTACTCGATGCCGGTGAGCTGATTGTCGTGGGCAGTGGCGGATATCCTCCCTTTAACTATTATGGTGAAGATGATCCCGATACCCCCATCGGTTTTGATGTTGATACCGGAAAAGCAATTGCCGAGCGGCTGGGCGTAGATCTGGTATATGAAACTTCCGACTGGGACGGCCTGCCTGATGGTTTGAGAGCCGGGCGTTATGATGCCATTCTGGGCAGTATGGCTGACACTGAAGAGCGCCGTGAGATTGTCAGTTTTACCATTCCCTATTACTACTCCGGAGCACAGTTAATCGTTCGTGAAGATTCAGGTATCGAGGGTCCCGGTGATGTCGAAGGACTCGATATTGGTGTTATCACCGGTGAAACATATGTTGACGACGCCATTGGCCTTGGTGCAGAAGATGTACATTATGCTGAAGTTAATACAATCCTGCTTGAAGTGCTTGGCGGCAGAATTGATGGCATGATTACAGACCGTCTGGTGGCCTTAAGAGGCATCAATGAGATTGCCGGCGGTGATGAGTTGATGATGGCCGGTGAATTAATCCGCACCGAAAATGTCGCTGTTGCTTTTCGCCAGGAAGATAATGAATTAAGGGAAAAGGTATCAGAAATTCTTGAAGAACTGCATGAAGATGGGACTATGACTGCAATAAGCATGGAATGGCATGATATTGATATCACCAAGCCATAATGATCTACGGGCACGGGCCATTAAGGCCCGTGCCCTCATATTGCAGGCTTATTTACCCCGGTTCAGCATAATGGATTAATACTTAGATTCTTTTATTGATAAATTTGCACTGATTAGTTTGAATTCTATTGATTGCTGGCCAGGTAAGGAGTTGAGTTGATGATAGATCTGCCTTGGGATTTTACAGCAATACCGCGTTTTTTCCCCGGCTTTTATGCTGCCGCTCTGCTTACTTTGCAGATCACCTTCTTTGGTATCATTGTCGGTGTGGTCCTGGGACTGGTAACCGGTTTAATGAGACTTTCAAAGAATCCTTTAATTAATACCCCGGCCAGGGCCTATATCTGGATTATTCGTGGGACGCCGCTGCTTTTGCAGTTAATGATTATTTATTATGGATTAATTGATCTGGTTAGTATAGAGAGGATGCCGGCAGCGATAATCGGGCTTGGTGTGCATAACGGTGCTTACATTGCGGAAATTTTCCGCGGCGCTATTCAATCAGTGGACAGGGGACAGCGTGAAGCGGCCCTGTCACTTGGAATGACACATACCCAGGCCATGCGAAGAATAATCCTGCCACAGGCTTTTAAACGTTCTGTTCCACCGCTGGGCAACCAGTTTATCATAGCTTTGAAAGATTCGTCGCTGGCCAGCGCTATAGCTGTACGTGAACTGCTGTTGCGGGCTCGCCAGATGGGTTCTTCAACCCTGATGATGCTGGAAATGTTAATGATAGTCGGTGTTTACTATCTCATGATGACATCAATCCTTAATCTTTTAATGGGAAGAATTGAGAAGCGCCTGGAGGTTAGCGATTACCAAGATTAAAGGTGTGATTTTGTAAATGATCAAGATTAGAGGCCTTAATAAATGGTTTGGCAAACTGCATGTCTTAAAAGATATTGACATGGATGTGGTCCAAAAAGAAGTGGTAGTGGTTATCGGAGCCAGCGGTTCAGGAAAAAGCACCCTGCTGCGCTGTGTCAACTTTCTTGAATTTGCCCATAGCGGCAATATTTATATTGACGGTGTAGAAGCAAATGCAAAAAGCAAAAATTTGCATCAGGTTCGGGCCGATGTAGGAATGGTTTTTCAGCATTTTAATCTTTTCCCGCACCGCACAGTAATGGGAAACGTAACTGAAGGTCTTACCCAGGTCAAACAGGTTTCACAAAAGGAAGCCCTGGAACAGGGTGAGGATCTTTTGGAAAAAGTTGGCCTTTCGGACAAGTCTGATGTATACCCGGCCATGCTGTCTGGCGGGCAAAAACAAAGAGTGGCCATCGCCAGAGCTCTGGCGATGAACCCCAAAATAATGCTATTTGACGAACCGACTTCTGCTCTTGACCCCGAACTTGTGGGCGAAGTTTTACAGGTCATGAAGAACCTCGCTAATGAGGGTATGACCATGATAGTGGTCAGCCATGAAATGGGCTTTGCCCGTGAAGTGGGCGATCGGGTTGTTTATATGGACGAAGGCCGGATTGTAGAGGAAGGCCATCCCGATCAAATCTACAGCAATCCCCAGAATGAGAGAACCAAAGCTTTTCTGGGACAGATCCTGTAAGCAGGAATCTGAATTTTAATAAAAGTGTTTTGCTTTTATTTATGGTTCGGATGTGATATATTATTGTCCGGTTATCGGTGTAAGCCGTTATTCCGGGCAATATTTTGTGGGGGCTTTAATTGAAACAACTGCTTAATGATAAAAAAACGATCCTGGCCGATATATCGCTAATTTTTGTAGCTCTCTTCTGGGGTTCCAATTTTGTGATTATTAAACAAGCCCTGGATATAATCCATCCTTTTACCTATATTGGGATCAGGTTCTTAATCGCTTTTTTACTCCTGGCTCCTTTCTTTTGGAAACGTTTGGCCCGGGCATCGCTCAGGACTTATTTGGATGGCTGCCTGATTGGTTTGTTTTTATTTGGTGGATTTGCATTTCAGACCGTAGGCCTTTTATATACCACACCGGCTAACTCCGGCTTTATAACCAATATATCAGTCATTATTGTACCCTTTTTGTATTTCCTGGCAACCCGGCGTTCACCCGGTTTGTGGGCTTACCTGGGAGGAATGCTGGCTGCCTCTGGTTTATATTTGCTTTCGGCCAGTGATGTAGCCGGGCCCGGGATGGGAGATTTATTAACCCTGATCTGTGCCTTTTTATTTGCCGCTCATCTGGTGACTGTTGGCATTTTTGTGCAGCGCAGCGATGCTATGGTGCTGGCCGTGACCCAGATCGCTTTTACTGGAGCAGTCAGCATGGCCGCAGCCTTACTTTTTGAACCGACAGCAATAATGTTTCAGCAGCCTCCTGCTATCTGGGCAGCTATTTTCTATGCGGTAGTCTTTTGTACTATAGGAGCTTTTGTGACTCAAACTTATGCTCAGCGTTATACGCCTGCTACTCACGCTTCTTTAATTCTGTCACTGGAAGCGGCTTTTGCCGGGCTATTTTCCTTTATTTTCTGGAATGAAGTATTTACTGCGCCTAAATTGGTTGGAGCTTTATTGATTTTGGCCGGCATTATGACAGCTGAATTGCGGCCGGCCTGGGCAGCAAAGCTGTCTACCCGCCGTGTTCTCCTGGCCAGACGGGGTATTCCACCCGCTGAATAAGCGTTTTGAAGCGGCCGGCGGTTAGGTTTAATTTAATGGAGGAACAAGATGACAGTCCTTAAAGATGCAGAAACTGGTTCCATAAACGATATTTTGCGAAAACGCTGGATCATGTGGCTGTTTTTAGTGTTTTTGCATTTGATTACAAATTTTCACCGGATGTCATTTAACGTTGTAGCAGATTTGCTTACGGCTGAATTTAATTTAACCGGGGTTGGCCTGGGTAATCTGGCAGCGGCTTATACTTATACTTATTTATTGATGCAGATTCCCGGCGGGGCCTTAATTGATCGCCTCGGACCTCGAAAGATCGCTTTTCTGACCGGTATTATCATGGCAGCCGGCTCGATTATAATTGGGTTCGCGCCGAGTTCTGCCCTGGTTTTTGGTGGCCGTTTAATGATTGGTTTTGGCGGTTCCATGGTTCTGATAAATATTTTTAAATATCAAGCATCCTGGTTTAAACCTTATGAATTTGCAACTGTTTCAGGCCTGGCCCTTTTAATCAGCAATAGCGGATCTTTGCTTGCTTCTACACCCCTTAGTATTTCGGTTGACTTGATCGGCTGGCGGGGTTCATTTATCCTGACGGGGATTATTACATTATTTTTAGCCTTAATTTGCCTCTGGCTAATTCAAGACAGGCCGGGCAGGTTGTATTCAATCCAGCCTGATTGTAAAGAGCAGGCCCGGGATCATGAGCCGACTGAAACTAAAGATGATTCCCTGTTTAAAGTTCTGCCGGATCTTTTAAAAAACGGCAGGCTTTGGATCTTGTTTGCCATTAATACTGGTATTTATGGTGGATTTATTGTTTTTTCAGGAACCTGGGGGATATCTTACCTGGTTCATATTTACGAATTTGATATCCGTGAGGCTTCTTTTTTTGTTATTCCGGCTTTTATCGGTTATATGATTGGTGCCCCGCTCTATGGATTAATTTCAGATCGCCTGGGCTCACGTAAAAAACCGGCCCTGGTTTCATTTTTTTTGTTTTGCCTGGCCTGGGGGACCATCGCTTTTTGGCCTGGCCTTTTACCGGCTGTCCTTCTTTATACCGTCAGCTTTTTTATCGGGTTTGGCACCCCGGGTAATGTATTGACTTTTTCCATGGCTCGTGAAGCAAGCCCTCCTGGTTATACCGGCCTGGTGACGGCCATGGTTAACATGGGGGTGTTTGTTGGTATGGTCATTTTACAACCCCTGTTTGGCTATATTCTTGACCTGGGCTGGGATGGACTGATGAGGAACGGGGCCCGGATTTATACCCTGGAAGCTTACCAGACCGGTTTTCTAATCTGTTTCCTCTTTGGTCTGATGGCCTTAGTCGCGACGCTGGTTTATAAAGAAAATCTGCCTGAAAAAATTAATTAAAAAGATAAGCTTATAATAACTGCTTCGCCTGCTTAAAAAAACTGCACTTGCTGATCGTTTAGGCTGGAACTGCACCGGCTAAGCTTTGAGCCTTTCGCCCGGGGTGCCCTTTTGACAAGCTCATCTTAAGCTCTCGCTCGGTGGCCGGCTTCTTGGCTGCTGGCCCGCTTTAGGCTTCGCTTCAACGGCATTTCCATGTCTGCACTTTATGCTCGCTTCAGCAGCCCGATTAATCAGGCACGTCTTTCGGCACCTGGCGGTTTGTAAGAATAAACGTATTTGCGAGTATTGGCTACTAAAAGTTACAAAGCCTGATTAAAAGGGGGTTTCTCCGGTCGGAGAAACCCCTGGGTTTTATTTAAAAGGTTGCTGTTTTGAAGTTCACCTTAATTTTCAATCAAACCCTGCTCAACCAGGAAGTCTTTAGCAACATCTTCTGGATCTTCTTCGTCAATCGCTGTCCTTAAGTTCAATTCAATCTGGGTTTCCAGATCTAAGAGGGAAGACAGTTCTCTTAAGATATCTTCCAGTTCAGGATTGGCATCCAGAACCTCTTTACGGATAGTTGGCGCAGCATTGTAAGCAGGGAAGAAATCCTGATCATCTTCTAAAATAAACAGGTCGTATTGAATGATCCGGCCTTCGGTGGCATCTCCCACTCCGATAAGGGCTTCACCTTGTTCAACCGCCCTGTATGCCAGACCCAGTTCTACTTCTATGACATCTGCAAATTCGAAGCCATAGTGTTCTTGAAAGGGAATCATGCCGTCATCACGTTCAACCCACTCAGCCGGGGTAGCAATGCTACCATATGCTCCGCCCCCTTCTTCGCTGGCGTGGGCGGCCAGATCAGAAAGTGTTTCCCAGCCGTATTGTGCCTGGGTCTCCCCGGTCACAAAGAGCACAAAAGTGTTATTGGCCGGGACATAATCAAGCCATTTAATATCGTTTTCT
>PWYU01000045.1 GCA_003567725.1 Syntrophomonadaceae bacterium | reverse complement strand
TTAGGCTATGCTCCCGGGAAGACCACTTCAGATCATGCCCCTTAAAGTAGAGCTTTAAAATTTATAGCTGTTGCCTGGTGGAATTACCACGCAGCTGCTTTTAGTTTTTTGCTCTACTTTCTTTTTGAACTCTTCAGGGTCAGCTTCTATCGGGGGCCAAGTGTTATAGTGATAGGGGATCACGGTCCCGGCATTAAGAAATGAAGCCGCAACTACCGCATCATCAATACCCATGGTAAAGTTATCCCCGATTGGTAAAAGAGCAATATCCAGAGGGTCAAGCTCTCCAATTAACTTCATATCACCAAACAGGGCTGTATCGCCTGCAAAGTAAATGTTTTTTCCATAATAGTCGACAACGAATCCGCAGGCATGGCCACCGGGAATTCCTGAGCCGTGAAAAGCAAGGGTCAACTTTACTGAGCCAAAAGAATAGCTGTGCCTTCCACCAAGGTGCTGGGGATGAGCATTTAACCCCTTTTCTTCAGCCTGACGGGCAATCTCTGCCGTAGATATAATCGTTGCCCCACTATTCTCAGCAATTTTATAAGCATCGCCTAAGTGGTCGAAGTGACCATGTGATACCAGGATAAAGTCCGCATTAAGATCATTCACTTTAACTGACGCCTGGGGGTTATCACTTATAAATGGGTCAAATAAGAGAGTTTCCTTCCCTTCTTCTCCAAGCATAAAACCGGCATGCCCTAAAAAAGTTAATTCCGGCATAATAAAACCTCCCTAAGAAATATAAGCAACTCCATGATAATTTTAACATAGGGAGCTTTTTAATCAAATAATTGTGATTATTATTTCTATCTATGCTAATATAGGTACTGAATACAATTCAGATGAGATGGTGATAATAAAATGGCTAAATATGAAAAAGTTCTAAATGCTATCGAAAAGGAAAAAGAGAGTTTGATAGCATTAGCCAGGGAAATCCATAGCAATCCTGAAACAGGACGAAACGAGTTCATTGCCGTTGATTTAATCACAAACTACCTGGATAGAAACGGGTTCAAGATTTTCCGTGGTGTCGGTGGCCTGAAAACTTCTTTCATGGCCAGCAAGGGAGAAGAAGGGTATCATGTAGGTTTTTGTGCAGAATATGATGCCCTGCCGGAAATCGGACATGGCTGTGGACATAACCTGATCGCTATCGCATCTGTTGCTGCAGGTATAGCTCTTGCATCAGCAATTGAAGGGCAGCAGGGTAGGGTTTCCATTATTGGAACCCCGGACGAGGAAGAACATGGAGGCAAAGTGGACATGGTTCGCCTGGGAGTTTTTGACGATATAGATGCTGCAATGATGTTTCATCCCGACTGTGCAACCAGAATCCATATAGAATCTCTGGCCTGCAGGGATTACAAGTTTATTTTCCATGGGAAGAATGCTCATGCCTCCAGCGAGCCATGGGAGGGCCGTAACGCTCTTGATGCAGTAATCCAGACTTTCAATAATATAAACGCCTTGCGACAGCACCTTAAGGATAACACCCGAATTCATGGCATAATTACCGAGGGAGGTGTAGCTGTTAACGTTATTCCCGACCGGGCAGCAGCTGACTTCCTGATCAGGGCCAGTAACAGCAGTTATTTAAAAGAAGTTGTTGAAAAAGTTATTAATTGTGCCCGCAGTGCTGCTATTGCAACCGGTACAGATCTTGAAGTAATTGAGTCTGATTATCCTTATGAAGCTATGAATAGCAATAAAGTTTTGGGTGACTCATTCTCTGTAAGTCTGGATGAAGCAGGCTATAACGTAGAATCGACCCATGATGTAGGAATAGGCTCTATTGACATGGGCAACGTCAGCCGGGTCACACCCTCAATATATCCTGTACTGGCTTTAACAGGTGATTGGATTCCAAGACATACATTTGAGTTTGCCTCTCTATGTAATACTGAACAGGCTTATGAAGTAATGCTGGCTGCAGGTAAAGCCATGGCGATCACCGGTCAGAAAGTTATAAATGATCCTGAGCTGCAGGGGCAAATAAAGAAGGAATTTGACAATCAGAATAGCTTGCAAAAAAATTAGGATCAGATTATTTTAAGCTAAACTGAATATATCAAAGTAAAAATTATTTATGGAATTAATTATTACGGAGGAATATTTATGGAAGCTAAAAAAGGTATTTTGCTGGAGAGCGGCACAAATGAACTTGAAGTGTTGGAATTTAGAATAGGTAAAACCTCTTATGGTATAAATGTTATGAAGGTAAGAGAAGTATTAACGCTTCAAAAAGTGACTTCATTGCCCGAAAGCCATGAGTTAGCTGATGGCATGATTAAACTCAGGGGAGAAGCTATCATTCAAATCAACCTGGTAAAATACCTGGGCGAAAACGAATCGGAAGATGACAAGCTTATTCTAACAGAATTTAATAAAAAGAAAATTGCTTTCAGGGTTTCAGATGTCTCCAACATAGATAGAATGTCCTGGGCAGACCTGGATACAATTGACGGCTTAAACGTTGATGTACCTGTAATTGGTGTTGTGAAGTATTCAGATAGAATGGTTCTAATTCTTGATTTTGAAAGTATAGTAGCTTTTGTAATGCCCGGGGAAGCAGATATTGACTTTGAAAAGGTAGAAAAACTTGCCGGTGCCAGGCTGGCCATAGCCGATGACTCTAATTTTATCCTGGAAATGGTCGGCAGCTTTCTCAGTAAAAGTGGTTATGAAGACATTCTCAGTTTTCATAATGGACAGGAAGCTTTGGACTACCTGGAAAGCAACCCAAATGAAGTCGATGTATTAATTACTGATATAGAAATGCCTAAAATGGATGGCCTTACTTTGTGTAAAAGAGTAAAAGATAACAAGGCAACCTCAGGTATAATGGTAATTCTGTACAGCTCCTTAATCACTGATGACATTCGCCATAAAGGGGAATCTGTAGGAGCAGATTTCCAGGTCAATAAGCCACAGTTTGAAAGTATTTTGAAGCATTTGGGTAGTTTAACAACATGATGAAGGATACTAAAAGGGGCCTGAACATCATT
>PWYU01000061.1 GCA_003567725.1 Syntrophomonadaceae bacterium | reverse complement strand
TGGTAGGCTCGGTAAATTGCCGCCCAGGCCCCACCACCTGCTCCCAGGATCGGGTAATCCCTGATAACCTTTACGGCATCTTCAAAGAGCTCCAGGCGGCGATCAAGGTTACGATCCCGTGAAGATGAGTAGATCCTGTTGTAAAAACGGTCAGTGAGGATACGGTTCACGGTAAAGCGAAGATTTTGTTCGCTACCAGGTGAAGTAAGCACAACATTGTTAGCCGACATAGCGGTTCCGGGGTAGAGATTTTGCAACCTGATATCCAGTCGGGTTGTATCTTCACCTGTCTCAATCGAAAAGTTGAACTGCTCCCAACCATCTGTTTCCATCCCGCGGTAATCAAGAAGTTCCTCATCCCTGTAACCGGGCAGACCTCCCAGAACTCTTAATCTCCAGGCATACTCAGAATCACTGTAATCGGCTTGCTGATCCAGGGCAGCCTTGACTTCAAGCTGAAGCTGGTATGTTTCCCCTGCCTCTATGTTACTTATCACCTGCTCATAGGAGGTTGTCCGGGCAGATTCTTCAGGAGGGTTTTCCAGGTGCAGGGGACCGACAACCGGCACTATCACAAATATTATTAGTGCAGCGAAAACTATAGCAGCTGCTCCTGCTGCTATTCCCAGGCGAATCTTTCTGCTCTGTTGAAAGTATAATTCAACCATTAAACCCAGAAATACTGCTGCTAAGATTGCCCCAAAAATCAATAACCAGGCCTGAGCCGGGTTATCTGAACGAAATACCGGATCTACCAGTAATGCAGCCGGCAGAGCGGTGAAAACTGTAACTGCCAGGAAAAGAAATACCCGCAGCTTTTGACCGGGCGCCGAAACAAATATCATTAAGACAGCAAGTGGTGGTAAAAGCAGCCAGGCTCCCCGTGAAAAGGTTAGAATCACAGTAATTAACATTAAGGTGGCAGGAACCAGGTATATAATTCTGAACAACCTGTTTGCAAGCGGTGCAAGGGATAGGGACAAAAAATAACTGGCCATAAAATATGCTGCTGCCGTGTTGGCATAACCCATCGGCGAAGCGATCCGATTTGAAGCGTAAGCCCCGACAAGATCCCATTGACCGGCAGGAACACTGAGACTGGCGATAGTTAAAACTGTAGCAGCAGCAAGCAGTATGTGTAAAAACAAACTAATCCCCGGAGGTAAAGTGTCTTCTTCATTTTTACTTTCATGGCTAAACCATTTTAGCAAGCCAGGATATTTCCAGTGGCGGCAGAAGTCAATTGCAACCAGGTATATTACCAGGTATGATGCAATTTTTAAAAGCTCTTCCAGGGCGTCCCTTGTGTGGACAGCAACAAAAGTGGATATGAAGTAAGCAACAAGCAGCAATAAGAGGCATATATCAAGTGGGGTTTCGATCAGCCTTCTATCCCTGTTGAAAACTCTGAAAAGACCCCAGAAAGAAAGTGCGGCAAAAACAAAAATCTGAGCGTACATTAATTCCATGCTGAAAAACAAGCCGCGATAAAATGGCCCGATAAAAAGCAGCCCGGCAACTATAGCTAACATAATAAACAGTAATAAGTTTTCTGCCTTAAGTTTCGAGAATCTTCCGGGTAATGGTTTCTTTTGCTTATTTTTTTCATCAATTTTTCTATTTTTAGCTGAGGCCTTTTTTGCCACTACGGATACCTCCCTCTTGTCAACAAAACTATTATAACTTTTTTATGTAAAAAACGAAACCAGGCTATCCTGGTAAACCCAGGCAGCCTGGTCGAAATTTTACTGCTTTAGATAATAAGGTGATATTGGGTATATTCTTTATTCCTCAATTACATCATCAGGAACATTACCTTCATAGGTATTATTATCAAGACCTTCTACTGAAGCGCCCTCAGAGTAATGAATTGCCCCTCCAGAACTTGCCCTGTTATTTTCGAAAATATTATCGGACAGAGTTATAATGGCATCCATCAAAGCATAGATAGCACCGCCATCACGTCTTGCTTCGTTATTTCTGAAAGAGTTTCCTTCAATATTGGGCGATGAAGCCTGGACAAACATTGCACCACCATTACGTTCTGCATCATTCTCCGTAATCATGTTATCAATTATTGAAGGCTCTGAATCTTCGTTTATCAGGAACCCGGCACCTAATCTGGCCTGGTTATCAGAAACGGTATTTGCTTCAACCAGAGGGTTTGAGTTCATGTTAATAGAAAAGCCACCACCGGTTTCAGCCTGGTTCCCGATAACCAGGTTGTCAATCACTTCCGGGGATGAACCGAAGTATATAGCGAACCCTCCGCCTGAAGGACCGGCCCTGTTATCGGAAAGGTCATTACCCCTGATCATGGGCGATGAGTTCATAAGGAAAATACCTCCACCAATGCTATTGGCATGGTTGTTGATAACTATATTATCAATAATATCGGGGCTGGCTTCAAAAAGGGAGAAAGCACCGCCATTTTCACCACTGTTATCGGATATAGTATTACCCTCAAATAATGCCGGGCTGTCTCCATCACCACTGACAGCAATACCTCCTCCGCTTCTTCCGGCAGAGTTATTGGCAATTTCATTATTAATTACCCTGGCAGCTGAATTAGCAACAAATATACCTCCCCCACCACCTGTGGATAAGTTGTTAACAACCCTGTTGTCTTCTATGAGGGGAGCAGATTCGTAGACTAAAATCCCGCCGCCTCTTTCAGCAACATTATCAACCAAAACATTTTTGGTGATGGTAGGTGAACTGCCATTAAGAACAATAATTCCACCACCGTAAAGAGACGGAACCTCTTCTATTTCTCCTTCAATTTCAAACTCCAAAACTTCCATATTGCCACTACCACCGGTTAAAGTAAAACCGCTTAATACTGCTGCTTCTGTTTCTTCATTCTTAAATGAAACAACCGAATCCACACCACCTGCGTCAATTGTTGTTTCATTTACGACTTCCGGATCATCAGGATCCATGCTGCGTATTGTAATATTTTTACCCTGAAAACTAATTCTTTCATTATATGTACCCGGCCTGATAACAATTTCGTCGCCATCGGCAGCAGCCTCA
>PWYU01000009.1 GCA_003567725.1 Syntrophomonadaceae bacterium | reverse complement strand
AGAGCTTGAAGAAGGCGAAGAAGCTGCAGAAGAAGAGGGCGAAGGTAAAGAAGGCGAAGAAGCAGAAGATACTGAAGAAGAAAGTGAGTAGCTTTCACCCGGTTGTTTTTCTGCTTGATGGTTCTAAACAGTTTAAAAGTTTTACAAGACAATGCCCCTTTCGAAAGGGGCATTAATGTATAGAAATGGTGGGGTTGATTAAATGCATCTAATTGTCGGTCTGGGCAACCCTCTGAAAATGTATAAAGGAAGCAGGCATAACCTTGGCTTTGTAGTTGTGGATAAGCTTGCCGGCGTTTTACAGTCTGAAAACCCTTCACAAAAACACCATTCACTCTTTACTGTGACAAGTTATCAAGGAAAAAAAGTAATTCTGGCACAACCGCTTACTTACATGAACCGCAGTGGCCTGGCTGTCAGCGAGCTTTTAAGCTATTACAAGATTAACCCGGAACAGCTGCTTGTTATATATGATGACCTCGACCTTCCTCCCGGGTCAATCCGGCTTAAAGGCAGAGGTGGGAGTGCGGGGCATCGCGGCCTTCAATCAATCATTAACAGTCTAGGTAGTTCTGAGTTTCCCCGCCTGCGCATCGGTATAGGCAAACCTCCACCGTTTATGGAAACGCCAAACTATGTTTTGCAGCCAATAAGCGGCCCTGATAAAGAATTAATTGAAAGTGCCCTGGAGCGTTCGGTTGATGCCGCACTTGCCTTTGTCCGGGATGGACTTGAAATGGCAATGAACCTGTATAATCATCAGGATAGTAGTTAAAGCAGCAGTCAAGCGATAACAGTTCTACTTCTCTTCTTTTGTTTTTTGCAGGTGGTAACGTAGGGCCCGGGGCGTAATGCCCAGTAGTTTGGCAGCTTTAACCTGGTTGCCGTAAGTATCTTCTAGGGCAGCTTCAATAACTTTAGCAATCATTGCATTATTGCAGCTACTTATCTTGCTGGTAAACTGGTTAAAATCAAAGCCTTCCCGAAAATTAATATTCGGTAAAAATTTCGACTCAAAGTAGTCAATTATTTCTTTGGCTAATACTGTTGATGCTGCCGGGCCCGGGTCTTCTTCTTTTTCAGTGGCAGGTTGTTCAGGCTTACTCATTTCTTCAGGTTTATCACGGTCCGAGATCGATCTAATAACCCTCTCGGGCAGGTCTTCAACACCAATTACCTTATCTTTGCTGAGCAGTAAAGCCTGGGCAACGGTGTTTGATAGCTCCCGGATGTTACCGGGCCATTTATGTTGTTTCATTATGGTAAGAGCTTCATTAGAAAACTTTTTAACCGGAACCTGCTTGGCTTCTGATTCTTTCTTTGTAAAGTAATCTATAAACAGATCAATATCATCAGGTCTTTCCCTTAAAGGCGGTATATGCAGTGATGCAACATCAAGACGGTAAAACAAGTCTTCCCTGAATTTATTTTCAGTGACTTTTTCTGCAAGATTGGCATTTGTTGCTGCGATAATACGCACGTCTACTTTGCACATATCTTCGCCGCCTACCCTTAAAAACTCACCGGTTTCCAGGACTCTGAGCAGCTTGATTTGAATGGCAGGGCTGGCAGAATCTACTTCGTCTAAGAAAAGCGTTGCCCGGTTAGCCTGCTCAAATATGCCTTTCTTTTGATGGGTTGCTCCGGTAAAGGAACCTTTTTCATGGCCAAAGAGTTCGCTTTCGAGCAGGGTTTCTGTAAAAGCACCGCAATTAAAAGCCAGAAAAGGCCGGTCATTGCGGTGGCTTACAGAATGTATGTAACGGGCTAAAACTTCTTTTCCGGTACCGGTTTCTCCCTGTATCAAGACTGTAATATTTTTTTTGGCGATTTTGCGGGCTGCTGAAACCATGCTGATCATTTTCTGGTTCTTGCCAACTACAAAACCAAGTTCTTCCTGGGCTACTAAAAACTCTTCAGTATCGTGTTTTGCATCCAGCGAACGCTCCAAAAGTATTTCCATTTCATTTATATCGACAAAGGGTTTTTCTACGTAATCAAAAGCGCCGAGCTGAATAGCTTCAACTGCAGATTTAACAGTAGAGTAACCGGTAATGATGATTACTTCACAACCGGGTTGTTCCTGCTTAATTTGTTTTAGAATATCCAGACCATTGGCATCTGGCAGCATTAGATCTACCAGGGCTGTGTCGAATTGATACTGTTGAAGTTTTTCAAATGCTTCTTTGCCTGTATTTGCGGTAATTACTATAAAGCCTTTTTTCTTTAAGAGATAACTGAAAAAATTACATACTTCCTGTTCATCGTCAACAATCAAAAACTGAGGTTGCTTCGACATCAAACTTCCTCCATCATACCCGGCACTTGCTTTATGGGCTATTATTGTCTGCCGAGTGGTAAAATCAAACTAAAGGTACTGCCCCGGCCTACTTTTGTGTCAAGATCTATGAATCCGCCATGAGCCTGGGCGATACCAAGACTGACAGATAGGCCAAGGCCGGTTCCTTTGCCGCTCTGTTTAGTTGTGTAAAAGGGGTTGAAAATTTGAGAAATGTGTTCATCCGGGATACCTTCTCCATTATCGCAGACCTGCACTATTGCGTAATCTCCGTCCGGATGAACGCGTGTTTCTATTTCTATTAATCCTTTCCGGCTTTCGCCGGTTCTGCGCATTTGATCTTCAACAGCATCTTTTGCATTAAGCAGCAGGTTAACTATGATCTGTTCCAGGCCGTTCATGCTGCCGGATAGTACGGGAATATCATCACAAAGTTCTACCTTTAATTCAATCTTGCTTTTTTCAATCTGGTAAGCAGCCAGCTCCAGGGCATGTTTGACTACTTCATTTAGATCAACATTTTCAAAGGTAAATTCATCCTGCCTGGAAAATGTCAGAAGGTTTTTTATTATTCGCTGGCAGCGGATTCCACTGGTATGTATATCTTTTATTAACTGGAAATGCGGATCCTGCGGAGATGTTTCCCGTAAGAGTAACTGTGAATTACCAACAATTGCGGTTAGAGGGCTGTTTAACTCATGGGCAACTCCGGCAGACATCTCACCCATTGAAGCCAGCTTAACCGAGT